>CAJLTZ010000001.1 GCA_905209725.1 uncultured Muribaculaceae bacterium
TGCATCAAAAATCGGTCGCCCCTGCATTAACATTTTTTATGGGATGGGGTCTAAGTTCCTGGCGGTCCATACTTATCGATTTTGATTATAGTTTTGCCGTGCTTGTTGCTGATTCCCTTGAATTGAGGGACGGCGAAGACAACTGCGCATTGCGAGCAGCAATATGGCAAGTGCCAGAAGTACTTTATTCATCGCTTTAAGAGTTAGATGAGTTAGATGAGTTGATGATATAGATAGGATAGATGTCCTATATCTAATACGTTCAACAGACTAAAATGTGACAAAAAAAATTTTTTGGTTCGATCTCTTTATCGAGACACTATTTCCAGATAGAAGGGCAACATGTAGACTGGGAGGAAAGTGACGATGCCCTCTTTGTGGAAATCTTTTGTGTAAACCACTATCGGGTCTTTTGATTTTGCCGAGTATTTGCGGACAAATTCATCAAGCGACTTATGAGTTTTATACCCCGACGATTTCACTTCAATCGGAGAAACCTTGCTTCCATTGGATATTAAAAAATCTACTTCATATAAGTGTCTGTTATCTGAGGGAAAGGTGTAATAGAACAGTTTTCTCCCGCTACTCACAAGTATCTGTGCCACTGCGTTCTCATACACATATCCGAGGTTGGCGGATAATTTGTCTGAGAGAAGTTTCTCGTAAATCTCATTATCAGCCACATCCTTGTCCCAAAACGCAAGTGTTACAAACAGACCAGTATCTCCGACATAGAGTTTAAAATAGTCTTTATCATAATCCAATGCAAGTCCATTCGCCGGATCTGCTGTATGATAGCACATATTTACTATCATTGAGGCTGCCAATTCTGAAATCAACGTGTCCTCTTTTGTCTGATCAGTATCACCGATAACAGGATGGAGCATATAGCGCGACAGCTTTCGGTTGAGTTGAACTGGCACATCCTCGAAAATTCGGCTTAATCTTCCGCTTTCATCAATCTTTTTAAGGTCGGCGAGATAAAGATTGATAATTGCACGTTTCACCTTATCAACCCTCAGAAGATCATTTGTCTCTAAATATTCAGATACGACTTTCGGCATACCTCCTATCAGTAGATATAGGCGAAATTTGCGCATCAGGGTGCGGTGCGCACCATCCAATTGCATTCTGGCTTGAAGAGCTTGTCTCAACAGTCCTGGGGTGGCAGTATCTCCCAGAGCCCACAGAAATTCTTCAAAATCCATCGGGCACATCTTTATATGATCTTCTTCGCTTGGAATCAGTATATCCTTGACATTTTTACTTATAGAGATGAGTGAGCCGGTCTCTATATAATCAAATCGGCCATCGGCCACAAGATGCTTTATTGCCTGGCGAGCTTTCGGACAGAATTGAATCTCGTCAAATATTATCAAAGATTTCCGAGGGATTAATGATACATTATACTCGAATTGAAGTTGCATGAAAAGGGAATCCAGATTTGAGATATCCTCAAATAGCTGATGGATTTTAGGAGAGGCTTTTGAAAAATCAATTTCTATGAAGCTATCATACTCATTTTTCCCGAATTCCCTGGCTAAAGTAGACTTGCCCACACGGCGAGCGCCTTCAATCAGGATAGCTGTAGCGCCATTCTCCTCATTTTTCCATTGAAGCAATCTGTCATACAGTTTTCGTTTGAATATGTGCTTGATTTCCTCCATAATTATAATCTAAGCAATAATATTGAGATAATACATTGAATCACTGCACAAAAATAATAAAGAAATATTGACGCGCAAATTTTTTTACGCCCAAATATCCTCTGAGCGCAAAATTTTTTCGCCCAAAATATCCTCTGAGCGCAAAATTTATGGATGATTCTTATCCCGATATGCCTGATTATGGGCGTTCATCTATCTTGAATTCACGTCTTCTACAAAGGCACTGATGTCGAATTCTGTGGCTGATTCATTCCCTTTGATATAATAAGGCAGTAAGAAGTCGAGGAACCCCTCTTTTACTTCCTTATTGGGGTAATCAAGGATATACTGATTGAATCGCCCCACATAGCCCTTGATGGTCAGATAGCCTGCCTGATAAAAGACCGGAACGGGGTCGTCGGAACTGATTCCTGCCTGCTCGAGAGTCCGTCGCGATGGGTGTAGTCTCCGATATTGAGGTCAAGATGCAGCACAGGGTATGAATCCCAGTCATCTGTTAACCGGCCAAGATCCAGGTGTGGAGGCTATTTCTGCATCTCTACGGGGCGGGTCGGGGGGAGTTCTTCGCGGCGGCGGGATACGGCTTTCACCACATTGCCGGCCAATTCGGCGAAGGCGCGTGCCTCGGGACCTGCGTGCTCGGGATCATCCTCCAACTCTACGGCTACCGGTTTGCCGGCATCGGCACGTTCCATAATGTCGGCCACCAACGGTATCTGTGCCAGCAATTCCACGCCCAGTTTTTCTGCAAGACGCTTTCCACCCTCGCGGCCGAAGATGTAATACCGCTCATCTGGATGGGGCGCCGGGGTGAACCAAGCCATATTCTCCACAATGCCCAATACCGGCACATTCACCTTGTCGTCGCGGAACATTGCCACACCCTTGCGGGCATCGGCCAATGCCACCTCCTGCGGAGTGGTGACAACAACTACCCCCGTGATGCCGAGCGTCTGCACAAGCGTCAGGTGGATATCGCTCGTGCCGGGAGGCATATCTATCAGGAAATAGTCAAGGTCGCCCCATAGGGCATCGCCAATCAACTGCTTCAAGGCATTGCTTGCCATTCCGCCGCGCCAGAGCACCGGTTTCTCCTTGTCGACAAGAAACCCAATCGAGAGCATCTTCACCCCATATTTCTGCAAAGGCTCAATCCAGTCGCGCCCCTGCTCATTCACCATATAGAGCTGTTCATCCTCCACGCCAAACATCTTAGGCATAGAGGGCCCGAAAATGTCGGCATCGAGAAGGCCCACCTTATAACCGGCGGCTGCCAGCGCCACAGCAAGATTGGCGGAAACTGTAGACTTGCCGACGCCACCCTTTCCACTGCTGATGCCGATGATGTTTTTCACGCCCGGCAGCAGGTCGGGTTTCTCGGCAATCGGTTTGCGGTATTTCACTGCAATGTTGCCGTCAATCTCCACATCGGGAGAGATATTGGTCTTGATAGCGGTCTCGGCCGACTTTACCACGCTGCGGATGAAGGGGTCGGTGGGACGGTCGAAAATCAGCGAGAAGGAGACCTTCATGCCATCAATGCGGATGTCATCTTCGACCATACAGAGGCTCACGATATCTTTCCCGTTGCCCGGATAGCGCACATGCTTCAGTGCGTCAAGAATAAGATTCGGATATAGAGTCATATTAATTTTGAATTTTGAATTTATGAATTTGCGGCGGACAGCCTCACCGGCCCTCATTAAGGGTGATGGTCGGCCGGGGGATTGCGCGGTAGTCATCCTTTTCGATGTCATCCTCGCGTGGTTCTGTGAGTTCTCCCTCGGCTGGAAGCCGGAAACTGATAAGTTTGATCTTCTTTCCACGCGACAGCCACTGCTGCTCATAATATGTCTTGATGGCACTCACAGGGTCGGCCATTCCGCTGCCATAAAGGTCATCCGTAGCGCGGATCACCTCAAATCCATTCAGTTCCACCAGCCGGCGAGTATACTCATAAAGGAAAGGAGAGTCCGTCTTGAGATTGATCACCCCGTCAGGACGAAGGATACGGCGGTAAAGGTTGAGGAAACGTGTGGATGTAAGACGCTTGCGAGACTTCTTCATCTGCGGGTCGGGAAACGTGATCCAGATTTCATCCACCTCCGCCGGTGCAAAGAAATGGTCGATATTCTCGATCTCACAACGCAGGAATGCTGCATTCGGAATCTGTTCCTGTTCCACAGTCTTTGCGCCGGTCCACATTCTGGCACCCTTGATGTCTATACCCACGAAATTGCGCTCCTTTTCGCTGCGTGCCAGCGCCACGGTATATTCGCCGCGCCCGCAACCCAGTTCGAGCACCATAGGCAGTCCTCCGGGAAGCACCTCGGAATTCCATTTACCCACATAGGGGAATCCCTCTGCGAGCAATTTCTCGCGTGGATACTGGAGCACACAACTGAAACTCTCCATATCCGCAAACTTCTTCAGTTTATTCTTTCCCATAGTTTATCTGTTGAAGGGTGTTTTGCATTGGTAGGTATAATTCTTATAACCGGTGCGGCGCATTGACATGCGGAAGAAGAAATTTGCAATCGGCCGCACAAGCATAAATGGAGCCACAGCCCACCAAAGCCTTACAGCCTCAAGCTTTTTAGCCGTGGCGCGATAAGTGGCAATCTCGCATCCCCAGAAAATGAGCAGGATTACGGCTCCTGCAATCGCAGGCACCAGTGACGGCAGTCCCAGCAATCCTCCGGCCACAGCAAGCAGCAGCACAATCCATTGCGAAGCCGAAACAAAACCGGCTCTTCGGAACGGACCTTTCGGAAGCCAGCGCTGGGTAAACGCATAGCGTTCCTTGCGCAGGCTCTGGAGATGATGAGCCTCCCTTCCCCAGCTGATGGTGAGGATTGTGGTGGAATCCACCACAACGCGTGTATTGTCGCCTCGGCATATCTCATTAAGGAAGATATCATCCTCGCCATTATTGAGGTGGATGGTGCGCGCATAGCCTTTGTGGTCAAAGAAGAGTTTGCGGCGGAAAGCAAGATTGTTTCCATCGCCGCGATATGGCATCCCGGCGACAGCATAACCTATCCACTGGCTGTCGGTCATCACGCCGTCAAACTGTCCATACCATTTCCATGCGCCATGCAGATCTCTGAAATTCAGTCTGGAATATCCGAGCACCACATCCACGCCCTGCTCCCTGTATGGCTCCATCATATGGCTCAGCCAGTGGTTGTCGGGGATTGACGCACGCACCGAAGTGGTGAGCACGACATCCTTCTTGGCGGCTTTCATGCCGATGGTCAGGGCCAGTTTGTGGCGGCTAAGACCTTTTGCTCCCGAGAGCATAAAGGTGACATGAAGCCAGGGATACTGCACCTCATAATTAGAGGCCCATTCCATAATTTCGCGTGAATGCGTTTCGAGCACCACAATCACTTCAAAGTCGGGATAATCCTGAAAGTCCATCTGCTGCAGGAATGCTTCGAGCGAATCACGGTCCTCAGATCCGTGCACAATCACGGATACACCGGGAAGAGCGGCTTCGCCATTCTCCTCCGCCGTTTCCTGCTCATCACCCGCATCATGCTGAGGGAGGGCGGCCGCAAGCCGCTGAGGCCTGAGACCGCGCCATATGCACCAGGCTGTCACCAATAAGGCCACGCCCGGCAATATCCATATCAAGGGGTTAAAATCTATGCTGAACATTTTTTTTGATTCAAATTATCTGCAAATTTAATCAATTTTGCCGATTCTTACGTTCCATAATAAGGAAGAATGTAATGTCGCACATCGAAAATCCATGTCGGCATCCACATTCCCTATCTAAATATGGATTTCACCAAACTCGCACGCCCTTATTTCTCAATGCTTTGCAAGCGAAGCGACCGCTGGGCTGCCTCTCCCGCCGAGGCTCAGCAGGCTCAATTGCGCTCGCTCCTGAAGCGTGGGGCCGGATCCGAGGTCGGCCGCCATTTCGCATTCTCGGAAATTGCCGCAATGGAGTCACCATACGCTGCCTTCGCAAGAAGAGTGGTGCCGGTGGAATATGAAGATATCCGGGAGGACGTGATGCGCATGGTAAATGGCGAGGCCGATGTGCTTTGGCCCGGCCGATGCATGGATTTCGCGCAGTCGTCGGGCACATCGGGTGGTCGCTCCAAATATGTGCCTATCACCCGCGACAGCCTTCAACGTTGCCATTATGCCGGCGCATCGTATGTCGTGGCAAATTATCTGCGTTGTGTGCCCGATTCGCGACTCTTCTCTGGGAAAGCATTCATACTCGGCGGTTCATTTGCCAGCGAATTGCATCCCGACAATCCGAGCGTCAGAATCGGCGACCTCTCCGCCTCCCTTATCCGAAACATCAATCCGCTTGCCGGACTCTTCCGCATCCCTTCGGCATCGGTGGCCCTGATGCCTGATTGGGAGAGCAAGCTGCCGGCCCTTGTAAAGGCTGCTTCTCATGCCAATGTCACCAACCTCTCCGGCGTGCCTTCATGGTTTCTTACCGTCATCAAGGGCGTGATGAAAGAGCGCGGGGTGGAAAAGATTTCCGATGCCTGGCCTAATCTTGAGGTGTTCTTCCATGGAGGTATCTCCTTCGAGCCCTACCGTCAGATTTACAGTGACATCACCGACCCCACCCGGATGCACTTTATGGAGACATACAATGCATCCGAGGGATTCTTCGCCGCGCAGGACCGTCTTGAGAGCAGCGAGATGCTGCTGATTCTCGACAATGACGTGTTTTACGAATTTGTCGACATCTCTGAGCCGGGTTCCGATCCGCGCCCCATCTGGGAGATTGAGCCCGGGAAAGTGTATGAATTGCTGATCACATCGAGCAATGGGCTCTGGCGCTACCGCATTGGGGACACGGTAAGGGTAGAGAGCATTTCGCCGGTAAGAATCAGGATAGCAGGACGTACGAAAGCCTTTATCAATGCATTCGGCGAGGAACTGATGGAGGAGAATGCCGAGCGGGGGATTGCCGAAGCCTCGGAGTCCACGGGAGGCATCGTGCGCCACTACACGGCGGCTCCCGTATACGCCGACGGCGCCCACCGGGGACGCCATCAATGGATTATAGAATGGGAACGTGAGCCCTCAGATATCGCGGCATTCGCCCGCGTGCTCGACGCTTCGCTGCGCAAGGTGAATTCCGACTACGATGCCAAGCGCACCCATACGATTTTCCTCGACCCGCCGGAGGTGATCACAGTCCCGTCAGGCGCATTCGAGCGCTGGCTTCATAGCGTTGGTTCCGGCCGGCTTGGCGGACAGCGGAAAGTGCCGCGCCTTCGCAACGACCGCAGCATCGCCGATGCCGTGCTTACATTAATTTCACAACGCTGACTGTGGTGCCCACCACTGCGCGTACCATTGCTATTTCATCTGCAGCCACTCCGGGGATTGCAATGCTTTCGCCTGCATTGCGGCGCTCGTAAAGTCTTGCTCCGGAGATTGAGAATACTTCCACAAGTTCCATCGGAGCATTGGCTTTCACTATAATCGCGTCGCCATCGCGCCAGGCGCGGAGACTTGCGTTTTCAGTTATGGCGGAGTCAATGTATGACACAATGTCAAGATTAAACCGGCTCCATACAGGATGCTGTTTCCAGGCATTCTCTGTGCCCTTAAGCACACGCAGGGCGATATCATAATTCCCGTCAGCATTTTCAAGACCGGAAAAAGCATCTGTGTCAATTTCAGGTACGTTTTCTTCCAGTTCTGAAACATTCACATTGGATATGCCTGTATCGTTGCGGAAAGCGTGAGCCTTGATATTGGTCACGCCCGGCATAAGGTTCACTTGTGTGATCTGAGGATTGTTGGCATAAGCAGCCTCGCCTACTTCACGGGCATATACCGTGATGGTGCCTCTGGCCCCTGTATGCGCCATCACAAGCGCAGGAATATCGGCAGGCAGTGCGGGAATCGCCGCCAATACAGGATTGGCGAAAAAGACGCCTTTCCCCAGTTTCGGTGAATTTTCTACGGCATAGATTATGCCTGTGAGGCGTGGCATCTCTGCAAATGCGAAGTCTCCGATGCTTTTGATGTGGCGAAGGTCCACCATGCGGAGTCCTGAACGTCGGAAGGCAGTTGCACCGATTGTTTCGATAGATTCGGGAAGCGTCATATCGAGCGATGTGCACCCCTCGAATGTCTTGTCGGGGATCTGACTTGTGTTAGCGCCGAAAGTGACGCTTGTCAGAGCCTCGTCACCGCTGAAGATTGCCTTGCCTAATTCTGGCGATGAGGCGAATGTGAAATTGGTCAGCGCCGGACAGCCGGAAAACGCATAGTCGCCGACTTTTTCGATAGCGGCCGGAAGCACCATCTCCTCAATCATGGTGGCGGCAAACGCGTGGTCGCCGATGGATGTGGTAGCAGGATTCAGCTTCACCGTCCTCACATTGGTGCCAAAAAGCATATTGGCGGGAATCTGATTGGAGGGAAGGGTCAGGGATGAGATGTCCACAGAGGTCACCTCGCCGGAAAGCGAGCGCAGTGTGGCAAGGTCGGCCGCTGATGCCGCCCCCTCGAGAATCAGTTCGCCATCGGCGATAGCGGCCACCGCATCGGGGTCGGCAGCCAAAGAGCCGGGCGACACCTGAATCCGGGCCGCCCACGAGCCGGCTGCCGCCATAAGCGACACCGCTATTACTATAATGCTTCTTTTTATCGAGATCATATGATGAAATTGTCTAATCTTTACTAAGAATCAATTGACCACAAGTATCTTCGACACCTTTGAGAATGCCTCGGCATCGGGGCCGTTGGAGGCCAGCACAAGGTAGACTCCTGCCGGCACGCGCTTGTGGTGGATATTGGTTACATCCCAGCGGCATTCACCGCTGCTTGCGCGGCCGAGGTCGCGGATTAGGTTGCCTGCGGCATCTGTGATCTTTACGGTGGCATCTTCGGGAAGCCCGTCAATAGTGACATATCCGAAATAGTCCGGGCGTACGGGGTTGGGGTATGCCCTTGCCGTGTCTTCGTCGCCGTCGCCTCCCGCTGAAGAGAGGTAGAGTTCGCAGTTGCCTTTGCCGGTGGACATTACAATCGAATTGGATGCCGGATTATAGATTATGCTGTACACTGCATTGTCGGGCAGCATGGAATTGTCGGAGTTATAGCTTTTGAGCACGGTGCGTCCATCGGCCGATGTGCACACCACTCCTGCGGTCATTGTGGCAAACCATTTGCGACCCTGCGAGTCGGAAGTGATTCCGGTCACTTCGATATCGTTGAGCAGATAGTCGGCAAGGCCGGTGCCGTCGTCGCGCGACACCTTTATGCTTCTTACATCGGGAGTGCCTGCCAGCACGCCGCGCGGATTGAATGTGAATACTCCGGCATTATGGCCAACCCAGACAAGACCGGTCGACGGATCCTCGTGCCAGGCGGTGACATACAGCATATTCAGGTCGCGATTCAGTTCCTTTCCGTCCTGGTTTGTTGCGGAAAGAGTGAGGCGTCCCTCTTTGCGGGAGGCCGACGAACCGGGGTTGCCCTGATGGTCAAGCACAAGGATAGGTGCTTCTTTGTTGCCGGCATGGAAGAGCACGAGATTTTTGTTGGCGCTCGTTTGAGTTGCAAAGATTGAGTAGGTGTATGAGGGTTGGATGCGGTAACTGAGCTTGTGCCAGGGGCGGAACGACGATACCGATTTTGAGGCCTCCCGGTCGGCCGGAGTCCAATACCAGAGTTCCACATATGGAGTCCCTCCACCTGATATCGGGGTTTTGTCAGGGTCGATATGTGCGGTCCAGAGGATTCCGGATGTGTCGAACACCGGGTCGGCAAAACCACACTGCGTGGGATAATCTTTGTCGCTGTGAACGGGCACGCAATCCACGAAGCCCGGTTTCCCCTTGCCTCCGGCATGGTCGTTGGCCGCAGTCATGTGCAGTGATGCAGCGGGATTGGCGAGGTCGAGGCGAAGCATGCCATTTTCCTGCGAACCGCAATAAACGTGGTCTTTGTTCAACGGGTCGATGGCCACACCGCCGGGATTGTAGATGGTCATTCCGGGGAAATCGCCGCGATAAGTGGTGCTCAGAGGCGTCCATTTCCCATCCTTGTATCCGGCGATAAGGTCCGGTTCGCCGAGATGAATGAAGAAATGGGAGTTGATGCCGTGATTTCGCAGAAGCACTCCATAAGTGGGGTGTATGGCGAGTTTTGTGGCGATGAATGCATTGGCGGCGTTGGGCACAGAGGGATTGGCCGTGACTGTCCAGGCCGACTGCCCGGCTGCCGGCACACGCTTGCGGCTTACTCCCTTCCTGCCATTCGACACCCAATATTCCCTGCCGTCATAACTGGCAGCAGGACAATCCTTGTCGGCCTCGGCCCGGGCAATCTCAGTCTGCTTCCCGGCTGTGTCGAATTGAAGAATCCGGTTACCTTCCACTATGGAGAGGGTCTGAGCACCGCGTTCCAGGGAATATGCACGATTTTGGGAGATCACGGAGCCTGTCGGCACTCCGTTGCTGATGCTGTAATATCCGCTCGCGGGAGAACCGAACTTTCCATGGAGGGCATATAGACGGTCGCCCCAGGGCAGAAAGCGCTGCACCGGTTTTGAAATGCCCCTGAGAGCCTCAAGGTCGGAAAACGACTGGCCGCGGCCATCGCTGTAATAGTTACCCTCGGGAGTGCTTACAAAAAGAATTCCCTTGAAGCGCACTGCGGCATTTACGCGTCGGCGATATATACGCGACTCCTCCACCTCCCCTTTCTTGGGGTCGATTTCGGCATATCCGAAATCCGTGGCCACGAATGCGTGTCCGTTGTCAGGGCTGAATGTGATGCTGCGAGGACGCCGCGAAAGCTCGGAGTCGGCAAGCAGAAGCGCCGGAATGTTTTTGATTTCCCCGTTGTCGTAAAATATGTCGATGTTGCCGTTGTCGTAGGCCACCATCAGATATTTGCCGTCGTAATTGTATTCGGCGCAATTCACGATATATTCGGAGGCTCCTTCATTGCGGCCTATATGGCGCCATTCTTCGCTCTCCTTGTCGAATACAAAGAGATTGATATAGATGTTGTTGAAATTGTCTAAGCCGGAATTGTCTTCATATGGCTGCATGAATGGAAGCACATATAGCCGGTCTTTTGTGTCGATGATTCGGGCGAGGGAGCCGTCGTAAGTGGGGAGGATTCTCCATTGCTCGGCGTTTGCGGAGAATGCTGCCGTGAGCGTGATGATGGCGGCCACGATGATGCCGAGGAAGTCGCGGAGTTTGCGCAGGGCTCTTCCGCGGTGGGAGATGGCGTTTTTGTCGTCGGCGCTCATCTCTGCGAAGCATTTGCCCGACTCCTTGGCACGGAAGATGGGATCGTAGCCGAATCCTCCGTCGCCGTGGCGTTCCGTGGTAATCTTGCCGTCCACGCTGCCCGTGAAGCAATGCTCCTCGCCGTCGGCGCAAAGGGCGATGACCGTGCGAAACTGTGCGTCACGATTCTCGATGCCCTCCATCTCGTGAAGGAGTTTGGTTACATTCTCGTCGGGCGTGCAGTGTTCGCCGGCGTAGCGGGCGCTGTATACTCCTGGAGCGCCGTTGAGAGCCTCCACGCAGAGCCCTGTGTCGTCGGCGAAACAGTCGTAGCCGTAGCGGTCGCGAACCCACCGGGCCTTCTGAAGGGCATTCCCTTCAAGGGTGTTCGCTGTCTCCGGTATCTCGTCGTGACAGTTTATCTCGGCAAGCGACACAATTTGAAACCCGTCGGAAACAATCCGGCGGGCCTCTTCAAGTTTATGCTGATTGTTGGTTGCAAATACAAGAGCCTTCTTCTGATTCATAAGCGTTGATGATGCGGTAGGTTCGCAACCATATAACGCATTAAGAGGGTGCGTTATTGCGCAGGCCGATGCAGGAGTATTCGAAGCCCTCGGAGTTGAGCTGGCGGGCGTCGTAGATATTTCGGCCGTCGATAATCACGCGGGTGCGCATTGTGCGGTGGAGCACATTCCAGGATGGGAGACGGAACTGTTTCCACTCCGTGAGCAGGAGCACGGCGTCGGCGTCAAGTGCTGCCTCATAGATATTGGAGGCATACTCTATGGAATCGCCGAGACGGCGGCGGGCCTCATCCATGGCCACAGGGTCGTAGGCCACCACCGATGCGCCGGCCTCAAGCAGACGGGCCACAATACGCAGCGAGGGAGCCTCGCGCATGTCGTCGGTGTCGGGCTTGAATGCAAGGCCCCATAATGCAATACGCTTGCCTCGCAGGTCAGGGCCGAAACGCTCCACAAGTTTGTCGAAAAGGCGCTCTTTCTGGCGCTCGTTGACGCTGTCCACAGCCTCGAGCACCTGCATCTTATAGCCATGCTTGGCCGCGGTCTTTATCAGTGCCTTCACATCCTTAGGAAAGCATGAGCCTCCGTAGCCGCATCCGGGATAGAGGAATTTTGATCCGATGCGCGTGTCGGCACCGATGCCGGTGCGCACCATATTCACGTCGGCCCCCACGAGTTCGCAAAGGTTGGCGATGTCGTTCATGAATGAGATGCGGGTGGCCAGCATAGAATTGGCGGCATATTTAATCATTTCTGCCGATGGAATGTCGGTGAATATCATGCGGTATTTATTGAGCATGAAGGGCTTGTAGAGGCGCTCCATCAGTTCGCGGGCGCGCTCGCTCTCCACACCTACCACCACGCGGTCGGGATGCATGAAGTCGGTCACGGCACGTCCCTCTTTCAGGAATTCGGGATTGGATGCGACGTCGAATTCTATGTCGATGTCGCGCATCTCGAGTTCTTCGCGGATGGCGTCCTTCACCTTCTTCGCCGTGCCCACCGGCACAGTCGACTTGGTGACCACCAGCTTATATCCGTTCATCGTGCGTCCGATTGTATGTGCCACATCCAGCACATACCGCAGGTCGGCCGATCCGTCCTCGTCGGGTGGCGTGCCCACAGCCGAGAAAATCACCTCCACATCGTCGATAATCTCCTTCAGGTCGGTGGTGAATTTAAGTCTGCCCTCGGCATAATTCCGTTTCACCTTGTCCTCGAGCCCGGGCTCATAGATGGGGATCACCCCCGCCTTCAGGTTTCCAATCTTTCTGGCATCCACATCAACGCAGGTCACGTCGACGCCCATTTCTGCAAAGCAGGTTCCGGTGACGAGTCCTACATATCCGGTTCCGACAATCGCTATTTTCATTGATATCGCTTTAAATAATTAGACATGAAAAAGGGATCTCATGATTACTCATAGCGTATGCGGCATTTGCGGAGCACTTTCCAATATCCATTCTCGAAGATGGCGGTGCCGTCGCTTTCGGTCACGATTGCCGACACGCCGATTGTATCTTCAAGATTATCGCCGGAGCATCCTGGGGCAAGATATTCATTGGGGTTGGAGAGAGCTAGTTCCACCACCTCGGGGTCGTCGGCCACATAGAAGGTGCCCACAAGGCCGTCGTTTGTGTCGAGACGGTAAATCGTGTTTCCGGGGCTGAGGCGACGGTCGGCGCGTACGAAAATACCACGCGAGTTGGCTCTGCCAAGATAGATCTCGTGGATAATCGGGCGTTCCTCGGCTACAGCCTTACGGCGTTCCTCGCGGCGCGGTTCTTCGCGGCGGGGCTCCACTCGGCGCGGTTCCTCGCGACGCGGTTCTTCGTAGCGGGGTTCCTCTCTGCGCGGAAGGGGATTGCGTGCCTCAGATGCGGCAAGAAGGTCGCCACGGAGTTTCTCAATCTGCGCAAGCAAACGCTTGTTGTCGAGTTTATAGCGTTCGAGCTCGGCGCCGATCTCGCTGCTTCTTCCCTCTTCCATTTCGAGGCGGCGGCGCAGGTCGTCAATCTCTTCATTTTTCTTTGTGAGAGCCTCCTTGGCCTTCTCCCGGAGTGATGAAATCTCGGAAGCATCCTCCTTGCTGCGGCTTTCGCTGCGGGGCTGTTGCTGCTTCTTCATCACATTGGCGGCATATACCACCAGCCATATCACCACAGCCACCAGCACCACGAGGATAATCACGTATACCACCGTGTTGCCATCCTCCTGCTGCGTTGGGGGTGCGTTTTTGTCGGCATCCTCGCTTATGGCCTGCTGGTCGGCAAGGATATCCTGCTGGTCGGCCGCAGGTGCGTCGGCCGCAGGGGTGGCTTCAGCAGCGGATGTTGTGGCCGGGTCGGGCGTTGTGGCCTCGGGTACAGGCTCAGGCGCCGGCGCGGGTGCAGAGGGTGCTGATACATTCATCGCCGATATCTGCTTGCGCACTCTTCCGCGGGCAGCCTTTCCCTTGTCGGAAAGCCCTGAACTCTGGAAGAAGGTCGACGACCAGTATTCCACGAGTTTCTCCTTGTCCCAGGAAGCATAGTCGGCAGGCACCTTCACGGCCTCGAATGCCCGCAGGTTCTCCTTCTCCTTGGCTTTAAGGCTTCCTTTAAGCTGCGTCATTGATGTGGCCTTCACATCGTCGAGATAGCCGGAACCATCATTGGCATAACGCAGATAGGCCTTCGCCGCTATGGCGCGGGCCTCATCCATTTCCTTATCCGTGACAGCCATGGCCGCCACCGATACCAGCATCATTGCTGAAAGCAGAATCGCACGTCTCAATATTCTAATCATAACTCAAATATCAATATTCGATATACTGAAGTTGTTTAAACTAATTTACGTTTAATGAAATCTCAATCAAAGTTCCTTGCGCAAGCGGGCCACGGGTATCCCGAGCCTGTCGCGGTATTTTGCCACGGTGCGGCGCTTCAGGTCGAAGCCCTCGGCGTTCATCGTTTCCATCAGCCGCTGGTCGCTGAGAGGATGGCGCTTGTCCTCCTTCTCCACAAGCGTGCGGATGCGCGCCTCGATCATGCGGTTGGTGGTGGCTTCCTCGCTCTCACCTTTGTCCCCCTTCTCGTCGCTGAAGAAAAAGCGCAGCGGGAACACTCCCCAGGGCGTGGAAACGTATTTATTGTTGGTGGCTCTTGATATCACGGAAATATCGAGTCCCGTGATGTCGGCCACTGTCTTGATCATCATCGGTTTGAGCCTGTACACATTGCGTGTCATGAAATATTCGTGCTGCAGCTTTATGATGGCGCTCATCACGGTCATCATTGTGTTCTGCCGCTGCTGGAGCACTCGGATGAAGTCGCGGGCATCATTATATCGGCTCACGATATATTCCGACCCCTTTCGCGGGCGGCCTGTAGGGGTGCGGTCCACGCTCGCCATGGCCTGCTCGAAGCTCTTGGCAATCTGAAGTTCCGGCACGCTGTTGTTGAGCGTCACATAGAATTCTCCCTCCTCCTCCGTGACCACAAAGTCGGGCACAATCACTCCGGCTGTGTCGGCGGGGTCGTTGCCCATCGACGCGCCGGGTTTCGGATTGAGGCTTTTTATGAGCGAAAGCGCATTGTCGGCCTCGGCATCTGAGAGTTTCAGCAACGAGCGTATGCGGTGGCGATGCTTCATGGTGAATGCCTCGTAGGCATCAGCGAGGATACGCAGGGCATTGTCGCGCTCGGGGCTTGCAGGCATTGCCCGCAATTGAATCTGCAGGCACTCCCGCAGGTTGGCGGCGCCCACTCCGGCCGGATCGAGTCGCTGCACCTCAGCGAGAGCCTGACGGCCCTCCTCCTCGCTTACCTCTACTCCCTCGCGGAAGGCCATCTCATCAATCAGATGATGCAGTCCGCCCCGCAGATATCCGTTGGAGTCGAGATTGCCGATAAGATACCTTGCGGCAAATTCCACCTTCGGCGAGAGATTGCGCTCGGAAAGCTGGGTGTTGAGATAGTCGTAGAGGTTGGCGGTGCGGTCGGCCGGTGCAAATTCATAGTCTTCACTTTGCGATGAGCGGCGGGAGAACAACGGATAGCGCCGTGTGTCCTCTTCGTGCACCTCCTCTTTTTCCACAAGAGCCTCATTCTCTTCGAGCTCGCGCTCCACAGTTTCATCGAGTTCGGGCGCATTGAGTTCCAGCAACCTCACATAGCGAAGCTGCTGCTGCGAAAGTATCGGACGCTGTGCGAGCGTCTGCCGTGTCTCGAGATTCTGTGTGGGCATCTTGCGTCTGGGGCTTTTGCTGATTCCCCAAGATGCAAAATTATTAATTTTTGACAATATCAGCAAATAAAAAAGGAGAGACCTGAGGCCTCTCCATGTCAGCGTACAGAAAGTGGGACTCGAACCCACACAGCCGATAAGGGCCAGGAGATTTTAAGTCTCCCGTGTCTACCATTCCACCATTTCTGCATCCGGGCTGCTGATTGCGTGCCGTATTTGCACCCGTCGGCACCTTCTCAGCGCTGTTTCATCTGCAAATTTAAGCATTTGTAGCCACTTACCCCCATTTTGTTAAACTATTTTTGATTATTTTAACACAACCCTGCAAGAACTCCGCAGTCATGGCCTGTAATTTTGCAGCAGAATCAAAAATAAACGGATATGGTCACTACGAGTTATAACATTCAGAGCCGTCAGGGCAGCCAGAACAGTTACAGTGCGCAGCGCCGGAGTATGGATGGTCTTGTGCGCCGCAGTTTTTCGCCGACGCAGGCCACTGCGGTCACTCCGTCGGGCACGGGACATCCCATGAAATATGGCGACAAGGTGTATGCGCGTCTTGTGTTGGGCGGACGCGCCGTGGCCGAATTCACTACGGCCTGCGTAAACGACCTCACCGAACTCTTCATGGAGCTCCGTAGGCTCACACGCGGCTGCCGCGGCCTTGGACATCTGTTTATCCGCAATATGAGTCGCGGCTGGCGCATAGAGCGCCCGTTGATGCTCTATGCAGGCGACCGCCGCTCATCCTCAATCCTGCCTTCCTACTCCGTCAAGGCTCCCGCACGCCAGATCATGCCCTGGGAAACGCACTGAATTCTAAATTGCAATCAGGGATTGTAAAGGTCCTTGTTGCGGTAGTCGAGGATTTCGTCGGCGGCCTTGATGGCCTCCTTGGCACGGCTTTGCGGATTAATCTCCACAGCCTTCAGGAAATCGTTGATGGCAAGAGCGCGTTTTCCGGCACCCCAATAACGCATGCCGCGCAAGGTGTATGCTTCGTCGCTCTCCGGATGAGCCGCGATATATTCTGTGAGATGAGCCACAGCCGCATCATAATCCATATCTCTGAGCGCCTCTTTCAGCGCAGGTATATTCTCTTTATTTTCCATGGCTTAATTATTTCCGTTTTTTTGTATAACGCATCACAAAGTGATTTTGCTTGATTTCACATCCTCACCCATAAAGATAGAGGCGAGTTGGTCGAAGCGCTCGGCATTTTCCGTGGTGAGGAATTTCGTGTTGCCTCCAAGCGAACATCTGCCTTCGATTTCGGGATGGCGGTGAAGATAGTCGGCGAGGCTGTCCGCCACGATGTCGCCCTGCGCCACGATGCGCACATGCTGCGGCACGTATTCCCTGATTTTGGGAAGCAGTAGGGGATAATGCGTGCATCCGAGGAGAAGAGTGTCGATTTCGGGGTCGGCCGCAAGGATTCTGTCGAGATATTTCTTTACGAAATAGTCGGCACCGGGCGAAGCGCTTTCATTCATCTCCACGAGTGGCACCCACATGGGGCATTCTGTTTCAGTGATCTGCATGTCGGGATAGAGTTTCGCTATCTCCATGCGATAGGAATGCGACCTCACGGTGCCCGGCGTGGCGAGCAGGCCGATGTGCCGTGTATGGGTAATGTCGCCTACAGCCTCGACCGTTGGGCGAATCACCCCCAGCACGCGCCTGTCGGGATATAGCGCGGGCAGCACATTCTGCTGCACGGAGCGCAGCGCCTTGGCCGAAGCCGTGTTGCAGGCAAGAATCACGAGCCGGCAGCCACGGCGGAACAATTCCTCCACGGCCTGGCGCGTGAAGTCGTACACGATGTCGAAACTCCGTGTGCCATAGGGGGCGCGCGCGTTATCGCCTAAGTAGAGATAATCATACTGGGGCAGATGGCGGCGTATCTCCTTGAGGATGGTAAGCCCGCCATAGCCTGAGTCAAACACTCCTATTTTCTCCACTCTGTTCCCTGAAGCCGTGCTGTTCATCTCTTCTGCTGAAATCTATGAATTAATAAAAAGGCCGCCGGCTGAGATAGCCGACAGCCAAGCCTTATGATAATCTAATTTCCGATGTTCGCTTATTTCAAGCCGAGTTTGGCCTTCACCTGCGGGGTGACGTCAACCACCGGCGATGCGTAATAGAGAGTGAGCGAAGGCTCATAGTTCTCGATCATGCCGAAACCGCCCTCTTTGCCTACAGCCTCCACAGCGGTGCGCACTTTCTGGATCACCGGCTGCATCAGCTCATTCTGCATTTTGGCCAGGTCCTGCTGGGCATTCTGCTCGAAAGCCTGCATCTTCTGATTCATGTCCTGCACTTCGCGGGTCTTGCGGTCCTTGATAGCCTGAAGCTCATCCGGCTTCATGGCCTGGAATTCATCATAGAGGCGTTTGAGTTCCTCCTGAAGACGTGCGAATTCGTCCTCATATTTCTTTGATGCCTCGGCGAGTTTTTTCTGTGCGTCGGAAGTCTCGGGCATAGCCTGGAGAATCGAGTTGGTGTCGACAAGTCCGATCTTTACACTTTGCTGGGCGGATGCCCCGAAGAAAGGCAGGGCGATTGCCACTGCGAGCAAGATTTTCTTAAGCATTTCTGTATCTTGGTTATTTTTTTGTTAAATTTCCTTTTATTTTGAATATCCGAGTTTATTGAGCACCTCATTGCTCACGTCGATACGCGGCGATGCAAACACGATGCTTTGGCTCGATGCGCGGTCAAAGATGGCCTGATAGCCTTTTTCTTCCGCCACAGCCTTCACTGCATTATATACATCCTCCTGGATGGGCTTGATCAGCGACTGGCGCTTTTTATAGAGTTCTCCCTCCGGACCGAAGTATTTATAGCGAAGGTCGGTGGCCTCCTTCTCCTTGGCCACAATCTCCTCCTCGCGTTTCTTTTTCTGGTCGTCGGTGAGGAACACCATGTCGGCCTGATAGTTCTTATACATTGTCTCGGCCTCCTTGGAGAGTTCGTTTACCTCCTTCTCCCAGCGCTGGCTCACCTGGTTGAGCTGTTCGTTGGCCATCTCGTATGCAGGCACATTGCGCAATACATACTCCATATCGATCAAGGCGAATTTCTGTGCTGAACAGCCGAGTGCTCCGGCCACAGCCAGCATCACAGCGAATAGTATCTTTCTCATACTCTTGTTTACTTTGTTAAAAATTAACGTCTATTTGCGGATAATGCCGCTAAAACGGCCTTTTCCTGAATGCGGCGCTCCTCATTTTCTAAGAACGAAAAACATCCGTCATAATTATAGACGTCTGGGCTATATGTTTGGTTTAATCAGACATGAGTCGCAGACATTGCAAGATAAGTTAGAACTCCTGGCCGAGCACGAAGTGGATCTGGCTGCCGCCCTTGCGTCCCCACACTTTGTCGAAACCGTATGCCCAGTCGATGCCGAGGAAGCCGAGCACGCTGAGGTATACACGGGCGCCGACGCCGGCCGAACGTTTCAGGTTGAAGGGCGAGAAGTCTTTCACCGATGTCCAGCAGTTGCCCGCCTCTGCGAAGGCAATTGCATAGATGGTGGTGGAGGGCTGGAGAAGGAACGGGAAGTGGAGCTCGAGGGAGAATTTGCCGTAGGCGTAGCCTTCATAGCCCGAGGGAGTGAACTGACCGTTCTCGTATCCGCGCATGGCGATGGTCTCCGTGGCATAGGTGTAGGAGCCCGACATGCCGTCGCCGCCGAAATAGAAGGTCTCGAAAGGAGTCTTGAGATATTTGTTCCATGACCCCAGCAGACCGAAATCGGCGCGTGTCATGAGCACGAGGGTCCATTTGCCGTCAGGGTCTGTGAGCGGAGTAAAGGTCTTGCTCTTGAAGCGGAGTTTCCAGTATTCAATCCATTTATAGAGCTGTCCGCGGGCTGCTTCTCGGGAACTGCTGTCCTGATTGAAATAACTTGCCTGTTCGGAGAGCGACCTCCAGTCCTTGCGTCCGAAGAGAGAGGCGGGGGGAGTGGCGGTGAAATCAATCGAGAATTGTGATCCGCGGCGTGTATAGATCGGGTTGTCGATACTTGTGCGCGACAATGTCAGTCCTAGAGTAAGGGAGTTTGACGTACCGTTGCGCATATAGTAGAGGTAATCCCAGTTTTTCAGATAATACCAGCGGTAGGCCAGCTGAGCCTGGAACTGGAAATAGTCGTCGGGCCAGCTGAGTCGTGTGCCGAATCCCACGCTCACGCCTGCGAGCTGAAGCACCTTGTTGGGGTCGTAGGCATTCTGGATGGCATAGGAGGAATAGTTGGTATTATAGGAATACTGGTTCCATACTGCATTCTGATATGCGGAGCTCCAGGCATCGTTGTAGAATTGGGAGTTGATACCTGTGGAACGGCTGAAGTCTACTGATACGGCAAGTGAGTTGGGGCGGCTGCCTCCAATCCAGGGGTCGAAGAAACTGATTGAATAGCTTTGATAATACTGGGCGTTGGTCTGCGCCGAGATGGAGAAAGTCTGACCGTCGCCTCGCGGTATTATGCCCCTGTAGCTCTTCGGATTGAAGAGGTTCTTCATCGAGAAGTTGGAGAATGATAGCGCGAGCTGTCCGGTGAGGCCGGTCTGTCCCCAGCCGAAGGAAAGCTGAATCTTGTCGTTGGCCTTCTGCTCGAGATTGAACACGATGTCCACCGTGCCGTCATTCTCGTTAGGCATCGGGCGGATATCCATATTCTCCGGATTGAAATGGCCGCCGGCTGCGATCTCACGCGCCGAGCGCATCAGGTCGCTCTTCGAGAAAAGCTCGCCGGGGCGCACGCGCAGTTCGCGGCGGATCACCTTCTCATACAATTGGTCGTTACCATTGATGATTACCTTGTTCACCTTTGCCTGCGGACCCTCGATCACACGCATCTGCAGCGCGATGCTGTCGCCCTTGATGCGCTCCTCAATGGGCACAAGTTGGAAGAAGAGATAACCGTTGTCGAGATAGAGGTTGGCCACGGCATCTTCATCGTCCATCGTGCGCTTGTTGAGCATCTTCTGGTTGTAAACGTCGCCGGGGTACATACCCAATATCATATTGAGCGTCTCGGTGGGATAGACCGTATTGCCCACCCAGGAGATGTCGCTGATGTAATATTTCTTGCCCTCATCCACGTCGATGAACACGTCGACGCTCTTGTCGTCGTAGCGGGCCACGCTGTCGTGGGTGATTTTGGCGTCGCGGTAGCCGAGCTCGTTGTATTTGTCGATGATGCGCTGGAGGTCGTCCTCGAAGTCGCGCTCCACAAATTTGCGCTGTTTGAAGATGTTCAGCAGGTTGCCGCTCTCGTTGGTCTTCTTCATGGTGCGTTTCACCTTATTGTCCGAAAGCACCTGATTGCCCTTGACATAAATCTTGTGGACCTTGATCTTGCTGTTGCGGTTCACGTCGATGTTGAGGATCACCATGTTCTCCTTCGAGAGGTCGGGCTGTTCGATCACGCGCACCTGGGCATTCTTGAAGCCCTTTTTCGCATAATATTCTTCCACGAGTCTCTTCACCTGGGCGATGATATTGGGAGTGAGTTGTTGTCCCGACACCATGCCGAGTCGCTGTTCGATATCCTTTTTCTCGCCACCCTTCACTCCATTGAACCTCATTTCCGACATGCGGGGCTGCTGGTTGAGCACAATCTCGAGCCATGCCTTGTCGCCCGCAATCTTCTCCACGTTAATCTGCACCTTGGAATAGAGGCCCTGACGCCAGAAGCGGCGCACGGCATCAGTGATTTCCTGGCCGGGAATCTCAATTTTGTCGCCCACGGAGAGCCCCGAATATCCAATCACCACATAGTCCTCGGCATTCTTGATTCCCGACACCTTGACGCCTGCGATTTCATAGGTCTTGGGCATCGGGGAATAAATGATGTCGGGATTGTAGATGGTGTCCACGGGGGCAGTGGGCTGTTGTTCCCCATCGAGCTTTATGTCGAGAGCCGAGGCTGACAGCGCAGCCAATGCGGCAAGGAGGATGAATATGGAGCGGATATGTTTCATAGAGCTTTTTCGTCTTCTATCTGGTCGCCCGTTTTTCCGAAGCGACGCTGGCGGTGCTGGAAGTCTTCGAGCGCGGCCACGAATTCATCTTCATTGAAGTCGGGCCAGAGGGTAGGGGTAAAATATAGTTCGCTATAGGCAATCTGCCAGAGCAGGAAATTGCTTATGCGGAGCTCGCCGCCGGTGCGGATAAGCAGGTCGGGGTCGGGCATTCCTTTTGTAGCAAGGGAATCGGAGATAAGGTTTTCGTCGATGCTGTCGGGATCGAGTTTTCCTTCGGCTGCGAGGCCGGCGAGATTGCGCACAGCGCGTGTGATCTCCCAGCGGGAGGAATAACTCAGACATAGGCAGAGATTGAGCCCGTCGCAGTCCTTGGTGGCATCCACACCCTCCTGCAGGCTTGCAGCCACCTCCGCGGGGAGGCGGTCGATCTCGCCAAGCAGAAGGATATGCACATTGTTGGCGCGAAGTTCAGGCGTTTCGCGGCGGATGGTCCAGCCGATGAGATGCATCAGCAGTTCCACCTCGCGCTGAGGACGGTTCCAGTTTTCGGTGGAGAAGGCGTAGAGCGTGAGATATTTCACTCCGAGGTCGGAGGCAAGGCGGGTGATGCGGGTCACGCTGTGCACGCCCTCAGCATGCCCCTCGCTGCGGTCGCGCATGCGCTGCCTGGCCCAGCGTCCGTTCCCATCCATTATCACTGCCACATGGCGCGGAATCCGCTCCATGTCCAGACGACTCATATATTTCTCCAGTTCACTCATCTCTGTCTCCGGTCAGTTTCGGTTCAATCTTTATAGTGACATTGCTCGCAACGCTTGCTGAATTCGTAGCTTATCGTAATCGACAGCGTGGAATACCAGTCGGTGTTCTTCAGGAAGGAACTCTTTATCTCCATCGGATCCTTGAGGTCGGAACTGTCAAGACGGTCGGTGAAGGTCTTTTTCATCAGGAATTCCAGCCCTATGTTCCAGCGCAAGGCCGGTTTGTATTTGAAGCCGATGCCGAAAGGTATCGTGAGCGCGGCGCCGAATTTGTCGGCCTTCCATGCTGTCACGCTCAGGCCGGCCGTGATATAGGGTGTCCACCGTTTCAGTTTGCGGTAACTCTCCCCCATTCCATAATTGAAGAAATGGAATTCCGCCATTTCCCCCAGTTCATAAAAAGTTGTTGAAAACTTGAACGAACGACCTTCGGGGAACACATTGTCCATCTTTGAGGAGTCGCCGCGCAGCGAACCGAGGTAGAAATTGGTCTTGAAATTGAAACGGGGGTTGAGGATATATCTGAAGAGAATCTCCGCGTCCCAGCCCGGATTGGCCCAGAGGTTGGAGGAATTGGCGTCGCCCAGATATCCGGTCATGCCGAATCCGGCTCCGATGTCGAAGCGGTAGTCTTCCTGTGCGCGGGCTTTAGGCGCCGACGCAAGAAGCATCAACAGGGCTGATATCCAGAGGATTCTTTTCATTTGCGGATTTTTTCTCTTTGTTTTAATCGGTTAGAACACGGGTGCGAATGTAAGTCGGGTCAGCACTCCGCGCCATATCGAACTGTAAAGCTTGCCGTCGGGGTCATTGCCGCCTATCAGATAGATATAGGGGCAGGTCCAACTCACGATGCCATTGTCCACAGTGTGGGAAATGCGCATCGGGGCGCGCACCACGGGTGCTGTCTTCACCGTGCCGAGCACCACATTGTCGCAGTCGGAAAGCGCCGGGAAGCTTTCAGGAAGCTGCATCGACGCCATCCCGCGCGACCAATGCACGGCATTGTCGTATGATATGAATACGGTGCGGTTGAAGGAGCCGTCGTTAAGCCGGCCACCCACAAGCATCCATACATTATATTCAGTCATCGCGCCTCCCGAGCTGGATGCCCGATAAGCATAATAGGGGATTATCGAAGCGCTGTCCACTGCCGGCACGCCCCCTTCCGAGAGTTTAATCCATTCGGTGCCGTCGAAGGCCCAGGTGGCAGAAGTGGCTGATCCATTGCGGAGTGTGCCTCCCACAAAGAATGCAACGGGGCTTGATGTCCATTTGTTCTGAAGCGTCACGAAGTTGCTGTGGCCGCTCACGGGGAAGTCGCCGGGAATCTCCACGCTGTTGAGGGATTGCTGCGGATATTGTATAAATGACATGTTGTTGCCATCCTTCTTTAAGCCGAGCACGCTGTCGAGGTAAGGGCCGATAATCACCGACCAGCTCTGGCCGGCTGCCTGCCAGTTCTCGGCATCGGCGCTTTTGTAAAGTTGGCCATCGGCTGCCAGCATATAATAGTCGGCGGATGTGGATGTAAATGAGCGCACATCGGGCGTGAACGGCAACTGCAGTTGCTGTTTGTCCCAGCGGTTGGCCACAAGGTCTTCGCTTCTGGCGAGCGTATATGTGCCGTCGCTTTCGAGGATGAGCGTCACGGCCTTGGAGTCTTTCTGCACTGTTTTCTGGTTGACGGGATTGGGAAGACGCGACGGGAGAGTGGTCTGCGTCATGTCTACCCACACCAGGGAGTCGGCCACTTCGCGGTGAACATTCACGCGGATGTCGTAACTGCGGCGCATCTCGCCGTCGTTGGCCGTGAGAGTGAGAGTCACCTTGCCGCTGAAGTCGATTGAGTCGGTGGGATTGTTCTTATAGTCCACTTCACCTTCACGGGTGGTGCCGCCGCTCATTGTGATGATGGCGCTCTCCACCTTCGAACTGTATTTGATCACGGGCACAAGCTTATCCACGGGTGTCCCCTTGCGAAGAGAGTCGGCATTATAGATCACGCCGCGCTCCAGGTCGATGGAGAAATATGTGGAGTCCACGCCCTGCACCTTGCTGTCGAATTTGAGCGAGAAGGCGGTTACGGCCACATTGGCCGGATCCACATAAAGCTCCGAGTCCGACTCCTTATTGCAGGATGCAAGAAGAGAGGCTGCCAAAGTCAGGCCGCCGAGCGCCCAACCGGTTATCGTCGTTTTTATCACTGTCACTATTATAGTGTTGTGTGTTAGGCAGAAACTTACTGGTTTCCGCCGGATTTCACATGCATTGCAAGTCTTTGTGCATCCTTTCGGCACGCAAAGACCCACCTTTTAACCTGCAAATTTAGCATTTATTGGCGAAATAGCGACTATAAAAGCATTATAAAATATAATTTAAGATTTTTTAAGTAGCCTTTCAGCCCTCCCGATAAAGAGCTTTTCCGGCTCTAAGTCCACATCTTTCAACTAAAACAGGATGCATTTTTCACAAAAGCGTCACCTCTTAGGGGAAAGTTTCTCAAAAGCGACATCGGTAAGGGAATATTTGTAGATATCATTAGTTGTTAATAAATTCTAAATCAATCAGCATTAATTGTTGCTTAAATAATTTTAGGTTAATTTTGTGAAGTGCATAAGGTTATTGCCGGATGCAGCGGTACAAGATTCCGCGACAACACTATTCCGCATTACAGATTTTTTAACCCGACCGCCATAATGAACAGAAAGATTCTAACAATTTTATTGTCTTGCATTATATCAATCAACGTTATGGCACAACAGAAAATAGTACAGACTGCCGGACGCGACGCCCTTGGCGATTTCGCTCCGGAGTTCGCGCATCTCAACGACGACATCCTCTTCGGAGAAGTCTGGAGCCGCAACGACTTGCTCTCCCTGAGAGACCGTAGCCTTGTGACCATCACAGCGCTCATCAGCCAGGGCATCACCGACTCATCGCTCATGCATCATCTGCAGAACGCTAAAAAGAACGGCATCACCCGCACTGAAGCAGCCGAGACAATCACCCACATCGCCTTCTACGCAGGCTGGCCTAAGGCTTGGGCCGCTTTCCGCCTCGCCAAAGAGGTATGGAACGATGATATCAAGGGCGACGACGCTATGGCTCAGTTCCAGCGTGAGATGATATTTCCGATTGGCGAACCGAACACTGCCTATGCGAAATATTTCAAAGGCAAAAGTTATCTCGCCCAGGTATCCACAAAACAGATTCCCTTCGCCAATGTTACCTTCGAGCCCGGATGCCGTAACAACTGGCACATCCATAAGGCCGAGAAGGGCGGCGGTCAGATGCTCGTGGGCGTGGGCGGCCGCGGATGGTATCAGGAGGAGGGTAACCCCGCCGTGGAGATTCTTCCCGGCACGGTGATCAATATCCCTGCCAATGTGAAGCACTGGCATGGAGCAGCCAAGGATTCCTGGTTTGCTCACCTCGCATTCTCAGTGCCCGGCGAAATGACCGAAAACATTTGGCTTGAGCCCGTCACCGACGAAGAATACAACAAACTGAAATAGAAAGCGCCGTGCCCTCGCATATCGAATGCGGGGGCACAGTGTATTTATCGGATTTTAGGGTTTAACAATAAATTTGGGAACAATGGTAAAACACATCGTTACATTTCAGATGAAGGGGACAAAGGAGGAGCGTCTCGCCGCTGCGCAGGATTTTGCCGCAAGGCTGAGGGCTCTTCCTGAAGTAATCGACGTTCTTGAGGCAATAGAGGTAGGCATAAATGAGAATCCGGCAGAAAACTGGGATCTGGTGCTCACCGCCACAGTGCCCACGATGGCCGATGTGGCCGTCTACGCCAATCATCCGGCACACGTGGCCGCCGCAGCATCCGCCAAGCCCCACATAGCCGCCCGCGCCTGCGTCGATTATTCCCACTCGATGGTTGCCGGTGGTTTGGAGGAGATGTCGTAGACTACGCGGTTGATGCCGCGCACCTTGTTGATGATTTCGTTGCTTACCTTTGCCAGCAGTTCATAAGGCAGGTGCACCCAGTCGGCAGTCATGCCGTCGGTGGAAATCACCGCCCTCAGTGCGCAGCAGCGTTCATAGGTGCGTTCATCTCCCATCACGCCGACACTCTGCACAGGCAGAAGCATCACGCCGGCCTGCCACACTTTGTCGTACCAGCCCGACTCCCTCAGCGCGTCGATGAAAATCTTGTCGGCGGCCTGAAGCACACGCACTTTCTCGGCCGTAACTTCACCAAGGATACGAATGCCAAGTCCGGGTCCCGGGAAGGGATGACGTCCGAGCAAACGCTGGTCGATACCAAGCGCCTTGCCCACACGGCGCACCTCGTCCTTAAAGAGCAGACGCAGCGGTTCCACCACTTTCAGATTCATCTCCTTAGGAAGGCCTCCCACATTGTGGTGGCTCTTGATTGTGGCCGAAGGCCCTTTTACAGAGCAACTTTCAATCACGTCGGGGTAGATTGTGCCCTGACCCAGCCAGCGCGCGCCCTCCACCTTCTTTGCCTCGGCATTGAACACCTCCACAAAGTCGCGGCCGATAATCTTGCGCTTCTGCTCCGGGTCGGTGACGCCTGCAAGGTCGGTATAGAAACGCTCCGATGCATCAACACCGGTAACATTAAGTCCCATACCCTGATAGGAGGCCAGCACATCCTCGAATTCATTGGCACGAAGAAGGCCATTGTTCACAAAGATACAGTGAAGGTTCTGGCCGATGGCACGGTGAAGCAGCATGGCAGCTACAGATGAATCCACACCTCCGGAGAGGCCGAGAATCACCTTGTCGTTGCCAATTTTCTTACGCAGTTCCTCCACTGTGGAATCAATGAAAGAAGCGGGACTCCATGTGCCTGAGCATCCGCAGATGCCAATCACATAATTGCGCAGCAACTGAGGGCCGTCGGTGGAATGGAACACTTCGGGGTGGAACTGTATACCCCAGGTCCTTTCGCCGGTGACGCGGTATGCAGCCACGCGCACATTATCGGTAGAGCCGATGATGTGGAAATCGTCGGGAACCT
This sequence comes from uncultured Muribaculaceae bacterium, assembly GCA_905209725.1. Classification (GTDB taxonomy): domain Bacteria; phylum Bacteroidota; class Bacteroidia; order Bacteroidales; family Muribaculaceae; genus Lepagella. Next base: position 27,435 of record CAJLTZ010000001.1, read on the forward strand.
CAGTGATGGTGTCGCCATGCGACATCCATACCTGTGTGGTGGCCGGAACTGAAGCCATCAGCGGATCCTCGGCGTCAACAACGCTGAGCATGGCGCGGCCATACTCGCGACTGGGAGCTCCGGCCACTGTGCCGCCACACTCCATAGCAAGCAACTGCGCGCCATAGCATACACCCAAGAGGGGCAGGTGGCCGCGAAGCTTGCCAAGGTCGATGCGGGGCGATCCGGCATCGCGCACCGACGCCGGGCTGCCTGAAAGAATCACACCGCGAACATCGGCGTCAATCTCCGGCATATGGTTGAACGGATGAATCTCACAATACACATTCAGCTCACGCACGCGGCGTGCGATAAGCTGAGTGTACTGAGATCCGAAGTCGATTATTAATATCTTCTCCATAAGTCTTGATAAATGGAAATACAGGAATTAATTGCCCGGTGAATAGTTGGGCGCCTCCTTGGTGATGGTCACATCGTGGGGATGGTTTTCCACCACGGCGGCAGAGGTGATTCTCACAAACTTGGCATTGTGTAGAGCGTCGATATCCTTGGCGCCGCAATAGCCCATACCGGAGCGTAGGCCACCGATGAGTTGGTATACAGTCTCGCCGAGCGAACCCTTATAGGGAACGCGAGCCACGATACCTTCCGGCACGAGTTTGTTGGAATCCATCTGGTCGCCCTGGAAATAGCGGTCCTTCGAACCGGCCTGCATGGCTTCCACGGAACCCATTCCACGATAAGCTTTAAATTTACGGCCATTGTAGATGATAGTCTCGCCCGGGGACTCCTCCACACCTGCGAGCATCGAGCCCATCATCACGCAGTCGCCGCCTGCAGCAAGCGCCTTCACCACGTCGCCCGAATAGCGGAGTCCTCCGTCGGCGATTACCGGCACATCATGGCGATGAGCAGCCTCGGCGGCGTCGTAGATGGCTGTAAGTTGGGGCACGCCGACTCCGGCCACAATGCGGGTGGTGCATATGGACCCCGGGCCTATACCTACCTTTATTCCGTCGGCACCCGCAGCCACCAGATATTCGGCAGCCTCGGCAGTGGCGATATTGCCCACCACCACATCAAGGTCGGGATAAGCCTCCTTCACAGCACGGAGAGTGCGCACCACATTGGCCGAATGGCCGTGTGCGGTATCGATCACCACAGCATCAACGCCATTCTCCACAAGCGCAGCCACGCGCTGAAGCGTGTCGTGGGTCACACCTACGCCGGCTGCCACACGCAGACGTCCCTTGGAATCCTTGCAGGCATTAGGAAATTCGCGAATCTTCGTGATGTCGCGATATGTGATGAGACCCACGAGATGGTTCTCCTCATCTACCACAGGGAGTTTCTCAATCTTGTTCTGCAGCAGAATCTGCGAAGCCTCCTCCATGTCGGCATGGCGCGTGGTGACAAGATTCTCTGACGTCATCACTGTGGCCACGGGCAGCGACATATCCTGCTGGAAGCGGAGGTCGCGGTTGGTCACAATGCCGATGAGATGGCGTTCGTCATCAATTACGGGGATGCCGCCGATGCGGTTTTCACGCATGAGGCGCAGCGCGTCGGCCACGGTCTTGTCGCGGGTGATGGTCACCGGGTCATAGATCATGCCGGAGTCGGCGCGTTTCACCTTGCGCACCTGCTCTGCCTGACGGGCAATCGACATATTCTTATGAATCACGCCGATGCCGCCCTCGCGGGCGATGGCGATGGCCATAGGTGCTTCTGTCACAGTGTCCATGGCGGCTGAAACCACCGGGATGTTCAACTTGATATTACGCGAGAAGCGCGATCCGAGACACACCTTGTCGGGTGTCACCTCCGAATAGGCCGGAATGAGAAGCACGTCGTCAAACGTCATTCCCTCCTGTGCTATCTTGTTTTCTATGAAACTCATAAATTAGAAGTTGTTAAGATTCTTGTCCTTGATGATTGTCTGAGTGCGGTCGGGTCCCACGGAAATCATTCCTACGGGCACGCCTGTAATCTCCTCGATGCGTGCCACATAGTTCTTTGCGTTCTGCGGCAGCTGGTCGAATTCTCTGATCTGGGTGATATCCTCTTTCCAGCCGGGAAGGGTTTCATACACGGGTGTGCAGCGGGAGAGGGAGGCGATTGTGGAGGGAGGCGACTGTATCTTGCGGCCGTCGAGTTCATAGGCGGTGCAGATCTTCACTTCATCGAGCCCGGAGAGCACGTCGAGCAGCATGATTGCCCAATGGGTGGTGCCGGCAAGACGGGAAGTGTAACGGGCCACTACGGCGTCAAACCAGCCGATGCGGCGGGGACGTCCGGTCACAGTGCCATATTCATGTCCGCGTTCGCGGATGCCGTCGCCGATGGCGTCGTGCAGTTCGGTGGGGAAGGGCCCTTCTCCCACGCGTGTGCAGTAAGCCTTTGCCACGCCCACCACCTCCGAAATCCATTTCGGGGCGATGCCGGCGCCTGTGGGCACGGATGCCGCTGAGGGCGACGAACTGGTGACAAACGGATATGTGCCGTGGTCGATGTCGAGCATCTGACCCTGCGCCCCCTCAAAGAGGATGTGGGCGTCGGTGAGCAGGGCCTTGTTGATTAGGTCTGAGGTGTCGCAGATGCGGGGGCCGAGTTCCTTGGCGAGTTCCATATACTGCTCGTATACCTCGTCGGCCTTGAATGTGTCAAGGCCAAGCATCTGGAGTTCTTTGTTCTTAACCTCCAGGGCAGCCTCAAGACGCATGCGGAAATATTCCGGCTCTAAAAGGTCGCCCATGCGCAGTCCGATGCGGCTGTACTTGTCGGCATATGCCGGGCCGATACCCTTCTTGGTGGTGCCGATCTTGGCATTTCCCTTACCGGCCTCGTAGGCGCCGTCGAGCACCGGATGCCAGGGCATCACCATGGCGGCACGGTCGGAGATATACAATTGGTAATCGCGTATGCCCTGCTCATTGAGGCGCTTCAGCTCGGCTACCACCGACACCGGATTCACCACCATGCCGTTTCCCATCACATTCACCGTGTTGGGATTGAAGATCCCCGAGGGGATGCTTTGCAGAGAATACTTGTGGCCGTCGAATACGACCGAATGGCCGGCATTGTTGCCGCCCTGGTATCTCACCGCCATATTCGCCCTTGTGGCGAAATAGTCGGTGATCTTTCCTTTGCCTTCGTCGCCCCATTGCGAGCCGACCACTACGAGAGTCTTAGACATATCTTTCTTTGTGTGATTTTTAATTCTTATTTCCTCACTCCTTGATGCCGTTGCGGTCGAAGATATACTGCACGTTCTTCATATAATAGTCGAGCGTGAAGCAAGCCTCGAGTTCCTCATCCGTGAGGTTGGCCTTTATGGTGGGATCCTCGCGAAGCAGGTCGATGTAAGGCACGCCGGCGGCCATGGCGCGCATTGCCACGGGCTGCACCGTGTCGTAAGCTTTCTCACGTGCGAAACCCTTGCCGATGAGTGCGTTCATCACACGCTGGGCGAAGATCACGCCGTTGGTGATGTAGATGTTCTGCTTCATGCGCTCTGGGAACACGGTGAGGTTGCCCAGGATATTGCCCATCCGGTTGAGCATATAGTCGAGAAGCATAGTGGCATCGGGGAGGATGATTCGCTCTGTGGCAGAATGGGAGATGTCGCGTTCATGCCAGAGAGCCACATTCTCATAGGCCGTGGCCATATATCCGCGGAGCACACGGGCGCATCCGCACATATTTTCCGAACCGATGGGATTGCGCTTATGGGGCATGGCCGAAGAACCCTTCTGGCCCTTGCCGAAAGCCTCCTCCACCTCGTGCACCTCAGTGCGCTGCAGGCCGCGGATCTCCATGGCCATCTGCTCGATGGAGGCGCCGATGAGGGCGATGGTGGCAAGATAATAAGCGTGACGGTCGCGCTGGATCACCTGCGTGGACACATTCGACGACTCGATGCCGAGTTTCTCGCACACATAGTCCTGCACGAAGGGGGGAATGTTGGCGAAATTACCAACGGCACCGCTAATCTTTCCGACCTCCACTCCGCGAGCAGCCTCGTCGAAGCGCTTGATATTGCGCTGCATCTCGGCGTGCCAGAGCACCCATTTGAGGCCGAAAGATGTGATGTCGGCATGGATGCCGTGCGTACGGCCGATGCAGGGGGTGTATTTATATTTCAAAGCCTGGCTGCGGAGCATCGCGGCGAAGTTCTGAAGGTCGGCACGCAGGATGTCGTTGGCCTGCTTGAGAAGATAACCGTTGGCCGTGTCCACAACGTCGGTCGATGTCAGGCCATAATGTATCCACTTGCGCTCCTCGCCGAGGCTCTCGCTCACGGCGCGTGTGAAGGCCACGATGTCGTGGCGCGTCTGCTCCTCTATCTCCTTGATGCGGGGGATGCTGAAGGTGGCTTTCTCCCAGAGAAGTTTAACATCCTCTGCCGGAACCACACCAAGCTCGCGCCAGGCTTCGGCGGCCAGAATCTCTACGCGAAGATAGGCATTGAATTTATTCTCTTCTGTCCAGATGGCCCGCATCTCGGGTCGTGAATATCTTTCAATCATTGTGTAATACTTAAGTCAAAATTATTGAATAAGGAATAGGGAATCAATTGTCCCGGCTCATTTTGTTGAGATAGCATTTAAGGGTATTTTCCATGAGGCAGGCGCGCGTCATGGGTCCCACTCCTCCGGGCACAGGTGTAATCACCGAAGCCTTCGGAGCCACATGCTCATAGTCCACATCGCCGGCAAGTTTGCCGGTGGCCGGGTCGCGGTTCACGCCCACGTCGATCACCACGGCGCCGGGGGCCACCATATCCTCGGTGACGAAGCGGAGACGCCCCACTGCCGCCACCAGGATATCAGCCTCACGGGTGATGGCGGCCAGGTCCTTGGTGCGTGAATGCGCTATGGTCACGGTGGCATTGCGGTCGAGAAGCATCTTGGCCATCGGAAGGCCCACAATGTTGCTGCGGCCTATCACCACGGCGCGTTTTCCTTCGATTTCCACTCCGGCCTTGTCGAGGAGATGGATGATGCCCTGCGGCGTGCAGGGATTGATGCACTCACGCTTTTGCCAGAGTGCGGCCACATTCTCGGGATGGAATCCGTCTACGTCCTTCTCATGGCTGATGGCCGCAATCACGCGGTCCTCGTCGATATGTTTCGGCACGGGGAGCTGCACCAGAATGCCATCCACGGTGTCGTCGCCGTTGAGTCCTTCGATAATCTCGAGAAGATGACTCTCCTCTGTATCTTCGGGAAGACGGATGGTGGTGCTCTTGTAGCCAACCTGTTCGGCGTCTTTGCCTTTCGATTTTACATAACTCTGGCTGGCCGGATCCTCGCCCACGAGGATCACCGCCAGATGCGGCGCACGGCCATATTTCTCTGTCAATGCGGGTACCTGCTCCGCTATGCCTGCCTTTATCTCTTTGGCCAGGTCTTTTCCGCTAATATCCACTGTTTCAGCGTAATATTTAGTGTAATTATTATTCCTTTTCTCTTTTACTTTGCAGCGCCGATATCTCTTCTATAGAAGAATCCGGGGCATTCGAGGCTGTCGATTCGACGATAGGCTTCTTCGCGGGCCATTTCAAAAGATGACGCCATCGCTGTCACCATCAGCACGCGGCCTCCTGACGAGAGGAGTTTGCCGTCGCGCTCCACGGTGCCCATGTGATAGATGCCATCGATGTTGTCGGCACCCTTGATCTCAAGTCCTTTCTTGTATTTTCCGGGATAGCCCTCGGCGGCGAGCACTACGCCAAGCACCGTTTCCGGACGCCAGCGGATCTCGCAGTCCTCCCCATCCACAGCTGCGGATATGAGCCGGCCGAAATCACTCTCGATACGCGGAAGCACCACCTCTGTTTCCGGGTCGCCGAAGCGGGCGTTGAATTCTATCACCTTCGGCACGCCGCGATGCAGAATCAGTCCGCCGTAGAGCACTCCGGTAAAGGGATATCCCTCCTCCACCATAGCCTCGGCTACGGGGCGGATGATGGTGTTCAGTGCTGTCTTGCGGATCTCGTTAGTGACGAATGGCACGGGGGAATAGGCTCCCATACCTCCGGTGTTGGGGCCACGGTCATGGTCGTAGGCACGTTTGTGGTCGCGGGCTATGGCAAGAGGATAGACCTTCGTGCCGTTCACGATGCACATGAACGAGAACTCCGGGCCATCGAGGAATTCCTCCACCACCACCTTGCCCTCGCCGAAAGTGCCGTCGAGAAGCATGTCGCGCAGAGCATCCTCGGCCTCCGCGAGTGTCAGCGCCACCACTACGCCCTTGCCTGCCGCCAGTCCGTCGTATTTGATTACTACCGGAATCGAACCTGCCTTAACATAGGCCAGGGCCTCGTCATAGTCGGTGAATGTGCGGTAGGAGGCTGTCGGAATTCCGTGGCGCGCCATCAGGTCTTTGGCAAACTGCTTGCTGCTTTCGATGCGGGCGGCGCTCTGCGTCGGGCCGAACACCCTGAGTCCGGCCTCGCGGAATCGGTCCACGATTCCCATTGCAAGCGGTGCCTCGGGACCTACTATGGTGAGGTCGATGTCGTGGCTGCGGGCGAAGTCGAGAAGCGCCGGTATGTCGGTAACTCCGATGGCCACGCATTCAGCCTGTCGGCCTATGCCGGCATTGCCGGGGGCAGCGTAGATTTTCGCCACGCTCTCCGAACGCGAAAGGGCGTCGACAATCGCGTGGCAGCGGCCTCCGCCACCTATAACCAGCACTTTCATATCCTTGTCTTTCTTATCCATTATCTTATGCGGTGCTTATCAATGCTTGAAATGGCGCATACCCGTGAAGAGCATGACGATACCTTTTTCATCGGCTTTCTTCACGGAGTCCTCGTCGCGGATTGAGCCGCCGGGCTGCACGATGGCTGTCACGCCATAATGCGATGCCTGCTCCACGGTGTCGTCGAAGGGAAGGAAGCCGTCGGATGCGAGCACAAGACCCTCGGTGGCGCCTGCTGCCTTGGCCTCTTCAAGGGCGATGGTGGCCGAACCTACGCGGTTCATCTGGCCGGCACCAACTCCGAGTGTGGCTCCATCTTTCACCACCACGATGGCGTTGCTCTTCACATGCTTCACGATTTTCCAGCCGAAATTCAGGTCGGCCAGTTCGCGTACCGAGGGATGACGCTTGGTGACTGTCATCGCATCGGTCACCTCTAAGCATTCCGTGTCGGCGTCTTGCACAAGCAGACCGCCGGTAACAGCCACATACTGGTCGCGCTTCTCTCCGCGCTTCTCCATCTTTACCTCCAGGAGGCGCAGGTTTTTCTTCGAGGAGAGAACTTCGAGTGCCTCCGGTTCGAATGCGGGAGCCATTACAATCTCGAGGAATATCGGTTTGAGGGCGCGGGCGGTCTCGGCGTTCAGCGGACGGTTGAAAGCCACGATGCCGCCATAGATGCTCACCTTGTCAGCTTCGTATGCGCGTGTCCAGGCATCGAGCACGTCTGCGCCTACGGCTGCTCCGCAGGGGTTCATATGCTTGAGGCCTACGCAGAAGGGCTCCTCAAATTCGCTTACAATCTCAAGGGCTGCATTGGCATCCTGGATATTGTTGTAGCTCAGTTCCTTGCCCTGAAGTTGACGGGCGTTGGCCACGGAATAGGAATATTCCACCGGGCCACGGAAGAATTTAGCCTTCTGGTGAGGATTCTCTCCATAGCGGAGGGGCTGCACCTCGTCGAAACTGAGGAAGAGTTTCTCGGGAAGACCGGCCTGACGACGCATATATTCGGCGATGTGGCTGTCATAGAGTGCGGTATGAGTGTAAGCCTTTGCGCTCAACTGCAGACGGTGTTCCTCGCTCGTGTTGCCATTCTCGGCTATCTCCTTGAGGATGGGCTCATAATCGTCGGGGTCGCATACCACTGTCACGCTCTTGCAGTTCTTGGCTGCGCTGCGGAGCATCGAGGGTCCGCCTATGTCGATATGCTCGATGGCGTCTTCAAGAGTCACGTCGGGCTTGGCAACTGTGGCCTCGAAAGGATAGAGGTTGACGCACACAAGGTCGATAAGGCCGATGCCGTTCTCTGAAAGCTGTGCCATATCGGATGGATTGTCACGACGGCCAAGAAGGGCGCCGTGCACTTTCGGATGAAGCGTCTTTACGCGTCCACCGCAAATCTCCGGAAATCCTGTGATTTCACTGATGCCGGTCACTTTCACGCCATTGTCGATGAGCAATTTCATTGTGCCGCCGGTGGCGATTATCTCCCATCCCATATTCTCGAGGGCAGAGGCGAACTCCACCACTCCGCGCTTGTCGCTTACGCTGATTAAAGCCTTCATACTTTGAATAATGTTGAATTTTGAATTTTGAATTAACGCTACGTTAATTTTTAATGGTGACTCCTTTCCCTCTGACCACCTTGCCAATCACTCTCGGGCTCAGTCCGGAAGCGCGCAGCGACTCGAGAGCCTTGTCGCTGTCGGCGGCGCTGACGGCTATCACCATGCCGATGCCCATGTTGAAGATATTGAACATCTCGCGATGAGGCACCTTGCCATATTTCTCAAGCATATGGAACACCGGAAGAATTTCCCAACTTCCCTCCTTGATTTCCACGCCGAGTCCTTCGGAAAGTATGCGGGGGATATTCTCGTCGAATCCGCCGCCGGTGATGTGAGCCACGCCGTGAACGTCAACATTCTCCATCAGTGCGAGCACTGGGCGAACATAGATGGCAGTCGGAGTGAGAAGCATCTCGCCAAGGGTGAGTTCTCCTGTCTCATCATATTTGGCGTTGAGGTCAAGATTGGCGTCGGCCACAATCTTGCGCACGAGCGAGAAACCATTGGAGTGTACGCCGGTGGAGGGGAGACCGATAAGCACATCGCCCTCGGCCACCTTGGAGCCGTCGATGAGACGCTCCTTTTCCACAGCGCCTACCGTGAATCCGGCGATATCGTAATCTTCGGGAGCATACATACCCGGCATCTCAGCCGTTTCGCCGCCCACCAGAGCGCAGTTGGCCTGGCGGCAGCCCTCGGCCACACCGCTCACAATGGCTTCCACCACTTCGGGACGGTTTTTGCCGACTGCCACATAATCGAGGAAGAGCAGCGGTGCCGCGCCCTGGGCCAGAACATCGTTGACACACATGGCCACGGCGTCGATGCCGATTGTGTCGTGGCGGTTGAGCGCAAAGGCGATCTTCAGTTTTGTGCCCACACCGTCGGTGCCGCTCACAAGTATCGGGTGCTTATAGCCGAGGCTGCCGAGATCGAACATACCGCCGAAGGCGCCGATGCCCCCCATGCAGCCGGGGCGTTTCGTGGAGGCCACATGCTTCTTGATGCGGCTCACTACCTCATATCCCGCCTCCAGATTCACACCGGAGGCTTCATAACTCTTTGCCATATATTGTTTTAGTGCTGAGTTGTTATTCAGTTTGATAATTTTTATTTGCTATTTGCGGAAATATTCCACGGCATTGCGGAAGATATTCTGTTCCTTGTTGCCGGGCACATTCTTCAGCAGCCCCTTGCGGTATCTCTCCGAGTGACCCATCTTTCCGAGAATGCGTCCGTCGGGCGATACGATACCCTCGATGGCCCAGGTGCTGCCGTTGGGGTTATAGGGGGATTCCATTGTGGCGTGGCCATCCTCGCCTGCATACTGGAAAGCAATCTGGCCGTTGCGCATCAGAATCTCACGCAGTTCGCGGGAGGCGGTGAATTTTCCCTCGCCGTGCGACATAGGAACGGCATGAAGCTCGCCTACATGGAAACTCGAGAGCCAAGGCGATGCCGTGGTGGCCACGCGCGTGTTGGCTATCAACGAGATGTGGCGGTTGATGTTGTTGCGGAAGAGTGTGGGCGATTCCGGTGTGAGGTCGCCGATCTTTCCGAAAGGAAGCAGACCTGATTTCACAAGTGCCTGGAATCCATTGCAGATACCCAGGATGAGACCGCCGCGCGCTATCAGACGTTCCACAGCAGCCTTGACCTCGGCATTAAGGAGCACTGAGGCAATAAACTTGCCGGAGCCGTCGGGTTCGTCGGCCGCCGAGAATCCGCCGCTGATTGCGAGGATGTGGCAACGGTCGATATTCTCCGCCATCTCGCGGCAGGAGTCGGCGATATCTTCGGCCGACAGGTTGCGGAACACGCCGATGCATGTCCTTGCTCCCTCGGCCTCGAATGCGCCTTTCATGTCGTAGTCGCAGTTGGTGCCCGGGAAAACGGGGAGGAACACAAGTGGATGCTCCGCTTTTTCGCCGGGATAGTCAGCGGCCTTGCGTGTGCAGCAGGCATCGGGCGCATCGCCATCGGCATCTGCCTTCTCGGGATATACTGTCGTGTAGTCACCCTCCAGGGCTGCAATCACATCGCAGAGCGGAGTTACATTGTCATTTACGGAGATGCTTTCCTCTTCCACCGTTTCGCCAATTTTCACGGCGCCGGGAATTGAGAGGTCGGCATCGGCCTCAAGGATGAAGCCGCCATATTGCTTGTCGAAGAGTGTATCGGCGGGAATCTGCGCGCGGGCGCCAATCATGTTGCCCACGGCCATCTTGGCGAGAGCCTCGCCTATGCCGGCCATGCCGAGGGCGAATCCGGAGAGCACGTGGCCCTTGAGAATCTCTTCGCGGATAGCGTCGAAACGTTCAGCGAGAGCCTTGGTGTCGGGCATGAAATTATCGCGGCGTGCTGCGGGCACCCACCAGATTGAATTGCCGGCAGCCTTGAACTCGGGGCTGATCACCTCCGATGCCTTCACGGGCGCCATGCCGAAAGCAATCAGCGTGGGGGGCACGTTGAGATGGCCGAATGTGCCGCTCATGGAGTCTTTGCCTCCGATGGAAGGAAGGCCGAGTTCATGCTGCATGCGGAGTGCGCCGAGGAGTGCGGCGAGCGGTTTGCCCCAGCTTTCAGGGCTTCCCATGCGTTCGAAATATTCCTGATAGGAGAAGCGCATGCGGCGGAAGTCGGCGCCTGCGGCCACAGCCTTGGCAGTGGCGTCAACCACGGCCCATGCAGCGCCGTGATAGGGACTCCACTCCGTGAGATAGGGGTCGAAGCCCCACGACATCATCGAGGCTGCGTCGGTATGGGCGGAACCTACGGGCAAACGCTGTACGCTCACCTGTGTCTTTGTCAGCGAGGTCTTGCCGCCGAATGGCATCAGCACGGTGGAAGCGCCGATGGTGGAGTCGAACATCTCCGCAAGGCCCTTCTGGGCGCTTACGTTCATGTCGGAGAGCGGACCGGCGAGCAGGTCGTTGGTGGCGGGGCCGCGGAAGGGGTCTTTCTCGCTCACGGCCGTGATGCGGGCCTTGGCGAAATGCGGTGCGCCTGCCGAGTCGATGAATTCACGGCTCAGGTCGGCCACAACCTCGCCATTGAGCATCATGCGCATACGGCCACGGTCGGTGACATCGGCCACATGGCGAACCTCGATGTTCTCCTCATGGCAATAGCGCATGAATTCCTCCATATCCTTTTTCTCCACCACTGCCGACATTCTCTCCTGACTTTCGGAGATGGCGAGTTCAGTGGCGTTGAGGCCGTCGTATTTGGTGGTGACGCGGTCGAGGTAGATGTCAAGGCCGTCGGTGAGTTCGCCGATGGCCACGCTCACGCCTCCGGCGCCGAAGTCGTTTGATTTCTTGATAAGGCGAGTCACCTCCGGGCGGCGGAAGAGGCGCGAGAGCTTGCGCTCCTCGGGGGCATTTCCTTTCTGCACCTCAGAGCCGCACATCTCGAGGCTCGACTCGTTGTGTTCCTTGGAGCTGCCTGTGGCGCCACCGATTCCATCGCGTCCTGTGCGGCCGCCGAACATGAGCACCACATCGCCGGGTGCCGGACTTTCACGGCGCACATCGGCCGCGCGCACGGCTCCGGCCACTGCTCCCACTTCCAGACGCTTGGCCACATAGCCCGGATGGTAAATCTCATGCACATGCGTGGTGGCAAGGCCTATCTGGTTGCCATAGGAGGAATATCCGGCGGCGGCTCCACGCGAGATTACGCGCTGCGGAAGCTTGCCGGGGAGAGTGTCGGCCACGCTGCGGCGGATGTCGCCGGCACCGGTGAGGCGCATGGCCTGATATACGTAGGCACGTCCGCTCAGCGGGTCGCGTATCGCGCCGCCAAGACATGTAGAAGCCCCGCCATAGGGCTCTATCTCCGTGGGATGATTGTGCGTCTCGTTCTTGAATTGAAGCAGCCATTTCTCTGTGGCGCCATCCACGTCGACGTCCATATATATGGAACAGGCATTGTTTTCCTCGCTCTCTTCAAGGTCGTCGAGTTTGCCGTGCTTGCGCAGCCAGCGGGCACCTATTGTGGCGAGGTCCATCAGGCAGAGGGGCTTCTGCTCCCGTCCCAGTTCGGAGCGCATCTCTTTCCAGAGGCCGAACGCCTCATTGATGTCGGCGCCGATGAAGGAGGGGTCGATGCTGACGTCAGTGAGCAGAGAGGTGAAGGTTGTGTGGCGGCAATGGTCGCTCCAGTATGTGTCGAGGATGCGAAGCTCGGTCTCGTTCGGGTCACGTCCCTCTTTCTTGAAATATTTCACCACTTCCATCAGGTCGTCGGCGTTCATGGCAAGGCCCATTTCGTGGCAATAGTCTGTGGCCTGCTCGTGGGTAAGGTCGCGAAGACCTTCGAGCACCTTGACAGGGCGTGCATGTGCGCGCTCCGCCATGTCGAGCACGTCAAGGTTCTTGCGGCGAGATTCCACGGCGTTGATGCAATAGGATGCGATGCGGTCGAGGTCGGCCTCGCTCACGCTTTCATCGAGGATGATAAGGCGGGCGGCTGTGATCTCCACGTCGGCATCCGGCTGCAGCAGACGCACGCACTCCTTGGCTGAGGAGGCGCGCTGGTCAAACTGTCCCGGAAGCGACTCGATGGCCAGATGCGGACGGCCTGCGAAGTCAACTGTGTCGGTCACTGTGTCGGTGGCCTGCTCGCCAAACACACCATAGCGAGTGCGCTCCAGCAGTTCGGGGGAGAACCCGAAGAGGTCGTAGACTGCGAGGAGACGCAGGTCCTTTATATTGAGCCCGAGATTGGAGTTGAGGTCGCGGCGAAGGCTCTCTGCCTCAACGCGGAATTCCGGGCGTTTCTCTACGAAAATACGATTTTTATTCATTGATCTCTATACTGTCTCAAAACTAAAAGAACCAGAAAATTGAATCGGAAAAATGAATCAGAAAAAGTATCTCTAATTCAAAATTGAAAATTCAAAATTATTCGAAGATTCAACATTATTCTCAGATTTCTGTTTCGAGGATTTTGCGGGCTTGTTCGTCGCGGAAGGCGCGGATTTTATGGTGGAGGTTCTCGTCAGTGACGCCCATGATCTCGATAGCAAGGAGGGCAGCGTTTTTAGCGCCGTCGATTGCCACTGTGGCCACGGGGATGCCGGAGGGCATCTGAGCCATGGCGAGCAGCGAGTCGAGGCCGCGGAGGGCTTTCGACATGATGGGCACGCCTATCACGGGAAGGGTGGTGTGGGCTGCTACCACGCCGGCGAGGTGGGCTGCGCCTCCGGCGCCGGCGATAAAGGCGCCGATGCCTCGCTCGCGGGCCCCCTTTATCCATTCCTCAAGAGCCGCGGGTGTGCGGTGGGCACTGAACACCTTCTTCTCATATTCCACTCCAAAACTGTCAAGGATCTCGAACGCGCCCTTCATCACGCCAAGGTCGCTGGTGGATCCCATCACTACTCCAACTTTAAATGCCATAAGTCTTTCTATCTTTTTGTATTTTAATCTTAACCGAATCTCGGAATTGTTAATTGTCGTCTTACGATTTCATTTTTCCATCATTAGGAAGGATGGCATAAAAGCTTGCGCGGGCGCCCGGCATTAGTGCCGATGCGCCCGCGCATGTTATGTCATGTCTGCCTATGAATGCTCATGTTGGCTCGGCAGGCTACCTGTCTGGAAAAATTGCGTATGGAGTATTCTCTCAAGAGAACTATAGCTTTGTACAATTCCATGCGCAAAATTAATAATAAATCCTGAATCCAGCAAAAAAATCAATGGGTTGCCTAAAAAATTGGCCGGAACATCCAATAACTGCACCGGCCTTATTATAAAAATTAGATAATGTATTATTTCTGCTCTATGCTCTCTTTATCCAATTTTCGATTTGCCGAAAGATGAAGGTTATGAGGTTACTTAAACCCCATCCCATGCAGGGGCGACCGATTTTTGCGCATCTCAGCCAAGTCTCATCGGTCACGATGCCCGCATCGCTCCCTCTTCAACTTGCTGAGCTGCATCAAAAATCGGTCGCCCCTGCATGGGATGGGGTCTTAATTTTATGTCCAATCAGTCACTTGGATCACTTCAATGTCTTGACCTTGTTGTGAATAAGAATTCCGGTGTCGCTTGATGCCGTTCTACGGCCTGATAAGGTGTATGTCGCATCATCGGGTTGTGGCGTTTCCTCCAGAATCCCGGCAACGGCATTCAATTGTTTGGCATCGTACTCGTATACAATAGTTCCATTTGACGTGACTTTTATGAGTCTTGAACTTGCGTCGCCGGCAACCCTGTATCGGCAATTGTCTAACGGACCATTGGCCGAACCGATTCCCTTGATCCATACTGCATCAAATTTCCCTTCTCCCTGACTGAAGGAATCCGAGAGGTCGCGCACAAAGAGGGCCTTGAAGGTTGTGTTGCCATAGTTGAGAGTTTCTTCTCTCACGCAGGATAAGGGATACGTGGACGGTTGGTAAAAATGGAGTCTCCTTAAAGTGAGCATATCTCCGCAATAAGGAGAGCAATTCTCTCCGGGAGTGAGATCGAAGTCGTAAAGGAGAAAAGGCTTGGATCCAAAACCGTAATTGAATGTATAGATTTTATTGCTGTCGGCATAGATGAAGGAACATAAGGTTTTCTCCTCGCCGATCCTTTCATTTTGAGAGAGGTCGTAATCCTGTTGCCAGAGATTCATGTATGTAAGGCCGTTGATTGGGGTAGTACCTTCAATCCAGAGTTCTGAAACTGAAGTTTGGCTTTGACCTTTACTGTCGATATAATCCGTGCGTACAATCCAACTTGTGCCTTCCGCAAAGTAGTTTTCTTGCGAGAAAGCGTTGAAACCGCACATCATGCATAACGTAAAAATTAATTCTTTGGAGTTCATTGTGAGATATGTTTTATATTTTTTAGAGTATTATTTTACAGCGATATAATCAAAATCATGATAATTTATCATACCTGGAATTTTGAATACGTCACCTGTATAGTAGCCATTCCCGCTACCATCCCAGCCCCAGTCACAATGGAGATATATACATGTTCTTACTTCTTTTTGTAGAAACATATCGTAATTAGAATAATATGCGCATCCGTCAACAACCCATCCATGTCCGTCTTGGTAGCCTGTTTTATCTGCATTACATCCTGTCATGTAAATTAGACATGAATCGAGTAAGAAATCAGAAATTTTTTTTGCGTCATAATCATACATTACTGGATTTCCTGATGATGAAGTAGTCTTTATATTGCAATTGGTGGCTGAAAATAAATTAAGAGGTGCTGAGATAGAACACCATGTTGTGAATTTTTCATCATCGAAATAAACACCCATGGCAATACCGATGTCGCATATAAATCGTGCTAATTTGTCAGTTGCTTCAGCATAAGACATTAAAGAATGATTTCCTCCTATTCCATTATTAATAGCATCAAAATCATAGAATCGATTATCATATACTAAAGTGTGTTTTATATGCGATATGATTGACGCTGTTGCGAGTGGAATGCAACCAGCAGGATAGCCTGGAGCCCTTTCTTCTACATATTTATTATATGGTGCCCATTGCTTTAAGACGGTTGTGAGTTTTGGAGCCACTTGAACAGGTGGAATTTTCTCTTTGAAGTCCAGTGGATATGATCTGGTACTAGGCATATTGCAATAATAATCCATGTATGGTTCAATCAACTGGATAAAATTGGAGATAATCATGTCATTACGCATGTCAAAAGAACCTGTGTCTGAATATGCTAACAAGGGGTTAACTCTATTGTCGCTTGCAATTATGGCAAAACCGTTATTGTTAAAGTTGATAATATAAACTAGTGTGTCGCCTAATTCATTTTTTATTTCGCCGTTTCTTGTTGATAAATCTCGCAGAATATAGTCAATATTATAATTATTGGTTCGCGTTGTACTATTGCATTTGAGTATGTTCTGTGCAATAGTTATTGCCTCGGTTTTAGATATATGTGATGCAGCAACGATATGCGAATCAGTTTTGTTATCCGATGGTGTGGTAATCATATCGTCGGAGCAACTTGTAATGCCACACAGGCATGTCAGTAGGATTAGTGTTTTAGTTTTCATGTTTTTCTAAAAGTTAGATGTTAATTATGTAGTTGTTTAAAACAGACTGGGTTAATAACAATGTTAAAGGATTAGTCAATGCAAATGTAATACATTAATTTTATATTATCAATTTTTTTGTTAAAATTGATAAATTTGTCTAAAAATTTGGCCGAAACCTCCAATAACTGTACAGTCCTTATAATTAGATAATGTATTATTTAGGCCTCGTTGAATCTTTTTAATCCTCGTTGAATCTTTTTAATATTGCCGAATTAAGGAACGGTGCATTCTATATTGCGGGGGAAGGCGGAGCGCTGCGGCGGATACGCTTTACTAAGAATACAAGCATCACGGTGGCTACTACCGTGGAAATGAAATCAGATATGGGATAGGCGCTCCACACTCCGTCAAGTCTCATCAGCGGCGGCAATATGAGAAGCAATGGAATCAAAAACAATATCTGACGCGTCAGCGACAGGAATACCGACTTGCCCGCCATACCCAACGACTGGAAGAAATTCGTGGTGACAATCTGAAAACCGACCATCCAGAATGTCAGCGTGGTGATGCGCAGACAGTTTACGGCGCATTCAATCTGCGCCTCATCCTGCATGAACATCGAGGCAATCGCCCGCGGACACAGAGCCCCGATCACACTGCCTGTGGTGGAAACCACCACGCCCGTGATTGCCGCCAGCGTAAATGCCCGGAAGAGGCGGTTGTGGCGCCCCGCTCCGTAATTGTAGCCCACAATCGGCTGCATGCCCTGGCATACGCCTATTATGATGAAGATAAAAATCGTGACATATCGGTTGAATACCACCACCGACGCGATGGCATTGTCGCCACCGTAATTCATAAGCGTATTGTTGACAATGGCATTCACCAGCGAACCTGTCACATTAATCAGGAACGGCGCCATGCCGATATAGAGCACGCCGCGTATCACCGGCCAGTTGAAGCGGAATGTGCCGCGCACAAAATGAAGAGTGTTCTTCTTGTTGAAGAAATGACTCATCACCCATATCGCCGTCACGGTCATCGAGATGTCGGTGGCTATGGCTGCCCCGCGGATTCCCCATCCGAAGCCGAATAGAAAGAGCGGCGCCAATATGATATTAAGTATGGCTCCGATCAGATTGGTATACATTGCCTTGCCCGGATATCCCGACGCGCGCATCACATTATTATATGAGAAGGTGAGATTTTGCAGCACGCATCCCGGAAGCACCCAGAGCATAAACTCCTTCGCATAGGGCATCGAATTGGCCGAAGCGCCGAATGCCTTCACAATCGGTTCGATGAATATCCCGAAGATGGCGGCATACACCACTCCGATGATGAGGGTGAGCTGCACGCAGTTGCCCAATATTATCTCGGCCACCCGCTTGTCGTTCTGGCCCATCACGATGGAGACGCGAGTGGCCGCACCGGCGCCGATAAGCATACCCAAGGCCACGATGATATTCATCACCGGGAATGTCACCGCGATACCGGCCACCACATTCGGGTCGTCGATGGCATGACCGATCACAATCGAGTCCACTATATTATATATGGCGCTCACCACCGTGCCCACCACGGCCGGCAGGCTGTATTTCCACAGCAGCCGCCCCACCGGCGCATTCCCCAGTTCGCGGATGCGCGCCATATTGTCAGACGCACCACCCTTGGCTGCGGAGATGCCTGCATTGCCGGCTGCAGTGTCTGTGTGGGAAATATTATTGGAATCTTTTGCGCTCATAAGTTCACAGGGTTACATATGGAATTTTTTGCAAAATTAACTAAAATTCTCCGAGACGTTTATATAAAAAATGTTAATATAAAATGTCGCCCAACCCTCAAGTCAATCCTGCGGCATGATGGAAAAAGCGTGAAACCTTGCGGATGTCATAATGCGAAGATGCGTGGCGGGGTAGGGTGGAAGGGAAGCGTTAAAAAATCGCAACGTGTTAAAAATAAATGGAAAAAGATTTGCGTAATCCGCTATGATTTAGTATCTTTGCAGCGGTTTAGAGGCTCTATGCCCCTTGAAATGCGCTTAAGCAATTGAGGTTCAATTGTTTGGTGCGTGTTATAGTGTGTGGCATAAAGTGTGTCTGAGCCGGAATAAACAGAGAGAAGAAACATCAAATAAATAAAAACTTTAGAAAAGAATGCCTACAATTCAGCAATTAGTAAGAAAGGGTCGTACGGTTCTGAAGGACAAGAGCAAATCGCCCGCTCTCGACAGCTGCCCGCAGCGTCGTGGCGTGTGTGTTCGCGTTTACACCACCACCCCCAAGAAGCCTAACTCAGCTATGCGTAAGGTGGCACGTGTGCGTCTCACCAACGGCAAGGAGGTGAACAGCTACATTCCCGGAGAGGGACACAACCTTCAGGAGCACTCGATCGTGATGGTGCGCGGCGGACGTGTTAAAGACCTCCCCGGTGTACGTTATCACATCGTGCGCGGCACGCTCGATACAGCAGGCGTGCAGGGCCGCACCCAGCGCCGCAGCAAATACGGAGCCAAGCGTCCCAAGGCGGCTAAGAAATAATACGCCCCGAATCTTACTCAAATCAAATCCTTTACACATCACAAGTTTTTGATTTATTGGATGGCTATTGGTTGAGTAATCCCGGCAAGAGTGCCGAGATGAAGATTGCAAAAGCAGCCGAAATCAAAACATTAAACAAACCGCAATGAGAAAAGCAAAACCTAAGAAAAGGGTGATTCTGCCGGATCCCGTCTTCCATGACGTCCGCGTTACCAAATTCGTCAACCACCTCATGTACGACGGAAAGAAGTCCACGGCATACACCATCTTCTACACCGCATTGGAGACCGTGAAGGCCAAAATGCCCAACGAGGATAAGTCCGCACTCGAGATCTGGAAGAAGGCCCTCGAGAATGTTACTCCCCAGGTGGAGGTGAAGTCCCGCCGCATCGGCGGCGCCACTTTCCAGGTGCCTACTGAAATCCGCGCCGACCGCAAGGAATCGATATCTATGAAAAATCTCATCATCTTCGCTCGCAAACGCGGCGGTAAGACGATGGCCGACAAACTCGCAGCCGAAATCGTTGACGCTTTCAATGACCAGGGAGGCGCCTTTAAACGTAAGGAGGATATGCACCGCATGGCTGAGGCTAACCGCGCATTTGCTCATTTCAGATTCTAATCGATTTCCCGCAAAATGGCAAAACACGACGAACTTAAATACACCCGCAATATCGGCATCATGGCTCACATCGATGCCGGCAAAACCACTACGTCCGAACGTATTCTCTTCTATACCGGTCTGACCCACAAAATCGGTGAGGTGCACGATGGCGCCGCCACCATGGACTGGATGGAACAGGAGCAGGAACGCGGTATCACCATCACTTCCGCTGCTACCACTACATTCTGGAAATACAAGGACGACAAATACAAAATCAACCTGATCGATACCCCGGGACACGTCGATTTCACCGTCGAGGTGGAACGCTCCCTCCGTGTGCTCGACGGCGCTGTGGCTGCCTTCTGCGCAGTGGGCGGCGTTGAACCCCAGTCGGAGACCGTTTGGCGTCAGGCCGACAAATACAACGTGCCCCGTATCGGTTACGTCAACAAGATGGACCGCTCCGGCGCCAACTTCTTCGAGGTTGTCCGCCAGGTGAAAGAGGTGCTCGGCGCCACCCCGCTCCCCATCCAGATTCCTATCGGTGCTGAGGAGAGCTTCAAGGGAGTTGTCGACCTCGTGAAGATGAAGGCTATCTTCTGGCACGACGAAACAATGGGCGCCGAATACGAGGAGGAAGAGATTCCCGCCAATCTCCGCGCTGAGGCTGAGGAGTATCACGACAAGATGCTCGAGACCCTTGCCGAACTCGACGAGAACCTCATGGAGAAATATTTCGACGACCCCTCCACAATCACCGAGGACGAGGTCCGCGCCGCCATCCGCAAAGGCACGATCTCCATGGCCATCAACCCCATGATCTGCGGCTCTTCGTTCAAGAACAAGGGCGTGCAGACTCTGCTTGATGCCGTCTGCGCATATCTGCCCTCTCCCGAGGACGCAGGTGCTGTGGAAGGCCACGCTCCCGGCAACTCCGACGAGATCGAGACCCGCGAGCCCAGCCCCGAGGCTCCTATGTGCGCCCTCGCGTTCAAGATCGCCACTGACCCCTATGTGGGCCGTCTCTGCTTCTTCCGCGTATACTCGGGCGAGATGGTGGCAGGAAGCTATGTCTACAACTCCCGCTCCGCAAAGAAAGAGCGCGTCTCACGCCTCTTCCAGATGCACTCCAACAAGCAGAACCCGATGGAGAAGATCGGCTGCGGCGATATCGGCGCAGGCGTTGGCTTCAAGGATATCCGCACAGGCGATACCCTCTGCGATGAAAACCATCCCATCGTGCTCGAGGCTATGGAGTTCCCCGATCCCGTGATCGGCATCGCCGTAGAGCCCAAGACTCAGAAAGACCTCGACAAACTTGGCGTTGGCCTTCAGAAACTCGCCGAGGAGGATCCTACCTTCCGCGTTGAGACAAATGAGGAGACCGGCCAGACCGTGATCAGCGGTATGGGTGAGCTTCACCTCGACATCATCATCGACCGTCTGCGTCGTGAGTTCAAGGTTGAGTGCAACCAGGGCCGTCCCCAGGTTACTTATAAGGAGGCAATCACCAAACCTGTCGAGCTCCGCGAGACATTCAAGAAGCAGACCGGTGGCCGTGGTAAATTCGCCGACATCATAGTCCGCGTCGAGCCCGTTGACGAAGGCTTCGAGGGCAACCTCCAGTTTGTCGACGAGGTTAAGGGCGGTAACGTGCCTAAGGAGTATATCCCCAGCGTGCAGAAGGGCTTCCAGACAGCTATGAAGAATGGTGTCCTCGCAGGCTATCCTGTTGAGCAGCTCAAGGTTACACTTCTCGACGGCAGCTTCCACCCCGTGGACTCCGACCAGCTCTCCTTCGAGCTCTGCGCCATCCAGGCATTCAAGCATGCCAGCGAGAAAGCAGCCCCCGTGCTCATGGAGCCTATCATGAAGATTGAGGTGGTGACACCCGAAGAGTCGATGGGCGACGTGATCGGCGACCTTAACAAGCGTCGCGGTCAGGTGGAAGGCATGGAAACAAGCCGCAGTGGCGCCCGCATCGTCAAGGCCAAAGCCCCGCTCGCAGAGATGTTCGGTTATGTAACAGCTCTCCGCACAATCACTTCCGGCCGTGCCACAAGCACCATGACGTTCAGTCACTATGCCGAGGTAAGCAACTCGATTGCCAAGAACGTGCTCACCGAGGTGCAGGGCCGTGTGGATCTTCTCAAGTAATAAAATAGCCTATCATATAATATGAGCCAGAAAATCAGAATCAAACTCAAATCTTACGACCACAATCTCGTCGACAAGAGTGCCGAGAAGATCGTAAAGACGGTGAAGAGCTCAGGCGCTGTGGTGAGCGGTCCGATTCCCCTGCCCACGCACAAGAGAATCTTCACGGTGAACCGTTCCACCTTTGTCAACAAGAAGAGCCGCGAGCAGTTCCAGCTCAGCTCCTTCCAGCGTCTGATCGACATCTACAGCAGCACTGCGAAGACAGTTGACGCCCTCATGAAGCTCGAACTCCCCTCCGGAGTCGACGTTTCCATCAAGGTGTGATGTTGCTCGCCAATAAAAGAAAAAACAACTAAACGACACAAATAAGTAATAAAAGAAATGCCAGGATTATTAGGAAAGAAAATCGGAATGACATCCGTTTTCAGTGCCGACGGAAAGAACATTCCGTGCACTGTTATCGAAGCAGGTCCTTGCGTTGTAACGCAGATCAAGACTGTCGAGAAAGACGGTTATGAGGCTGTGCAGGTAGGCTTCCAGGAAGCAAAGGAGAAGCACACCACCCAGCCGATGGCCGGACACTTCAAGAAGGCAGGCGTTGCTCCGCAGAGACACTTGGCCGAGTTCAAGTCGTTCGAGACAACACTGTCTCTGGGCGACACGCTGACTGTGGACCTTTTCCAGGAAGGCGGCTTTGTCGACGTGGTCGGCACCTCCAAGGGTAAAGGTTTCCAGGGCGTTGTGAAGCGTCATGGATTTGGCGGCGTAGGCCAGAAGACCCACGGCCAGCACAACCGTCTCCGCGCACCCGGTTCTATCGGAGCCTGCTCCTATCCCGCAAAGGTGTTCAAAGGCCTCCGCATGGCCGGCCAGATGGGCAACGAGCGCGTCACCGTGCAGAATCTCCAGGTGATCAAAGTGCTCCCTGAGCACAATTTGTTAATGATTAAGGGTTCCGTCCCCGGGCCTAAAGGTTCAATTGTAATGATTGAGAAATAATGGAAGTAGCAGTATATAATATCAAAGGCGAGGATACCGGCCGTAAGGTCACCCTCAACGACGAAGTGTTCGCACGCAATCTCGAAGAAGGCAACGCCGAGCACACCCTTTATCTCGATATCAAGCAATACCTCGGCAACCAGCGTCAGGGCACCCATAAGAGCAAGGAGCGCAGCGAAGTGTCTTATTCCACCCGCAAGATGGGACGTCAGAAAGGTGGCGGCGGCGCTCGTCGCGGCGACCTCAACTCTCCCGTGCTCTATCATGGCGGCCGCGTGTTCGGTCCCCGTCCCCGCGACTACCGCTCGAAGCTCAACAAGAAGATGAAGAGCCTTGCCCGCAAGATCGCCCTCACTTCGAAGGCTCAGGACAAGAAGATCTTCGTGGTGGAGAACTTCACTTTCGAGGCACCCCGCACAAAGAGCTATCTCGAGATCGCCCGCAACTTCAAGCTGCAGGACGCCAAGGTGCTCCTCGTGTTCGCTCAGCCCGACAACAATGTGCTCCTCTCGGTGCGCAATGTGCCCAACGCCCTCATGGCCCAGGCTGTCGACCTGAACGCTTACACGGTGCTCAATAATGACGCAATCCTTATCACTGAGGACAGCGTCGGCATCATCAACGACTATAAATAAGGAGAACAAGAGAAATGGACATTCAGATCAAACCTATCGTGACCGAAAAGGCCACGGCTTATAGCGAGAAAGAGAATTGCTACACGTTCGCAGTGTCTCCTGATGCCAACAAATTCCAGATCAAGGACATTGTGGAGAAACTCTACAATGTGCGCGTGGAGAGAGTGAACATCGCCAACTATTCGGGCAAGCGCAAACAGCGCTACACGAAGGGAGGCCTCATCCGCGGCCGCCGCGACGCCTTCAAGAAGGCTTTCGTCACTGTGGCCGAGGGACAGAAGATTGACTATTACAGCAATATTTAAAAAGAAATGGCAGTAAGAAAATTCAAGCCCACTACGCCTGGGCAGAGACACAAGGTTATTGGTGTGTTCAAAGGACAAATCACTGCTACCACACCAGAAAAATCTCTTACGGTCGGCAAGCGCTCCACCGGCGGCCGCAACTCGTCGGGCCATCTGAGCACCCGCTATCGCGGCGGCGGCCACAAGAGAAAATTGCGTCTTATCGACTTCAAGAGAACCAACGACAATGTACCGGCCACTGTTAAGAGCATCGAGTATGATCCTAACCGTTCGGCCCGCATAGCGCTTCTCTACTACCAAGACGGATCAAAGGCATATATGATCGCCCCCAACGGTCTCGAAGTGGGCCAGGTGGTGATGAGCGGAGCCGACGTGGCTCCCGAGGTTGGCAACTGCCTTCCCCTTGCCAAGATCCCTGTCGGAACTCTGATTCATTGTATTGAGCTTCGTCCCGGCCAGGGTGCCTGCATGGCACGCAGCGCCGGCACTTTCGCGCAGCTCACCTCGCGCGAGGGTGATTATGCAATTATCAAGTTGCCTTCTGGAGAAACCCGCAAGGTGCTTCTCACATGCCGTGCCACAGTAGGTGTGGTCGGCAACTCCGACCATGCTCTCGAGAGCAGCGGTAAGGCTGGCCGCAGCCGCTGGCTGGGCCGTCGCCCTCACAACCGTGGTGTAGTCATGAACCCTGTCGATCACCCGATGGGTGGTGGCGAGGGCCGTCAGAGCGGTGGTCATCCCCGCTCGCGTACGGGTCTCTACGCAAAGGGCCTCAAGACTCGCTCGCCGAAGAAGCATTCTTCGAAGTATATAATTGAAAGAAGGAAAAAATAATTGAATAATTGACACTATTATGAGTCGTTCGTTAAAAAAAGGACCGTTTATCAGCGTCAAGCTTGAGAAGAAGGTGGCAGCCATGGAGGAGAGCGGAAAGAAAAACGTGATCAAGACATGGAGCCGCGCCTCGATGATTTCTCCTGACTTCGTGGGCCACACTTTTGCCGTGCATAATGGCAATAAGTTCATCCCCGTTTATGTCACTGAGAACATGGTGGGCCACAAGCTCGGCGAGTTTGCCCCCACCCGCACATTCCGCGGACATGCCGGCAACAAGAAAAAATAAACAGGCGTCCTTGCATCTATTAATGACAATTTAAGCACAAGATACAATGAGTAAAAGAAAAAGAGAAGCAGCCGACGCCATCAAGGAGGCTCGGAAAAGCGAATACGGCGCTCGCCTGCGCAATGTTCCCTCTTCCCCCCGCAAGATGCGCTACGTGGTCGACATGATCCGCGGCGTGGAGGCTTTCAAGGCTCTCGGCATCTTAAAATTCTCCAATAAAGAGGCTTCCCGCAAGGTGGAGAAGCTCCTCCGGTCGGCTATCGCCAACTGGGAACAGAAGAACGATCGCAAGGCCGAGGCCGGCGAGCTCTTCGTAAAGACAGTCTTTGTTGACGCTGCCCCGATGCTCAAGCGCATGCGTCCCGCTCCCCAGGGCCGTGGCTACCGCATCCGCAAGCGCTCCAATCACGTCACTTTGTTCGTAGACACGATTTCTAAAAATAAAGATTAAACTGCAAGATGGGACAAAAAGTTAATCCAATCAGCAACCGTCTGGGAGTGATCCGCGGTTGGGACTCAAACTGGTACGGTGGAAAGAAATACGGCGAGACTCTTCTCGAGGACTCCAAGATCCGTAAGTATCTCCACACTCGTCTTGCCAAGGCAAGCGTGTCGCGCATCATCATCGAGCGCACCCTTAAGATGGCTACCGTCACAATCGCCACTTCTCGCCCCGGTATGATTATCGGCAAGGGCGGAAAGGATGTTGACGCACTCAAGGAGGAGCTCAAGAAGATCACCGACAAGGATGTTCAGATCAATATCCACGAGATCAAGCGTCCCGAACTCGACGCAGAAATCGTGGCTACCAACATCGCACGTCAGATCGAGAACAAGGTGGCTTACCGCCGCGCAGTGAAGATGGCTGTCGCTTCTACAATGCGTATGGGCGCCGAGGGCATCAAGGTGCAGGTTTCCGGCCGTCTGAATGGCGCCGAGATGGCCCGCTCCGAAATGTTCAAGGAGGGCCGCACTCCTCTGCACACTCTTCGTGCAGATATCGATTATGCGCTGGTGGAGGCTCTCACCAAGGTGGGCATCATCGGCATCAAGGTGTGGATCTGCCGTGGCGAGGTCTATGGTAAGAAGGAGCTCACTCCTTCCTACGTGGCAGGCCAGAAAGAACCCGGCGGTCGTCCCCGTGGCGAGCGCAAGGGCGGATTCCGCAACAAAAAGAACAACAACCGATAATTAGACTACGATAATGTTACAACCAAAGAAAACCAGATTCCGCCGTTCGCAGAAGGGCCGCATGAAAGGTGAGGCTCAGAGAGGCAATCAGTTGGCTTTCGGCTCGTTCGGCATCAAGACACTGGATTCGAAATGGATCACAGGTCGCCAGATTGAGGCTGCCCGTGTGGCTGTGACGCGTTACATGCAGCGTCAGGGTCAGATCTGGATCCGAATCTTCCCCGACAAGCCCATCACTAAGAAGCCTGCCGAGGTGCGTATGGGTAAAGGTAAAGGTAACCCCGAGGGATTCGTTGCGCCTGTCACTCCGGGCCGCATCCTGATTGAGGTGGACGGCGTCCCCTACGAAGTAGCCAAGGAGGCACTTCGTCTGGCCGCTCAGAAACTTCCCGTGATCACAAAGTTCGTGGTTCGTCGCGACTATGATCCCTCTCAGAACGTTTAAACCCCAAAGTAAGAAATGAAAAAGGAAGAAATCAAGGAATTAAGCATTCAGGAATTGCAGGCCCAGATAGAGGTCGCAGAGAAAGCTTATCGTGAATTGAAAGTAGCGCACGCGATATCTCCTTCCGACAACCCCGCCAAGATCACACGTGATCGCCGTGAGATTGCTCGCATGAAGACTATTCTGCGCCAAAAGGAAATGGCTGCCCAGAAGGAAGCCGCTTCCAAGTAACTAACCCCTTCAAACGCTTCAAAAAATGGAAGAAAATAAAAGACATTTGAGAAAAGAGAGAATCGGGGTCGTTTCCAGCAACAAGTGCGACAAGACCATCACGGTTGAGATCAAGTGGAAAGAGAAACACCCGATTTATGGCAAATTTGTGAATAAGACCAAGAAGTACCATGCTCACGACGAGAACAACGAGTGCTCGGTAGGTGACACAGTACGTCTGATGGAGACCCGTCCTCTGAGCAAGACGAAGAGATGGAGAATGGTAGAAATCATCGAAAAAGTTAAGTAATCATGATACAGACAGAATCACGTTTGACAGTAGCCGACAACAGCGGTGCGAAGGAAGTGCTGTGCATTCATGTGCTTGGAGGCACAGGACGCCGTTACGCCGGAGTGGGCGACATTATCGTAGTGACCGTGAAGAGCACCATCCCATCATCTGATGTAAAGAAGGGCACTGTATCGAAGGCTGTGGTGGTCCGCACGAAGAAAGAAATCCGTCGTGCCGACGGCAGCTACATCCGTTTCGACGACAATGCCTGCGTCCTGCTCAATAACGCCGGCGAGCTCCGCGGCACCCGTATCTTCGGCCCTGTGGCACGCGAACTCCGCGCCACTAACATGAAGATCGTGTCGCTCGCACCCGAGGTGCTTTAACATTTCACATCAACGTCTTTAACACAAACAAGAAAATGGCAAAATTGCATATAAAGAAAGGAGACATCGTCTATGTCAATGCCGGCGACGACAAGGGCAAGACGGGTCGTGTCCTCGAGGTGCTGGTGAAGAAAAACCGCGCTGTCGTGGAGGGCATCAACATTGTCTCCAAGAGCACAAAGCCGACTGCCAAATATCCTCAGGGTGGTATCGTGAAGATCGAGGCGCCGGTGAATATTTCTAACCTTAACCCGGTGGATCCCAAGTCGGGCAAGCCCACCCGTATCGGCCGCCGTCGCAACGACGAAGGCAAGCTGGTGCGTTACGCTAAAAAATCTGGAGAGGAGATCAAATAATGAGCGAGACCACATTAAGCAAGGTATATAAAGAGAAGATCGTGCCCGAACTCACTGAGGAGTTCAAGTACACGACCCCGATGCAGGTGCCCCGCCTGACAAAGATTGTGATCAACCAGGGACTTGGCGCCGCCACACAGGACAAGAAGATCATCGAGACAGCCCTCACCGAGCTGAGCGCTATCACAGGCCAGAAGGCTGTGCCCACGCTCTCCCGTAAGGATATCTCTAACTTCAAGCTCCGTAAGAAGATGCCCATCGGCGCGATGGTTACTCTCCGTCGCGAGAAAATGTATGAGTTCCTCGAGCGTCTCGTGCGCGTGGCTCTGCCCCGTATCCGCGACTTCAAGGGTATCAACTCCAAGCTCGACGGCCGTGGCAACTACACACTCGGCATCACCGAGCAGATCATCTTCCCTGAGATCAATATCGACAACGTGCCCAAGCTTCAGGGTATGAACATCACCTTCGTCACAACGGCCAACACCGATGAGGAGGGTTTTGCTCTGCTCAAAAAGTTCGGCCTTCCCTTTAAACATGACAAATAAATAAGATATGGCAAAAGAATCAATGAAGGCCCGCGAGGTGAAGCGCCAGAAGATGGTGGCAAAGTATGCCGCCAAGAAGGCAGCCCTCAAGAAAGCGGCTTTGGCTGATGCCGACGGCAATATCGACTATGAGGCGCTCACCAAGCTCCAGAAGCTTCCCAAGAACGCGTCGCGCGTGCGTCTGCACAACCGCTGCGAAATCACGGGTCGTCCCAAAGGATACATGCGCCAGTTCGGAATTTCCCGCATCCAGTTCCGCGAGATGGCTTCCGCAGGTCTGATTCCCGGTGTCAAGAAAGCAAGCTGGTGATTCTTCGGAATCACCGGCTTAGCCAGCCGGGCACCAACATCCCCACAAGATTTGAAGTGAGTATTAAATATTGTTCAGTAGATCTGAATCAATTTAACCAACAAAACAATGACTGATCCAATAGCAGATTATTTGACAAGACTTCGCAACGCCATCATGGCGGGCCACCGCGTGGTAGAGGTCCCCACGTCAAAAATGAAAAGAGAGATCACGAAGATCCTCTTTGACCAGGGCTATATCTTGAACTATAAGTTCGACGACACCAACGCGCCGAAGGGAGTTATCAAGATCGCCCTTAAGTATGATCCGGTTGACAAGGTGAGCGCCATCAAGAACCTTCACCGCGTTTCGCGTCCGGGTCTGCGCCAGTACACCGGCTATAAAGACATGCCCCGCGTGCTTAACGGCCTGGGCATCGCAATCCTGAGCACATCCCAGGGCGTGATGACCAACAAGGAGGCCAAAGAGCGCAAGATTGGCGGCGAAGTATTGTGTTACGTTTATTAAAAGAGGGAGGTATTATGTCAAGAATTGGTAAAGCACCTATTACGATACCTGCCGGCGTAACCGTACAGGTAAAAGGAAATGAAGTGACTGTAAAGGGCCCCAAGGGTGAGCTCAAGCAGGAGGTGAATCCTGACATCACGGTCACAGTGGAAGATGGCCATGTTCATGTAAGCCGTCCTACGGACGACCGTGAGCACCGCGCCATGCACGGACTCTATCGCGCGCTGATCGCCAACATGGTTCACGGCGTGTCGGAGGGTTACAAGAAAGAGCTGGAGCTCGTAGGTGTGGGCTATCGCGCCACAAGCACGGGCCAGGTGCTCGAACTCGCCTTAGGATATTCACATGCTATCTATATCAAGCTTCCCAAAGAGGTGAAGGTTGAGGCTAAGACGGAGCGTAACAAGAACCCGCTCATCACTCTCGAGAGCAGCGACAAGCAGCTCCTCGGTCAGGTGTGCGCAAAGATTCGCTCCCTCCGCAAGCCCGAACCTTACAAGGGCAAAGGTATCAAGTTTGTCGGCGAGGTGATCCGCCGCAAGAGTGGTAAATCAGCTAACGCCAAATAAAACAAATAGATAATTATGGTATCCAAGATAGCAAGAAGAAATAAGATCAAGACTCGCATCCGCGGTCGCATCAGCGGCACTGCTGAGCGTCCCCGCATGAGCGTGTTCCGTTCGAACAAGGGCATTTACGTACAGGTGATCGACGACCTTGCAGGTGCCACTCTGGTGGCAGCGTCTTCCAAGGGCCTCGAAGGAGGCACCAAGGTCGACCAGGCAGCCAAGGTTGGCGAGGAGATCGCTAAGAGAGCCCTCGAGAAGGGGATTACCGAAGTGGTGTTCGACCGCAACGGCTATCTCTATCACGGAAGAGTTAAATCATTGGCAGACGCAGCCCGCAAGGGAGGCCTTAAATTCTAACATACAGACATGGCAACTAAAATTAATAAGGTAAAGAGCACAAACGATCTTGAACTGACGGACCACCTTGTGGCCATCAACCGCGTCACGAAAGTGACCAAGGGCGGACGTGCGTTCAGTTTTGCGGCCATCGTCGTAGTAGGCGACGGCAACGGCGTGATCGGCTGGGGCCTCGGCAAAGCCAATGAGGTGCAGGCAGCGATTGCCAAAGGTGTTGAGACAGCTAAGAAGAATCTGATCAAGGTGCCTGTGCACCGTGGCACGATTCCTCACGAGGTGGTAGCCAAATTCGGCGGTTCCCGCATTTTCCTCAAGCCTGCAGGCGAGGGTACCGGTGTGAAGGCCGGTGGCGCTATGCGTGCCGTTCTCGAGAGCGTCGGCGTCACCGACGTGCTCGCTAAGTCGAAAGGCAGCTCCAACCCCCACAACCTTGTGAAGGCCACAATCGCTGCGCTCGCAGAGCTCCGCAGCCCCGCTCAGGTGGCTCAGAACCGCGGCGTAGCTGTGGAAAAAGTGTTTAACGGAAAATAATCATTCAGATGGCACAGATAAAAATCACTCAGACTAAGAGCCGCATCAACGCGCCCAAGGTGCAGAAACTCACCCTCGACGCGCTCGGACTGCGCAAGATGAACCATTCGGTGATTAAAGAGGACACTCCCAGCATCATGGGTATGGTCAAGACGGTGCACCATTTGGTGACGGTTACAAAACTTTAAACTGACACATCAGAAATGGAATTACATACGCTTAAGCCTGCCGTAGGCAGCAATAAGAAGAACAAGAGAGTGGGACGCGGACCCGGTTCCGGTTACGGCGGCACATCGACCCGCGGCCATAAGGGCGCCAAGTCACGCTCCGGATATAAGCACAAGATCGGCTTCGAGGGTGGCCAGATGCCGCTCCAGCGTCGCGTGCCGAAATTCGGATTCAACAATATCAACCGTGTGGAATACAAGGCCATCAATCTCGACGCGCTCGAGGCTCTTGCCGCCGCCCAGAATCTCACGAAGATCACTGTGGAGGATATGCGCGCCGCCGGTCTCGTTTCCAAGAAAGCCCTTGTCAAGGTCCTTGGCAATGGCGCCCTCACCCGCGCGCTCGAGGTGCAGGCCGATGCCTTCTCCAAGAAGGCTGAGGAGGCTATCGCCGCCGCTGGAGGTACGGTTGTTAAAAAGTAATTTGATACACAATGGGATTTACAAAAACAATTAAAAATATCTGGAGCATCGATGATCTCCGCAAGCGCATCGGCATCACCCTGCTGCTTGTGATCATCTATCGCTTCGGATGCTATGTGGTCTTGCCGGGTATCAACCCCGACGAGCTGCTCGCACTGAAGAATTTCACTGCCGACGGTCTTATGCAGCTGCTCGATATGTTCTCGGGCGGCGCCTTCTCGCAGGCTTCCATCTTTGCGCTCGGCATCATGCCCTACATCACGGCTTCCATCGTGATCCAGCTTCTCGGCATGGTGCTCCCCGCTTTCCAGAAGATGCAGCGCGAAGGGGAGAGCGGACGTATGAAGCTCAACCAATATACCCGTTATCTCACAGTGCTTATTCTCGTGCTGCAGGGTCCGGCTTATCTGATGAATCTCAAGTATCAGGTTCAGGCAGCCGGCGGCCACGTGGAATTAGGTTTCTGGACTATTGTGTTCATGACGATTGTGCTCGCCGCCGGCTCCATGTTCATCATGTGGCTAGGCGAGAGAATCGACCAGAAGGGAGTCGGCAACGGCATCTCGTTCATCATTCTTATCGGTATCATCGCCCGTCTGCCTGAGGCTTTCGTGCAGGAGTTCACTGGTCGTCTGATGAATTCTGAGGGCGGCGGTCTCGTGCTTTTCCTTATTGAGATCGTGATTCTGCTGGCTGTGATTGCTGGTGCTGTGCTGCTCGTGCAGGGCACTCGCAACGTGCCTATCCAGTATGCCCAGAAGGTGGTTGGCAACAAGCAGTATGGCGGTGCCCGCAAGTTCATTCCCCTCAAGGTGAATGCTGCAGGCGTTATGCCTATCATCTTCGCTCAGGCCATCATGTTCATCCCTGTCACCCTCGTGGGCTTCTCCACAAATCAGACTGGCTTCGTGGGTGCGCTAACCGACATGTATGGCTTCTGGTACAATGCGATCTATTTCATCATGATTGTGGCGTTCACATATTTCTATACAGCCATCACCGTGCGTCCCGCACAGATGGCCGAGGACCTCAAACGCAACAACGGATTTATCGCCGGTGTGAAGCCGGGCAAGCCCACGGTTGACTATCTCGACTCCATCATGTCGAGAATCACGCTTCCGGGTTCGATATTCCTGGGCATCGTGGCCATTCTTCCGGCCATCGCCCACGTGTGTGGTCTGAATAGAAGTTTCGCCTCATTCTTCGGCGGCACATCGCTGCTGATTCTCGTGGGTGTGATCCTTGACACGCTCCGCATTGTGGAGGGTCATCTTCTGATGCACCGTTACGACGGACTGATGAAGGGCGGCCGCATCAAGGGACGCGCCTCCGGCAACAGTGCATTCTAAGCATACGTCATCAAATGATTTATATCAAGACATCCGAAGAGATCGAACTCATGCGCGCGGCAGCCGACCTGGTGAGCCGCACGCTCGGTGAGGTGGCCCGCTGGGTCACTCCCGGAGTCACGACTCGTCGCCTCGACACCATAGCAAGGGAGTTTATCCTCGACAACGGGGGTAAGCCCGCTTGCCTTGGCTATGAGGGATTCCCCGGCACGCTCTGCATCGAGGTCAACGAGACCGTGGTGCATGGCTTCCCCTCGCAGTATGTGCTTCGCGAGGGCGACATCGTGGGCTGCGACACAGTGGCCGAACTCAACGGCTTCAACGGCGACAGCTGCTACACATTCCAGGTGGGCGAGATTCCCGAGCAGACGGCATCGTTCCTGAGCACGGTGAAGGAATCGCTCTATGTGGGCATCGAGGCTGCAAAGGCCGGCAAGAGGGTAGGCGACATCTCCAATGCAGTGCAGCGGTACTGCGAGCAGCGCAATTTCAGCGTGGTGCGCGAGATGTGTGGCCACGGCATTGGCCGCGACATGCACGAAGAGCCCGACGTGCCCAACTACGGACGCCGCGGTTGCGGCCCCGTGTTGCGCCCAGGCATGTGCATCTGCATCGAGCCTATGATCAATGTGGGAAGCAAGAACATCGTGATCGAACGCAATGGCTGGGAGTGCCGCACGCGCGACCGCAAGCCATCCGCACATTTCGAACACACTATCCTCATCACGGAGGATGAGCCCGAAGTGCTCACCACTTTCCGCTACATCGAGGAGGTGCGCAAAGAGATGGGATATAAATTTTAACGACGCATAAATAGATACAATGGCAAAACAAGCAGCTATAGAGATCGACGGAGTGATTCTCGAGGCCCTATCGAACGCAATGTTCAAGGTGCAGCTCGAGAACGGGCATGAAATCACGGCCCATATCTCCGGCAAGATGAGAATGCACTATATAAAGATTCTTCCCGGCGACAAGGTGAAGGTGGAGATGAGTCCATACGACCTGAGCAAGGGGCGGATCTCATTCCGTTACAAATAAAAACGAAACTCGATATGAAAGTCAGAGCATCTGTAAAAAAACGCACTCCCGACAGCAAGATTGTACGCCGCAAAGGGAGACTCTACGTGATTAACAAAAAGAACCCGAAATTTAAACTCCGTCAGGGATAATCAGGGTTCAGTGCCGGAGCGGGGGGCTAAAAAGTGCCCCCGATAGTAAAAAAAAGTTATAACTTTTTTCTATTCGGCACTTTATGATTATCTTTGCACAAAATTTGTAAGTGAACATATGGCAGTAAGAATTGTCGGCGTAGATTTGCCGCAAAATAAGAGAGGTGAGATAGCGTTAACCTATATCTACGGTATCGGCCGCAGCGCAGCCAAATCGATACTTGAGAAGGCTGGCGTTGACAAGGATATCAAGGTAAAGGACTGGAGCGACTCGCAGGCAGCCGCCGTTCGCGAGGTGATTCAGCGCGATTACAAGGTGGAGGGTGATCTCCGCACAGAGGTACAGCTCAATATCAAGCGTCTGATGGATATTGGCTGCTATCGCGGTATCCGTCACCGTATCGGACTTCCCGTGCGCGGACAGAGCACAAAGAACAACGCCCGTACACGTAAGGGCCGCAAGAAAACAGTGGCCAACAAGAAGAAAGCTACAAAATAACATAGTAAAAGCAATATGGCAAAAAAGACAGTCGCAGCAAAAAAGAGGAATGTCAAGGTTGACGCCAATGGTCAGCTTCATGTGCATAGCTCTTTCAACAACATCATTGTGTGTCTTGCCAACAGCCAGGGCCAGGTGATATCCTGGAGTTCGGCCGGCAAGATGGGCTTTAGAGGCTCTAAGAAGAACACACCCTATGCAGCCCAGATGGCAGCACAGGACTGTGCGAAGGTGGCTTATGATCTCGGACTCCGCAAGGTGAAAGCCTATGTGAAGGGACCGGGTAACGGCCGTGAGGCCGCCATCAGATTCGTGCACCAGGCAGGAATCGAGGTCACCGAGATTGTCGACGTCACTCCGCTTCCCCACAACGGATGCCGTCCTCCCAAGAGAAGAAGAGTCTAAACGGAAGAATTCATATAGAAACATTCCAGCAAAAAGTCCGGCCAGTCATGCCCTGAATGCGAATAGACCGTCACATACACTTTCTCTCGACGGTCGCGGCTGCGCTAAGGGGCAGGCTCATGGATGAGCTAAAAAGAAAAAATAATGGCAAGATACACAGGACCCAAAACAAAAATCGCCCGTAAATTCGGCGAGCCAATATTTGGCGACGATAAAGTTCTCGCAAAGAAGAACTATCCCCCGGGCCAGCATGGTCAGAACCGCCGCAGAAAGCAGTCGGAGTATGGCCTGCAGCTCCGCGAGAAGCAGAAAGCCAAATATACCTACGGTGTGTTGGAACGCCAGTTCCGCAATCTCTTCGAGAAGGCCGAGCGTTCGAAAGGCATCACCGGTGAGGTGCTTCTCCAGCTTCTGGAAAGCCGCCTCGACAATATAGTATATCGTCTCGGACTCGCTGCCTCTCGTCCGGCAGCCCGTCAGCTCGTGCTCCACAAGCACATCTGCGTTAATGGCAAGACTGTGAACATCCCCTCATATCGCGTTATGCCCGGCGACGTTGTCACCGTGCGCGAAAAGTCCAAGAGCCTTGAGGTGATTGCTGACTGCCTTACCGGCTTCAACCACAGCAGATATCCCTGGATTGAATGGGATGAGAGCATCAAGGGCGGAAAATATCTTCACCTCCCACAGCGCGAGGATATTCCCGAGACTATCAAGGAGCAGCTCATCGTCGAGCTCTATTCTAAATAATAAATTGTAAGATACCCATGCCAATAT
The DNA here is from genome assembly GCA_905209725.1 of uncultured Muribaculaceae bacterium. GTDB lineage: Bacteria > Bacteroidota > Bacteroidia > Bacteroidales > Muribaculaceae > Lepagella. The sequence continues at coordinate 62,641 of CAJLTZ010000001.1, forward strand.
TAACATTTCAGAAACCCGACAAGGTGGTGATGCTTGAGGATGGCAACTCTTTCGGCAAGTTTGAGTTCCGCCCCCTTGAGCCCGGATACGGCCAGACCATCGGCAATGCGCTTCGCAGGATTCTGCTCGGATCGCTTGGCGGATTCGCCATCAATTCCATCAGAATCAACGGCGTGGCCCACGAACTGGACACCATTCCCGGCGTGAAGCAGGATGTGACAAACATCATTCTCAATCTCAAGCAGATCCGCTTCAAGCAGCTCACTGAAGATCATGTGGCCGAGAAAGCCACGGTGAAGGTGTCGGGCACAGATGTGTTTACGGCTGGCGACTTGGGTAAAGTGCTCTCCGGATTCCAAGTGCTGAACCCGGAGTTGGTAATCTGCGAGCTTGACCCCAAGCAGGGATTCGAACTCGAATATTCAATCAATAAGGGTCGCGGTTGGGTGCCCGCGGATGAAAACCGCGAGATGCTCGCCGGCGCCGACCCCAATGTGATTGCCATCGACTCGATTTATACTCCGATCAAAAACGTTAAATATAGCGTGGAGAATTTCCGTGTCGAGCAGAAAACCGACTATGAGAAGCTTATAATCGAAGTCACCACCGACGGCTCCATCAAGCCTAAGGATGCTCTCAAGGAGGCTGCCACGATTCTTATCCAGCACTTCGCGATGTTCTCCGACGAGAAAATCGCCCTGGAGGCTCCCCAGCAGGACACTCCCGATGAGTTTGACGAGGAGGTGCTCAAGATGCGTCAGCTTCTCAAGAGCAAGCTTGTCGACATGGATCTTTCGGTCCGCGCCCTCAACTGCCTCAAAAGCGCCGAGGTCGAAACGCTTGGTGAGCTTGTGGTCCTCAATAAGAACGACCTGCTCAAATTCAGGAACTTCGGAAAGAAGTCGCTCTCTGAGCTCGATGAACTCCTCGAGAAGCTCAACCTTTCCTTTGGAATGGATATTTCGAAATATAAATTAGACAAAGAATAAACCGACATGAGACATAATAAGAAATTCAATCACCTTAGCCGTAAGAAGGGTCATCGCGAGGCGCTCCTCTCGAATATGGCCGCCTCTCTTATCATGCATAAGAGAATCTTTACGACACTGGCTAAGGCCAAAGCTCTTAGAGTTTATGCCGAGCCGCTGATCACTCGTTCCAAGAAGGATGAGACCATCAACCGTCGCGTTGTGTTCAGCTATCTGCAGAACAAAGAGGCTGTGAAGGAGCTTTTCGGCGTGATTGCCGAGAAGGTGGCCGACCGTCCCGGTGGCTATCTCCGCATCCTTAAGACCACACGCCGCGTGGGCGATAACGCCGAGATGGCAATGATCGAGTTTGTTGACTTCAACGAGGCTGCTCTCGAGTCAACAGAGAAGAAGACAAAACGCACTCGTCGTAGCCGTGGCAAGAAGGCTGCTGCTCCCGTCGCCGAGGCTCCTAAGGCAGAGGCTCCCTCAGCAGAAGCCCCCGCAGAGGAAGCCCCCAAAGCAGAGTAAATCACTTACAGATACAAATAAAGTCTGCGCCGTAAGTCCCAAACTTACGGCGCAGTTTTTTAGACCCCATCCCACAAAAAATGTTAACGCAGGGGCGGCGTATTTTCGAGGAATTT
>CAJLTZ010000002.1 GCA_905209725.1 uncultured Muribaculaceae bacterium
CTCGCCAAATCCGACAAATCGGACTTGGCGAGTTCAATTTCTGGGCTATGGGAGGGAGTGAGATAAAATGTTGTTACTTTTTCAGTGCCCTCTTTTTTTCGCGGATTTTTTTTGGTGGTATAAGATTTTCGTTTTAACTTTGCGGTGTATTAAGACACTAATACACTAAGATAGTATGATAGCCAACGAAAATAACACAGCCAGCAAACCGATGCTGACGCTTCAGAATGTCTCTTTCTCCTATAAGAAAGGACGCCCCGTGATCAATAATTTCTCGATGACTTTCGAGCATGGCACCGTGTGCGGCCTCCTCGGCAAGAACGGTTCCGGGAAGAGTACCCTACTCTATCTCATCTGCGGCCTGCTCAAACCCGATTCCGGCACAATCAACTTCAAAGGCCATACACCGCTCCGCCGCGACGTGGCTTTCCTCAACGATGTCTTCATCGTGCCGGAGGAATTCGAGATCCCAAACGTTCCGATGACCGAATTCGTCAAGGCCAACGCTCCGCTCTACCCTAAGTTTAGCCAGAAAGATATGGAGGAATACATGAAGACCTTCGAGATCGACCCCTCCATCCATCTCAAGCAATGCTCCATGGGCCAGAAGAAGAAGGCCTTCATCTCCTTCGCGTTAGCTTGCAACACCTCGTTGCTCATCCTCGACGAACCCACCAACGGTCTCGACATCTCCTCCAAGCGAGCTTTCCGCAAGGCGATAACGATGGGAATGAGCGACGACCGCAGCGTAATCATCAGCACCCACCAGGTCTATGACGTGGAGAAGATTATCGACCGCGTGATGATTGTGGATCCCACCGGAGTGCTGCTCGACAAGAGCATGTATGATATAATGAAAGAACTGAGTTTTTCATTCACCACCGACCGCGAGCGGGCCGCGAAGGCGCTGCTCAGCCTCGACGCCCCCGGCGGCTGGAACATCGTGGAGCCATTCAACGGCGACGAGACCGAAGTCAACCTCGAGAGCCTCTTCGAGCTCATCGAATCTAATCATAAATCATAAATCGGAAAGAGATGCTTACTAAATATTATATTGAGAATAAGAAAAAGTTGGCGCTGATTTGCGCCGGTTACCTTTCATTCTGCATCGTGGTGGGATGCTGGGCAGGCTTCTTCGCCAATGGCGGCGGAGAGGGGGAACTGATGTCGTATATCGTGCTGGTGAGCCTGTTCATGGCCGTGATGGCATCGCTGATGTTCAACGACCTCAAGACCAAGGAGGGGCGCATCAACGCGCTGATGGCGCCCGCCAGCACCGCCCAGAAATTCTGGCCCCGTTTCCTTGTGGTGCTTCCCGGCTCACTGATCCTCTGCATCGTCGGTTTTTACGCCCTCGAGGGTGCGCGAATCCTCATCACAGGTCTCTCCTACGACCTCTGGACACCCTTCTATAACCCCTGGAAGTTGCTCTGCTGGAGCGATAAAGCCGAAGTCTGGGGATACACATTCTTGCTCGCCGGTTCGCTCTTCTCCCTCTCCTGCTATATCTTTGGCGCCATCCTCTGGCCGCGCTATTCTTTCCTCAAGACAATGGCCGCCCTTTTCGTGGTGCAGTCGTTGCTCTCCACTGTGGGCGTCTTCATCCTGCGCCACTTCATCTATATACACGTGAACCTCGAGGCATTCGACATCTACGCCAAGATATTCGTATTCCTGATGCTTGCCGGTGCTGTGGCATTCGTATGGCTCACATATCGTCGCTTCAAGCATTGCACACTCACACAAAATGTTTTCAGCAAGTAATTTTGAATTAAAATATTATCGTGGATTTTAAAGAGAATACACCTATCTACATACAGATCGCCGAGCAGATAATGGACGGCATCGAGAATGGCGACTGGCCGCCCGGCGAGCGTCTCCCTTCAGTGAGGGAGACGGCCGGACGGGTGATGGTCAACCCCAACACCGTGATGCGCACATACGACTGGCTCCAGCAAAACGGAATCATCTACAACAAGCGCGGAATCGGCTTCTTTGTAGCCGACAATGGCAAGGACCTTATCACAGAGCGCCGTCGCGAGGATTTCTTCTCGAATGAGATGGAGTTCTTCCTGAAGCGCCTCCGCGCGTTCGGCGTAACCCCCGACCAGCTCAAAGAGCAATATGAGAAATTTCTAAAGAATTAAAGATGAAAGAATTTAGACATATACTGACGGCGGCACTGATGGCGGCTGTCGCACCTGCCGTATTTGCCACCACGGAGGAGCCTGACACGCTGGGCGCTATGTATGGCGACCTCGACGAACTCGTGATCACCGCCCGCAAGGAGGTGGTGAAATCCGACGGCGCAAAACTCACCTACGACCTCGAGCAGGACGACACCTCAAAGGGCCAGAGCCTTATCGACGCAATACGCAAGGTGCCGATGCTTACAGTCGACGGCCAGGACAACATCAAGGTGAAGGGCAGCTCCAATTTCAAGATCTACGTAAACGGCAAGGAGGACCCGATGCTTACGGCCAACTATGCCAAGGTGTTCCGTGCGATGCCGGCGGAGTCGGTGGCCAAGATTGAGGTAATCACCGAACCCGGTGCGAAATATGACGCCGAGGGTGTGGGAGGCATCATCAACCTCGTAACCGAGCGCGTGCAGCGCAAGGATGGTTTCGCCGGCACGGTCAACGCGGGAATATCCAGCCAGATGTGGAGCGGAGGTCTCTTCGGCAGAATGAAATATGGCAACTTCTCTGCCGACGCAAATGTGAACTATGCCAACAACGCCGGTTTCTACCAGGCGAACAAAGGCTGGAGCAAGACCATCAACGAGAACTCCGATCAGAACTACCGCCAACTCACCGACCAGAATCAGCGCGTCGGTTTTCAGTTTCTTGGCGCCACCCTCAACATGAGCTGGGAACCCACTTCGCGCGACCTCTTCGCATGGGGCGGCAACATCAACTATGTAGACGGCAAGATAAAGGAATTCAACAGCAATTCGCGATTCTTCAGCCGCGCCGGCGACCTTACCGCCGAAGGACTGCAGCGCGCCGTGGGCGGGATGAAAAACCTCGGAGTGGGTGCCAACGCAAGTTATAAGCACAACTTCAACGACAAAGGCCACAACCTGATAGCCACCTACTTCTTCAATTTCGGGCGCAATCCCTTCGATATCGACATGGAATATGAGAATGTACTCAACTACCAGATGCCCTTCCCCTACCAGCATATCCTCAGCACCACCTATCAGCGCGAGCACACCGCGACCCTCGACTGGACCCTCCCCCTCATGGACGGCAAGCACACCATCGAGGCAGGCGCCAAGGGAGTGTTCCGCCGAAACATGGCCGATTCCAAGACCCTCGTGGGAATTGACCCCTCACAGATGACACCCCAGGCAGGCAACGACGAACTCACCCGACAGATGCAGGATGTATATGCTGCCTACGCCACCTACAGCGGACAGTTCGGCAAACTCGGCGTCACAGCCGGAGTGCGCTACGAGCTCACCCACATGGGCCTCGACTTCCTGAAAGGGACTATGCCCGACTTCCGCCGCGACCTCAACGACGTGGTGCCCAACGCCGCCCTGACCTGGATGTTCACCCCCGCCTCCAATCTCCGCCTCGCCTACCAGATGCGCATCAGCCGTCCCTCCATCGAACAGCTCAACCCCTACAAACTGCAGATCAATCCCACGGAGGTGCGCAGCGGTAATCCCGACCTCGATAGCGAGAAATACAACACCATCAGCCTCACCTACTCCAACTACGGTCGCATCCTCGGCGGAAACATCGGAGTGGAATTCCTTCAGGCCAACAGCACCATCGAGGAATACAACTACTTCGACCAGAACGTAAGGTTTGAGACTTACATGAACATGGGCCGTTACCGCAAATTCACCATCAACGGTTACCTCAACTGGAACATCACCCAGCGGATGACAGCCGGAGTATATGCCGCCGTGAACTACACCAACATCAAGGGCAACGAACCATGGCTCAAGAACCACGGTTGGGCAGTGAACTACAACGTGAACTGGAGTTACCGCGGACCCTGGGACCTGAAATTCAGCGCATTCGGTGGTCAGAGCAGCAAGAACATCAACCTCCAGGGACGCGACTTCAGCTGGTATTACTACGGCATCGGCATCAGCAAGTCATTCCTCAAGGAGGACGCGCTCACCGTATCCGTCAACGCCAACAACTTCCTCACCAAATACACTCATTTCAGCAGTTATATCCGCACTCCAGGCTATTCCTACGACTCCCATTTCAGCAACCGCAACTGGAACGTGGGCCTCAACATCAGCTGGAACTTCGGCCATCTCCAGGAGAAGGCCAAGAAGACAGGCGCCGAACTGCAGAACGATGACCTTTCGAGCAAGAAGAGCGGAAACGGTGGCGGAGGAGGGGGATTAATGTAAAATATCCTTTGTAGTTTAGATAAAAAGTGCTAATTTTGAATTTGTAACGGAAATCCGGCTCATCGGGTTTTCGTTTCATCTCATTCAAATAGAGCAAGATGTTCAAGAAGTTATTTTCGAAGAAGAAGAAAGAGACCCTCGACAATGGTCTTCAGAAGACGAAAGAGGGAGTGTGGAGCAAGATCTCACATGCCATTGCCGGCAAGAGCAAGGTCGACGATGAAGTGCTCGACAATCTCGAGGAGGCTTTCATCATGAGCGATGTAGGGGCCGACACCACGATCAAGATCATCGAGCGGCTTGAGGAGCGGGTGGCCCGCGACAAATATGTGGGCAAGGAGGAACTGCGCAAGCTCCTCACCGAGGAGATCACCGCCCTACTCGAGCGTGGCGACAATGCCGACGACTCCGACGACTTCAAGATTCCGCAACGCCAGGACCCGTATGTAATCCTTGTGGTGGGCGTCAACGGAGTGGGAAAGACCACGACCATTGCCAAACTCGCTCATCAATATAAGGAGGCAGGCTACAAGGTGGTGCTTGGCGCCGCCGACACGTTCCGTGCCGCCGCCATCGAGCAACTGGAAATCTGGGGCGAGCGCGTTGGCGTGCCCGTGGTGAAGCAGAGCATGGGCAGCGACCCCGCCGCCGTGGCTTTCGACACGGTGCAGAGCGCAAAGGCCCATGGCGCCGACGTGGTGATTATCGACACCGCCGGCCGCCTTCACAATAAGGTGGGACTGATGAACGAGCTCACCAAGGTGAAAAACGTGATGAAGCGCATCATCCCCGACGCGCCGCAGGAAATTCTTCTCGTGCTCGACGGCTCGATGGGTCAGAACGCCTTCGAACAGGCCCGTCAGTTTGTGGCCGCCACCGAGGTCAACGCTTTGGCTGTAACCAAACTCGACGGCACCTCGAAAGGTGGCGTGGTGATCGGCATCAGCGACCAATTCAAGATTCCCGTGAAATATATCGGCCTCGGCGAAAAACTCGACGACCTGCAGATCTTCCATCCCGATGAGTTTGTACGCTCCCTTTTCGAAGACGCTATCTGACGAGACTGAATGATACAGAACAGAATTGATATCATATCCCTTGGTTGTTCAAAGAATCTAATTGATTCCGAGAGGCTTATGCGCCGGTTGGAGGCCCTGGGACGCGAGGTGGTGTTCGAGCCGGAAAGTCCCGAGGGGGAATATGTGGTGGTCAACACCTGCGGATTCATCGGCGATGCCAAGGAACAGTCGGTGAATACGCTGCTGGAGTTGGCCGAGATGAAGGCCGAGGGAAGAATCGGCAAAATTGTGGTGATGGGATGCCTGAGCGAGCGCTACCGCTCCGACTTGCAGCAGGAGATTCCCGAAATCGACCTGCTCTATGGCAAATTTGACTGGAACGACTTCGTGGAGCACCTTGAATCCCTGCCGCCAGTAGCCACCGTAGCCACCGTTACGCCCAAAGCCTGGGAGCGCACCCTCTCAACTCCTCCCCACAGCGCCTACCTCAAGATTTCCGAAGGCTGCAACAGGATGTGTGCCTTCTGCGCCATACCTCTCATCACCGGTCGCCACACCTCCCGACCCGAAGAGGAGATACTCGAGGAGGTGCGTCAGCTCGTGAAGGAGGGCGTGAAGGAATTCAATGTCATAGCGCAGGACCTATCCAGTTATGGACTCGACCTATATGGCGAGCATCGCCTCGCCCAACTCATCGACTCGATGGCCGACATCGATGGCGTGGAATGGATTCGCCTGCATTACGCCTATCCCGCTGATTTCCCGATTGATGTGCTGGATGTGATGGCACGCCGCAAGAATGTGTGCAAATATCTCGACATCGCTTTGCAGCATATCACCGACAATATGCTCACGGCCATGCGCCGCCATATCGACAAGGAGGGCACGCTGAAACTGCTGAGAGAGATCCGCCGAAAAGTACCCGGTATCGTGATCCGAACCACGCTGATGGTGGGATTCCCGGGGGAGACGGAGGAGGATTTCGAGGAACTGCTGGAGTTTGTGCGTGAGCAGCGTTTCGAGCGGATGGGTGCCTTCGCCTATAGCGAGGAGGAGGGCACGTATGCCGCGCTGAAACTCAAGGATGATGTGCCGGAGGAGGTGAAGCAGCGGCGCCTCGACACGCTGATGGCCGTGCAGGAGGATATAGCCGCCGAGGAGGCTGAGAAACTGGTAGGCAAAGAGATACGACTCATCGTGGACACAATCGACGAGGAGGAGGATGGCAGGCTCGTGGCCTCTTGCCGCTCCGAGTTTGACAGCCCGGAGGTGGACCCCACCTTCGCCGTGGAGGATATCCACGCCGAGGAGGGCGACTTCATCCGAGCCCGCATCACTGAATCCTACACCTTCGATTTCACCGCACAAGAACTCACTGATTGATGAATAACTTTGCTTATCGGTTGCCCGGGGCTACAGAAATAATCACAGGGCGCAGTTCGCGTCTTGGTGATTTATCTTGCCGGGAGGGATTTGCTGTTTGCGGATATGATCCTTATAATAATGAGGTGCATGTGATTCCGGGCGATGAGGAATTCCCTCTGGAGGAGATGGACGCTATGGCTTATTCCGACGCAGACCCTATTACCGCATTTGAATTTCCTCAGTCATCCACCACCCGCGAGGAATATTCGGAGACATTCTCCAATGTGCTCTCTGATATCTGCAACGGCATATACAGCAAGGCTGTGGCGGCGCGTGTGATTGTGGAGAAAGGGCGTGTGAACCTTGCAGCCACATTCAGGGCTTTGGCGGAGCAGTATCCCGACGCGTTTGTATTCTGTTTCCACACAGAGAAGGCCGGCACCTGGATTGGAGCCTCTCCGGAACGACTTCTCTCCTTCCACGGCGATGAGGGCACAACGATGGCGCTTGCCGGTACCCGACCCGCCGGCAGCATAGGCTATTGGGACAGGAAGAATATTTTGGAACATACGTTCGTAAGCAGATATATATATAAGACGCTTGCATGTCGCGGTGCGATGCCGGTGGTGTATCCCTCAGTCACACTGAAGGCCGGACCCGTGGAGCATCTGATGACGAAGATAACCTACCGACGCTACGCCGACGCCGACCCAAAGATATATAAGGACCTCGACCCTATCGAAGTGGCCTTGGCGCTCTCCCCCACTCCCGCACTCAGCGGAATGCCCCCCAAGAAAGCCATAGCCCATGTGTCGGAATATGAGAAATTCCAGCGCGGATTCTATGGAGGTTTCTGCGGGCCGGTAACGGGAGATTCGGGTCTTGACCTATTCGTGAACCTGCGGAGCATGCGGGTGGAAAGGGACAGATATTGCCTGTTTGCAGGCGGCGGCCTGGTGGCCGATTCAAAAGAGGATGAGGAATGGGAAGAAACAGAGCGCAAAGCCGGGACAATTCGTCGATTGATGATTATTGATTGATAATTTCAGGATTGTGAAATTTTTCGTAATTTTGAACGTCTAAACAATATACACAATAACAACCTTGAATAACCCTTAAATTCAACCATATGAAAATCAGAACACTTGCGACCCTTGCGGTCGGCGCAGTTCTCGGCTTAGGCACTCTTGGCGCCAATGCCCAGGAACACCTCAAGAGTCTCGACAAAGGCAACATCGACAACAGCGTTGCACCCAGCCGCGACTTCTACCATCATGTGAACAACGGCTGGATCAAGAGCCATCCCCTTACCAAGGAGCACTCCCGTTACGGCCAGTTTAACATCCTCCAGGACTCGAGCGAGCACCGTGTGCAGCGCATCGTGACAGGCCTGGCAGCCAAGAACCCCCAGCCCGGCACCACAGCCTACAAGATTGCCACCATCTACGAGCAGGGCATGGACTCAGTTCGCCGCAACCGTGAAGGCGCCGCTCCCATCCAGGCCACCCTCAAGAAAATCGAAGGCACCGACCATGCCGGAATGCCTGCACTCTTCCGCTATATGCAGCGCTGGCAGGGTGCTCCCCTCATGTCGCTCGGAATGCAGGAGGACCTCATGGACAACTCCAAATACGCCTTCTATGTGGGCAGCACAGGCCTCGGCCTCGGCGACCGCGACTATTACCTGCTCAACGATAAGAAAACCAAAGAGATCCGCAACGCTTACATCAAACTCATCGAGACAGACATGAAGCTCGCCGGATACTCCGCAAAAGACGCAAAGCGCATCGCCAAGAACGTAATCAAGATTGAGACGCTCCTCGCCGACTCCACATGGACCCGCGAAGAGAGCCGCAACATCCCCGCGATGTATAACCCCCGCACTCTCGCCCAGGTGAAGGAGATGTATCCTAACCTCCCCGTGGCCGAGATGATCGCCGACCTCGGCATCACACCTCCCGAAAGCGTGATCGTTTCTGAGATACGCACAGTGAAGCAGGCCGACAAACTCATCTCCACACTCAGCGACCGCGAACTCAAGGACTACTACCTCTGGGAAGTGGTGAGCGGTGCCGCCCCCTACCTCAGCGACAAGTTTGCCGACGCTTCCTTCCAGTTTAACAAGGTGATGAGCGGCGTTCAGCAGCAGCGTCCCCGCTGGAAAAAATCTCTCGGCACTGTAGAAGGTCTTCTCGGCGAGGGTATCGGACAACTATATGTGGCTGAATATTTCCCTGAGAGCTCCAAGAAATATATGGAGGGACTCGTGGAGAATCTCCGCAACTCCCTCGGCAAGCACATCATCAATCTCCCCTGGATGAGCGACGACACCAAGGTAGAGGCCATGAAGAAACTCGCCGGCATCACAGTGAAAATCGGTTATCCCGACAAATGGAAAGACTATTCGCTGATGAAGATCACTCCCGAGGCTTCCTACTATGAGAATGTATACAACGCAGGCCAGTGGGCACTCGACCGCATGCTCGAGAAGTGGGGCAAACCCATCGACCGCAGCGAGTGGGGCATGACACCTCAGACCATCAACGCATACTACAACCCGATCAACAATGAGATCGTGTTCCCCGCCGGTATCCTTCAGGCACCCTTCTTCGACCCCAACTCGAGCGACGCCGAGAACTATGGCGGCATCGGCGTGGTGATTGGCCATGAACTTACCCACGGTTTCGACGACCAAGGCCGCAACTTTGACGCAACAGGCAATATGCGCAACTGGTGGACCGAACAAGATTCCGAGAAATTCGCAGAACTCACAAAGGGTCTTGTCGCCCAATTCGACCAGATTGAGGTTCTTCCCGGCGTGATGGCAAACGGTACATACACTCTTGGCGAGAACATCGCCGACCAGGGTGGTCTCCGCGTGGCTTACACTGCATGGCTCGACAGCCAGAAGAAGAAAGGCGTTGACGTGAAGGCTGAATCATCCAACATCGACGGCTTCACTCCCCAGCAGGTGTTCTATATGAACTATGCCAACCTCTGGGCCGGAAACATCCGCGATGCTGAGAAAGAACGCCTCACCAAACTTGACGTTCACTCACTCGGCGAAAACCGCGTGAATGTGTCGCTCCGCAACATCGAGCCCTTCTTCGAGGCATTCGGCATCAAGGCCGGCGACAAGATGTTCCGTCCCGCCGAAGAGCGCGTGATCATCTGGTAAGATTCTATGTGAAATGGGTCTAATTTGCTTATTTCACATATTTGAGTTAATTTTGCACAACTTTTAATCATACACACTATGAGAAAAAATATTGTTGCAGGTAACTGGAAGATGAACACAACGCTCGACGAAGGCGTCGAGTTGGCTAACAATGTCAATACCCTTTTGCAAGGTAAGAAAGCTAATTGCGACGTAATCGTATGCGTGCCTTTCACACATCTTACGTCGGTCAATGCCGTGCTCGACCCGGCACTGGTGAAGCTTGGTGCCGAGAACTGCTCGGAACACGCCAAGGGAGCCTACACGGGCGAGGTAAGCGCCTCGATGGTGAAATCCACCGGCGCTGAATATGTGATTCTCGGCCACAGCGAGCGTCGCCAGTATTTCGGCGAGAACAACGCCCAGCTGCTTGCCAAGACCAAGCTTGCCCTTGAGAACGGACTCCGTCCGATCTTCTGCGTGGGCGAAGTGCTTGAAGAGCGCGAGAACGGCACATACAATGAAGTGGTGAAATCGCAGGTGGAGGCTCTCTTCGACCTCAGCGCTGAGGATTTCGGCCAGATCGTGGTGGCCTACGAGCCCGTATGGGCCATAGGCACAGGCAAGACAGCCACAGCCGACCAGGCTCAGGACATGCACGCCCACATCCGTGCCGTGATTGCCGAGAAATATGGCAAAGAGGTGGCCGACAACACATCCATCCTCTACGGCGGCAGCTGCAAACCCGGCAATGCCAAGGAACTCTTTGCCAAAGCCGACGTTGACGGCGGCCTTATCGGCGGCGCAGCACTCAAGGCCGAGGACTTCATGGGCATCATCGAGGCCTTCGGTTAATCTTTGAACCTATAGAACTTCAATGTTTCGAATAAAAGACACATTGCTTATACTGACCGTGGCGGGGGCATTGACGCTCCCCGCCACGGCTCAATCCGTATCTCCACAGGAGAATGCGCCCGCCAACGCCGTGGAGCGCATCGAGCAGGAGTCGAACGGCAATGTGACCATCGAGATTCCCGACAATATCCTGGAGCTCATCTTCCGCGAGGAGGTGAAGCAGCAGAGGGAACGCCCGCTGCGTCCGGGCATCAACAAGATGTCGGGCTACCGCATTCAGATTTTCAGCGACGGCCGCAACCAGGTGTCGCTCGAACGTCGTGCCAGGGCGCGCGGCAACGCCGTCGTGGCCAAATTCCCCAGATATCGGGGTCAGGTATATACTTTCTCCAGCGCGCCCAACTGGTATGCGCGCGTCGGTAATTTCAAGACCCAGGCCGAGGCTTCCGCTGCGCTCGCTCAACTGAAGCGTGCCTTCCCTGAGTTCGCCTCCGAAATGAGGGTGGTGAAAAGTCAAATTGTCATTATCAGATGAACTCAAATCCCAAACACGATCCGGCTCTTGTGGCCGAGATTGCTGCTCACTATGAAGCAATCCTGCGACTCGTGGGCGAAGACCCCACGAGAGAGGGACTGCTCAAAACCCCGGTGCGCGCCGCTAAAGCGCTGCTTGACGTTACATCCGGCTATCGTGCCGACCCGCTGCAGATAGCGCGTCAGGCCATCTTCGAATATGAAGGCTCGCAGATCGTCATCGTAAAGGATATCGAATTCTACAGCACCTGCGAGCATCACATCCTCCCATTCTTCGGGAAGGTCTCGGTGGGATATATCCCCGACGGAAAGATGATCGGGCTCTCCAAACTCGCCCGCATCGTGGACAATTTCGCAAGGCGCCTCCAGGTGCAGGAGCGGATGACCGCCCAGATCTGCGACCTCCTTTCGCGCGCCATGCCCACAAAAGGTGTCATCGTGAGTTGCACGGCCCAGCACCTCTGCATGAAAATGCGAGGCGTGGAGAAACAGGATGCCGCCACCACAACATTCGACTATAACGGCCTCTTCGCCGACAATCCGGCCCTCCGCGCCGAATTCATGACACTCTGCAAGGACTAATTCTGATTCTTGAATTAATTTTCAATTTTCAATTTGGAACATTCGGCCGGAGGTCGATGCTCGGTTGAGCGGCGCATCGCTTGCGGCGCGCGATTAGCCTATATCCCATATAGGCTTTTTTTCGTCCCTTTTATACTTTTTTTACACATATTGGCTTGGCGGTTGCAATCCATTTTATTATTTTTGCATTTATGGATTTCAAACTCTGTTCTGAATACGTCCCTACAGGCGACCAGCCAGAGGCTATCGCCGAACTCGTGGCCGGTGTCAACGCCGGCCTCCCTCACCAGACTCTCCTCGGAGTGACCGGCTCGGGAAAGACCTTCACCATGGCAAATGTGATCCAACAGGTGAAGCGCCCTACCCTCATCCTCTCTCACAACAAGACACTTGCAGCCCAGCTTTATTCCGAGATGAAGACCTTCTTCCCGGAAAACAGCGTGCAATATTTCGTAAGTTATTACGACTATTACCAACCCGAGGCATATATCCCCGGCAGCGACAAATATATCGAGAAAGACCTGATGATCAATGAGCAGATCGACAAGCTGCGCCTCAGCACGGCAGCCGCCCTGCTCTCCGGCCGCCGCGACATCGTAGTGGTGTCGAGCGTAAGTTGCATCTACGGTATGGGAAATCCAGAGGATTTCTCCCAGACCGTAATTCATATCAACAAGGGTGACCGCATCTCCCGCAATGCTTTCCTCCGCAAACTCGTGGACTCCCTCTATTCCCGCACCGAAATCGACCTGAAAAACGGTGAATTCCGGGTGAAGGGGGACACTGTGGACATTAAGCTCTCATTCGAGGAGATTCAGCTCCGCGTGGTGTTCTGGGGCGATGAGATTGAGTCAATCCAGACCGTGGACCCCGCTTCCGGAGCCGTACTCACCAACCTCGAAGGCTTCAACATCTATCCCGCCAACATCTTCGTAACCTCGAAAGAGCGCACACTCAAGGCTATCGACCAGATTACTCTCGACCTCGGCGCACAATGCGAGTTCTTCCGCAACCAGGGGCGCATCCTCGAGGCCGAGCGCCTGAAAGAGCGAGTAACATATGATGTGGAGATGATCAAGGAACTCGGCCACTGCAGCGGAATCGAGAACTATTCCCGCTATTTTGACGGCCGCGAGGCAGGCGCACGCCCGTTCTGCCTGCTCGACTATTTCCCGAAGGACTTCCTTACCATCATCGACGAGAGCCACGTGACCCTCCCCCAGATTCGAGGAATGAACGGCGGCGACCTTTCCCGCAAGATGAACCTCGTGGAGTATGGTTTCCGACTCCCCGCGGCCATCGACAACCGTCCCCTCAAATTCGAGGAATTCGAGCGTCTCACCCCGCAGACCATCTATGTGAGCGCCACCCCCGGCGACTATGAGCTCCAGCAGACGGAGGGTATCTTCGTGGAGCAGGTGATCCGTCCCACCGGCCTTCTCGACCCCGAGATTGAGGTGAGAAGCACTGTCAACCAGATCGACGACCTGATGGAGGAGATCCACAAGCGCATAGAGGCCGGCGAGCGCACGCTCGTCACCACCCTTACCAAGCGAATGGCCGAGGAACTCAACAAGCACCTCCTCCGCTGGGGCATCAACAGCGCCTATATCCATTCCGACGTGGATACGCTTGAGCGCATGCGCATCCTCGACGACCTGCGCAACGGCATCTACAACGTGCTGATAGGAGTGAACCTCCTGCGCGAGGGTCTCGACCTGCCGCAGGTGAGCCTCGTGGCCATCCTCGACGCCGACAAGGAGGGTTTCCTGCGCAACCACCGTTCCCTTACCCAGACAGCGGGTCGCGCCGCCCGAAATGTCAACGGAAAGGTGATAATGTATGCCGACAAGATCACCGACTCCATGGCCCGCACCATCGAGGAGACCGACCGCCGTCGCGCCAAACAGATGAAATATAACGAGGAGCATGGCATCACGCCCACGCAAATCGTGAAACATACCAACAACGAACTGATCGAGATCTACGCCAAGAGCGAACGCAACTCGCAGGACAACAAGGAGAAGCAGCGCCGTCTGCCACGCCAGGAGCGGCCATCGGCAATGCAGCCTGAAATTCCGCGCAAGGCCCGTCCCTACATCGAGGAGGAGCACAAGGCCGGACTCGTGGCGGATCCCGCTTATCAGTATCTCACTCCCAACGCCCTCAAGGAGCGCATCGACCAGCTCCAGAACGATATGATGGCCGCCGCCAAGCGAACCGACTTCATCGAGGCCGCTATGCTTCGCGACGAACTCGTGAAAGTACAGGAACTCTATTCCAAAGCCACTGCCACCCATGAGCAAACCGCAGGATAAGAAACCTTTGGACCGCAAGCCTCTCGAGAAGAAATACGACCGCCGGCTCTATCTCCCCACATCGCGCGAGGAGATGGATGCCCTGGGCTGGGACCGCGCCGATGTGATTCTCTTCTCGGGCGATGCCTATGTGGACCATCCATCTTTCGGAGCCGCAGTGATTGGCCGCACGCTCCAGAAGGCCGGCTACAGAGTGGCTATCGTGCCGCAGCCCAACTGGCGCGACGACCTCCGCGACTTCCGCAAACTCGGCGCGCCTCGCCTCTTCTTCGGCGTGTCGGCCGGCGCTATGGACTCGATGGTGAACCATTACACCGCTGCCCGACGCCTGCGCCACGACGACGCTTACACAGCCGGCGGACGCCACGGCATGCGCCCCGACTATCCCACAATCGTATATTCCAAGATTCTCAAGGATCTCTTTCCCGATGTGCCGGTGATTGCCGGAGGCATCGAGGCATCGCTTCGAAGAGTGTCGCATTATGACTATTGGGAAGACCGCCTGCGCCCATCCATTCTGCTCGATGCTCCGGTGGATATGGTAATCTACGGTATGGGGGAACGCTCAGTGACCGAACTCGCCCACCGCATCGAAGCCGGCGAGCATCCCAAAGATATCCGCGACCTCGAGCAGACCGCTTTCATCACCACCGACACTCCGGCGGATGGGGACATCGTGCTCCATAGTTATGAGGAATGCCTGAAGACTCCAAGGCTCCAATCGCTCAATTTCAGGCATGTGGAGGAGGAATCCAATAAATATGCCGGACACGTGATCTGGCAGAAAGCGCGCGGCAAGATGGTGAAAATCAATCCCATGCTGCCGCCGATGACCACAGCCGAAATAGACGCATCTTTCGACCTCCCCTATATGCGCACTCCTCATCCGCGCTACAAGGGAAAGACCATACCGGCCTATGAGATGATCCGCCACAGCATCAACATGCACCGCGGCTGCTTCGGCGGGTGCGCGTTCTGCACCATCTCAGCCCATCAGGGCAAATTTATCGCTTCGCGCTCTAAGGAGTCAATCCTCAGGGAGGCGAAGCAGGTGTGCGAGATGGACGACTTCAAGGGATATATCTCCGACTTGGGTGGACCTTCGGCCAATATGTATGCCATGCACGGCCGCGACCAGAATATCTGCCGGAAATGTGTGCGGCCGAGTTGCCTGCACCCCTCTCCCTGCCGAAATCTCGACAACGACCATCGCCCGCTTCTTGACGTATACCATGCCGTGGATGCGCTGCCGCAGGTGAAGAAATCATTCATAGGCAGCGGCGTGCGCTACGACCTTGCCATGGCGCCGGCAAAGGATGCCGACACCGCCGAGGCCAACAAGCGTTATCTCCGCGAACTCATCACGAGCCATGTGAGCGGCCGGCTGAAAGTGGCGCCGGAACACACCAGCCCGCGCGTGCTCGACTGCATGCGCAAACCCGACTTCGGCCAGTTTCGCAAATTCAAGGCTCTCTTCGACCGGGTGAACCGCGAAGAGGGAATGCGCCAGCAACTCATCCCCTATTTCATCTCCTCCCATCCAGCCTGCCGCGAAGAGGATATGGCCGAACTCGCCGCCATCACCAAGGGACTCGACTTCCATCTCGAACAGGTGCAGGACTTCACTCCCACGCCGATGACCGTAGCCACGGAAATCTATTACTCCGGCGTGCATCCCTACACCGGCGAGGAGGTGTTCACAGCCCGCACCCCGGAGGAGAAGGAGGCGCAGCGGCAGTTTTTCTTCTGGTGGAAACCGGAAAGCGCTGCCTCTATCAAGAGCGAACTCCGCAAGATGGGACGCCGCGACCTCATCGATGCTCTCTACGGCCTGGATGATAAGGCCAGGTCTAATAAGACTAATAAGACTAATTGGTCCGATAGAAATAAGAGAAAACGTAAACCTAAATCATAAGTCATGAATAAAACAACAACAGCAATGTGTGCATTGATGCTTCCTTTGGCTGTCACGTCTTGTGGCGGCGGTGGCAACAGTGAAAAAGTGATTGAAAAGCCCGAGATCAAGGTCGAGAACGGGATGCTGACACCCGAGGTGCTCGAGTCGTTCGGCAAGGTGTCGGAGGCTACCCCCTCCCCCGACGGCAAGAAGATCATGTTTACCCTCACCTACGAGGATATCGAGGAGAACAAGGGTAATTCCGAGATCTATGTGATGAACGCCGACGGCAGCGACATGAAGCGCCTCACCAAGTCGGCCGGTTCGGAGTCTAACATCCGCTGGATCGACAACGGCAACAAGATTGCCTTCCTTCGCTACGACAAGGAGACTGAAGCCAACCAGATTTTCCGCATGAACGCCGACGGCGGTGGCGAGAAGCGCCTCTCCGCAGTGAAGAACGGTATCGAGTGCTTCTCTATCTCTCCTGATGAGAAGAAGATTATCTTCGGTTCGCCGATTGACGCCTTCTCCAAGGATAGCACCCTTTTCGAGGGCCTTCCCAAAACCACAGGCCGCGTCGTGGACGACCTTATGTATAAACATTGGGATGAATGGGTCACCAAGATTCCACATCCCTTCCTCGCAGACTTCGGCGACGAAATCAAGGATGAGAAGGATATCATGGAGGGTGAACCCTATGAATGCCCGATGCGTCCCTTCGGTGGTGCCGATGCCTTTGCCTGGGCCCCCGACAGCAAGAGCCTCGTATATGTAAGCCGCAAACTGAAGGGTATGGATTATGCTTTCTCCACAGATTCAGGTCTTTATCTCTACAACCTCGAGAGCGGCAAGACTGAGTTCCTCACTCCCGACATGCCGGGTTACGACACTGACCCCGTGTTCTCCCCCGACGGCAGGACTCTTGCATGGCTCTCCATGAAGACCGCCAAATATGAGAGCGACAAGAAACGCCTGATGGTGATGAATATGGATGGCAAGCGCGAGATGCGCGACCTTACCGAGAACTTCGACCGTTGGCCCGAGCAGATTGCATGGGCTCCGAGCGGAAAGCATATCTTCTTCTGCGGCTACAGCGATGGCGTAGAACCGGTGTTCAAGATTGACGTTGCCACCTGTGCCGTAGACACCATCGCCAATGAGGTGGCCGACTTCGCAAGCGTCTATCCTGTGAGCGACGACCAGGTGATCTCCCTCCGCCACTCGATGCGCACTCCCAACGAGATTGTATCAGTGAAGAAGGGTGAGGTGAAACAGCTCACCAACGTCAACACCGAACTCCTTGGCCAGTTGAAGCTTGGCGAAGTGAAGAAGGTGCTTGTGCCCACAAGCGACGGCAAGATGATGACTTGCTGGGAGATTCTTCCTCCTGACTTCGACCCCAACAAGAAATATCCGGCAATTCTTTATTGTCAGGGTGGCCCGCAGCAGGCTGTCAGCCAGTTCTGGAGTTATCGCTGGAACTTCATGATCATGGCAGCACATGGATATATCGTGATTGCTCCCAACCGCCGCGGTCTTCCCGGATTCGGTGAGGAATGGTGCCGTCAGATTTCCGGCGACTATGGTGGACAGAATATGCGCGACTATTTCGCCGCTACCGACTATATCAAGGCTCAGCCCTATTGTGATGCCGACCATGTGGGTGCCATCGGCGCAAGCTACGGCGGCTTCTCTGTATATTGGCTTGCCGGCCACAACAACGGCCGCTTCGCGGCCCTCGTGGCTCACGCCGGTATATTCAACATCGAGGCCCAGTATCTCGAGACTGAGGAGATGTGGTTTGCCGACTTCGACATGGGGGGCGCTTACTGGGACAAGGAGAATGCTACAGCACAGCAGACTTTTGCCAACTCGCCCCACCGCTTCGTGAACGAGTGGCAGTGCCCGATGCTGATCACCGTCGGCGAACTCGACTACCGCATTCTGGCATCGCAGGGCATGCAGGCATTCAACGCCGCCAAGATGCATGGTCTTGAGGCTGAGATGGTTGTATTCCCCGATGAGAACCACTGGGTGCTCAAACCCCAGAATGCAATTCTCTGGCAGCGCTGCTTCTTCCGCTTCCTCGACAAGTACCTGAAGAACCCCGCCCCCAAGGCAGCCACCGACAAAACAGCAGCCACCGACTCTGCAAAATAAGATGGATACTAAAGCAATATTGCCCGCGTGGGCTGAGGGTCTCAACTGCGCAATCACGGTGTGTGATGACAATTGCATCATCCTCCACATGAACGAGCGTGCCCGCAAAACCTACGAGAAGCACGGCGACCTCATCGGAGCCAACCTGCGCAACTGTCACAGTCCCCGTTCGCTGGAGATCATCGACCGGTTGCTCGCCGAAGGTGGTCAGAACGCCTACACCATCAGCAAGCAGGATCAGCGCAAGATGATCTACCAGAGCGCATGGCGCAGAGCCGATGGAACAATCGGCGGCATAGTGGAGATCTCGATGGTAATCCCCGAAAACCTCCCCCACTACGACCGAGGCTAAAGATTTCAAGTCGCGGAGCGACTACCTTGCATATTAACCGCGTACAACACGAAGCAAGTGTTGTGCGCGGCTTTGCTATATTCCTCACACAAAAGTCGCGGAGCTACTACCCTATTTTTTAAATATTTTTACATATTATTACGATTTTTCAAATTTATTTCATTACCTTTGTAGCCAATTAGGAAACATTATTAATTCAACTTTTTCAAAATGAAAAAAACTTTCAGAATGATTGGTATGGCCCTCGTGACCATCCTTATGGCTGTAGGCATGGCTGCCTGCGGTAGCGACGACGACGAAGGCGAACCCGCCGATCCCGCAACTCATGATTCAGAACTCCTCGGCACTTGGTATTTTGAGGATGAAGAGAGTGAATATTCCACATATCAGGAAGTCACTTTCCGCAAAGATGGTACCGGCAAGGTTTACGAAGAGGAGGAAGAGGATGGCGATGTCTATAAATATTCCTTCGACTTCACTTGGAGCACATCCAATGGCAATCTTAAAATGACTGCCACTTCCGGCGAGGACAAAGGTGAGGTTTACAACTTCACTTACTCTATCGATGGCGATGTTGCCCACGTGGAAGGCATGACATGGTATAAGAAGTAAGTTTACTTAATCTATAAAAATAAGCGACGCCATTCATTAAATTGGCGTCGCTTATTTTTCTTCTATGCGAATTTCACGCTTTCAATCTTCTGGTGAGAGCAAGTAGCAATCGCTTCTTCACGTCTGCCATTTCTACCGGTTGCCCTAATTCTGCTGCGATTGACGTGACCCCTTTATCTACAAATCCACATGGATTTATCAATCCGAAAGCGTTCAGGTCTGTATTCACATTCAATGCAAGGCCATGCATTGTGATCCAATGGCTCACTTTTACTCCTATTGCACATATTTTACGGGCAGTGGGCTTACCCCAGTCCAACCACACTCCAATCGCATCCCCATTCGATGAAGATTCAATTCCATATTCCTTCAATGTGTCGATTATGGAATTTTCAAGCATTTCCACATATTTCTTCACTCCCAATGAGTGCCGCCGCAAGTCGAGAAGCGGATAAACCACCAACTGCCCCGGACCATGGTAAGTGATATCGCCACCGCGCTCAATCCTAATGCACTCCGCACCCATAGCCTTCAGCCTCTCCTCGGAAGCCAGCAGATTCGCCGCATTTCCGTGAAAGCCAAGCGTATAAACCGGCGGATGTTCCACAAGCACAATTCGCTCCGGCACAGTAGTGTCAGCCTGCAGTGCGGCAAAGATATCCTTCTGGCGATCCCAGGCTCCTCGGTAATCGCACAGCCCCCAGTCCTCGGCAATCAAATTATTACCCATCAATGCAAATGCTTTTCTGCGTGATACGAACTTCTTACCATCGGCGACGACTCTATATGCCTGAAGCCCTTAGTCTTGCCGATTTCAGCATACTCGGCAAACGTGTCAGGATGCACATACTCTTGTACCTGATAGTGGTTTTTCGTAGGCTGGAGGTATTGGCCGATAGTCATAATGGCGCAATTGGCAGCGATAAGATCGTCCATAGTCTCGAGGATTTCCTCGCGTGTCTCTCCGAGGCCGAGCATGATGCCGCTCTTTGTGCGCACACCCTTCGAAGCCAAATAGCGCAGCACGCCAAGAGAACAGTCATATGTAGCCACGCTACGCACCGAGGGTGTGAGCCGGCGAACCGTCTCCATATTGTGCGAGATAATCTCCGGACCCGCCTCTATCACCATATCAAGCAACTCGGTGCGCCCCTGGAAATCGGGAATCAGCACCTCCATAGTGACGCCCGGACACTCCTTCTTGATAGTCTTGATAGTGTCGACCCAATGGGAGGCGCCGAGGTCGGGAAGGTCGTCGCGGTCGACACTCGTGATAACGATATGCTTAAGGCCAAGAGTCCTGATAGACTCTGCAATGTCGAGAATCTCCTTGCGGTCGAGAGGAAGCGGGCGACCTGTGGCCACATTGCAGAACTTGCAGGCGCGGGTGCATGTGTTGCCGCCGATCATGAAGGTAGCAGTGCCGGCTCCCCAGCACTCTGCGCGGTTGGGACACATTCCGCTCGAGCAGATTGTATGCAGATGTTTCTCATTTAGAAGACCGATCACCTGGCTTGTCTTGAAGCCACGGGGGAGTTTCACCTTCAGCCAGTCCGGTTTGCGGCGGAAGGAAACAGTAGGTTCCGTTGAAGTAAATTTATTCATACCACAAAATTAGAAAAATAATTTCAGATGAGGGCAAAAATGACTAAATTTGTAGTCGCAATAAGACAACATTATTATGAGCTTCAAAAACATAATCACCACCCTTTGCGCCGGCGCAATGCTTACCATCGGTAGCCTTGACGCCTACGGCTGGGGACAGAAAGGCCATGACACAGTGGCTGCCATCGCCGAAAACCATCTCACACCCACCACAGCCGCCGCAGTGGCCGACCTCCTTGACGGACGCAGCATCGTATATTGGAGCAACTGGATGGACAATGCCTCCCACACTCCGGAATATGCGTTCACAAAAACCTGGCACTACAAGAACATCGACGCCGACGAAACCTTCCGCAGCGCCCGCCAGAACCCCGACGGCGACATCGTATACGCCATCAACACGCAGTATGACGTAATCACCAATCCCTCCTCCACCCCCGAGCAGAAACAGCTTGCCCTCAAGATGCTCGTCCACTTCCTCGGCGACATCCACCAGCCCATGCACCTCGGCCGCGCCAGCGACCGTGGCGGCAACAACCACTTCATCAAATTCTTCAAGAGCAACGCCAACCTCCACGGCGTGTGGGACAGCCGCCTCGTAGAGTCCGGTCACAAATGGAGCTACTCCGAATGGGAGGAACAACTCGACCGCGCCACTCCCGAGCAGCAGGCCGAGATTATCGCAGGTGCATGCCCGGAGAAATGGGCCGAGGAATCCTACGAAATCGCCAAGAAGATCTATGCCGAGACTCCCGTGAACTACAACGTGGAATACGACTATATAGCCAAATGGACTCCCGTGGTGGAGGACCGTCTCCTCAAAGGCGGCCTGCGTCTTGCCGACCTGCTCAACACCGCCCTCGACCCCGATTACAAAGGTTCATATAAGCCGATGCCGAAATGAACATGCCCAAACTGAATCTTCCGCAGGTGGAGCTTCGCCTCGCCACGGAGGATGACATTGTGAAGGTGTGGGACCGCCTGCGAAAGAAATATGTGGCCCTCACTCCCGAGGAATTCGTGCGCCAGCATTTCATTAACTGGCTCATCACCACATATCATTATCCTGAATCACTCATTGCCAATGAGATAGGGATAGAGGTGAACGGCACGCGGCGACGTTGCGACTCGGTGGTGTTCGACCGCGACGGCTATCCTCTCATGATTGTGGAATACAAGGCGCCGAGCGTGGCCATCACGCAGGATGTGTTCGACCAGATTGTGAGATACAATATGGCCATGCGCGCACGCTATCTCGTGGTTTCCAATGGTGTGAACCATTATTTCTGCGCCATCGACTATGAGAACGACAATTACCATTTCCTCCCCCGCATCCCCGACTGGGAGGACATCATCCGCCCGATAAGCGAAAACTGACGAAGAGAATTGCAAAAAGAGAATAACGAAACGCAGGCGCCCGATTACGGCTATCTGGAGCGCCTTAACGAACAGCAGCGCGCGGCAGTGGACTACTGCGCCGGGCCGCAACTCGTGATTGCCGGAGCCGGGTCGGGCAAGACCCGCGTGCTCACATACAAGGTGGTCCATTTGCTGCGACTCGGTTTTGAACCCCAGCGCATCCTCGCCCTTACCTTCACCAACAAGGCAGCCCGCGAGATGACCGGGCGAATAGCCTCGCTCGTAGGACCCCGTGTGGCCTCTCGCCTCTGGGCAGGAACATTCCACTCCATTTTCCTCCGCATACTCCGCTACAATGCCGACCGAATCGGCTTCAAGAGCGGATTCACCATCTACGATGCCGCCGACTCCAAGTCGCTCGTAAAGATGATAATCAAGGATCTCGGCCTCGATGAGAAGATATACAAGCCCGGCAGCATCAGCGCCACAATCAGCAATGCCAAGAACGCGATGATGACGCCGCAGCAGTATGAGCATAATTACGGCGACCGCGACCGCAAGGCCAAGCGTCCCATGACGGCCCGCATCTTCGCGCTCTACAATGAGCGCCTCCATGCCGCCAATGCCATGGACTTCGACGACATACTCTTCTTTATGAACCTCCTGCTGCGCGACTGCCCCGACCTGGCCCAAAAATACCGGGAGCAGTTCCGCTATATCCTCGTGGATGAGTATCAGGACACGAATTTCGCCCAGCATATGATTGTGTCGCAACTTGCTCAGCCCGACAATCTCATCTGCGTGGTGGGCGACGACGCGCAGAGCATCTACTCTTTCCGCGGTGCGAATATCGGCAACATCATCAACCTCGAGAAATCTTATAACGGCCTGAAAACATTCCGGCTCGAGCGCAACTACCGGTCCACACAGAATATCGTCAATGCCGCCGGCAGCCTCATCCAAAAGAATTCCCGCCAGCTCCACAAGGATGTATACAGCGAGAACGAGGAGGGCGACAGTGTGGAGATTGTGCAGGCTTACAGCGACATAGAGGAGGCCTTCATCGTGGCCACCCGCATCAACGCATCCCATCTCACCTCCCACGACTCGCTCGACGACTATGCCATCCTCTACCGTACCAACGCGCAGAGCCGAGTGCTCGAGGAGGCACTCCGCAAGCGCTCGATGCCCTACCGAATCGTGGGTGGCATGGCATTCTATCAGCGCAAGGAGGTGAAGGACATGATTGCATATTTCCGCCTGGCCGTGAATCCCGACGACGACGAGGCCGTGCGGCGAATCATAAATTATCCCGCACGCGGAATCGGCGATACCACCCTCAAGAAACTCCAGTCGGCGGCCATTGCCGGAGGCGTAAGCATCTGGACAGTGATATGCAACCCCGACCAATATCCGGCCGGCCTCAATAGCGGCACGCAGAAGAAACTCAACCTCTTCCACGATATGATTGAGGTGTTTGTGAATGACACCAAGACCAGCAACGCTTTCGAACTCGGCCAGCTAATCTTCAACCGCACCGGCGTGCTTCTCGCCCTTGCACATGACAACACACCCGAAAGCATCTCCCGTCAGGAAAACCTCTCGGAGCTCCTTACCGGCCTCAAGGACTTCACCGACAGCCATCTCGAGGCGGGCGAAGACGACGTGTCGATGCAGGCCTTCCTCGCCGAGGTGAGCCTTGCCACCGATGCCGACGAAAAGGACAAGGTGGATGAACCGCGTGTCACGATGATGACAGTCCATGCGGCCAAGGGTCTTGAATTCAAGCATGTCTACATAGTGGGAGCCGAGGAGGAACTTTTTCCGTCAGCTCTCGCCATGGACTCAATCGCCGATATTGAGGAGGAACGTCGCCTGATGTATGTGGCCATCACCCGCGCAGAGAAGACCTGCATGATCACATACGCCCGCCAGCGATTCCGCAACGGAAAGACAGTGATGACCCAACCCTCGCGTTTCTTGCGCGATATCGACCGGAAATTTACCAAACAGACCTCCGGACTCGACGAACTACCCGAAGAAAAGAATCCCTACGACCGCCCTGTGCGTCCGCAGTCGGGATATGGATTCGGCAAACCGTCATACTCGCAGCGCCCTGCATCGGCTTCGTCTGCTTCATCGTTTGGAGGATTCTCAATGCCTAAGCGCCCTGCGGCACCGGCCGGTTCGCGGCGAATCACCCCGGGAATGACCGGAGGCGGTGGCGGAGGCACCCACAGTGTAGATGAACTCTCCGAAGGGATGCGCATCGAACACGCCAAACTCGGCAAAGGCACAGTCACTGCAATCAGCAGCGTGTCGGGAGAACCTTCCGTCACCGTGGTCTTTGACGTGATGGGCGAGAAAAAACTCCTTCTCAAATTCGCTAAATTTGAAATCCTTGACAAATGAACTCCCCGATTCCTACCCCCTACTATATCGTATATGAGGACCGCCTTCGCGCCAACCTTGAAAAAATCAAGAGCGTGGCCGAAGCCGCCGACATCAAAATTATAATGGCGTTCAAGGCCAACGCCCTCTGGAAAACGTTTCCCATAATCAAGGAATACATCAACTCATCCACTGCCAGTTCGCTCAACGAGATGCAGCTCTCGCTCGACTATTTAGGCAACGATGTGCATGCCTACTGCCCCGTATATACGGAGGCATCCTTCCCAGAATTCCTGAAGGGCAGCAGCCACATCACCTTCAACTCGCTGGCTCAGTTTCGCAAATTCTATCCGCTGATGCAGGAGTATGAGAAAGCGACACACCGCCACGTGTCGGCAGGGCTGCGCGTCAATCCCCATTGCAGCGTGATAGAGACCGACATCTACAATCCCTGCGTGCCCGGGTCGCGTTTCGGCGAGAACCCCGAAAAACTCGCCGACGGACTCCCCGAAGGTATCGAGGGACTGCATTTCCACGCGCTTTGCGAATCATCGAGCTATGATCTGGAGAAAGTGCTCGAAGCGTTCAAGGCGCAATACGGCCACCTTCTACCCGGCCTCAAATGGCTCAATATGGGAGGCGGCCACCTAATCACCCGTAAAGACTATGACACGGAACATCTTATCTCCCTGATGAAGAAACTGCACGAGGAATATCCCCACCTGCAGATTATCCTCGAACCGGGCAGCGCCTTTACATGGCAGACCGGCGACTTGGTGACCGAAGTGCTTGACGTGGTGGAGGATGCGGGCATCAAGACAGCCATCATCGACGCCTCTTTCGCCTGCCATATGCCCGACTGCCTCGAGATGCCCTATAAACCAGTGATAGCTGAAGCACTTCCTGAAGAAGGAGATTCTGGCGTAGAGTGCATTTGCGGAGAAAAGGGAGGATGTGTTTGTGAAGAAGAAAATGAGAAAAAGTCGGAGAGATACCGGTATAGATTAGGGGGCAACAGTTGTCTGAGCGGAGACTATGTAGGCGACTGGGAATTTGCGGAGCCGTTGCAGCCCGGCGACCGGTTGACATTATGCGACATGAACCACTACACCACGGTGAAGACCAACATGTTCAACGGCATCCAGCACCCCTCCATCTGGCTGCAGCCTACCGCCGGCGCTCCCCGTCTCCTCCGTGCCTTCACCTACGACGACTTCCGCACCCGCATGGATTGAAAAATTGGTAGCGTTGCCATAGTCGCGGAGAGACTGCCCTATTCAACGCTACCTCCTCAAAAAATTAATCCCCAAACTCCGCGCCACCCATTAGACACAATGTGCGCGAGAGTGTGGATGATATTAAAGACGCCAACCCACAAGTCCGGGAGAGCCGATGACCTCATCGGCTGCAGCGGAGGCGCTGGGCTTGCATTGGAGCGGAGACGTCCCCGTCTCCGTTTAAAATACTGTCCAAATGCCAATTAAATCTATAAGTATCGTATTATTTAAAAAGAATCACTATGGTGCTGATTGCGGAGGCTAAGAGTATGGGGACTGCGGAGATGGCGGTGGACGCCCAGACGTTTGCTGCGCATCGGCCGGCGTTTGAGGTGCAGGCGGATGGCATTATGGATTCCTTGCGGGATCATTCTATCGACCAACTGAGCAGTGAGGTCGGGATTACCACTCGGCTCGCCACTTCTCTCCAACGGATGATTTATGAGTTTCCTAATAAATCCTTGGGGTTGCAGGCTATCCGTGCGTTTACGGGGGTGGTGTTCCGCCAACTTGCGCTCGTTGACTACGATAACGCTCAATGGAGTTTCCTCGCAGATAATGTGCGGATCGTTTCTTCACTCTATGGATGGTTGCGTCCTGATGATTTTATTAAGCCTTATCGCTTTGATTTCAAGAGCAGAGTGGCACCGGGAGGTGAGTTGCTTATGAAATTCTGGAAGAAGGATGTAACGATTGCACTGGTGAAGGAACTTCAAGCAAGGTGCGCGACGGAGATTATCGACCTGCTTCCTTCAGATGCAGCTAAGTGTGTGGACTGGAAAGTGGTGAAGAGATTTGCGAAAGTGTATAAGG
This sequence comes from uncultured Muribaculaceae bacterium, assembly GCA_905209725.1. Classification (GTDB taxonomy): domain Bacteria; phylum Bacteroidota; class Bacteroidia; order Bacteroidales; family Muribaculaceae; genus Lepagella. Next base: position 26,684 of record CAJLTZ010000002.1, read on the forward strand.
TGGATTTCAAGACAGTGAGAGATTCCGGCGAGTTGAAGACACCGAATTCCGGAAGACTGAAGGAGTTACGGGGGCGGCTATTGGATATGATGATCCGCGAGGGGATTTCCTCGGCGGAGGAGGTGTCGCGGCTCGAGTCAGCTGATTTCATGCCAAATTCCGAAGACGCCGGGATAAGCCCTACCCTATCCTTTATTACAGCTTGAGCATTGAGCTGGAAGCATTAATTCTTGGGCTTATTGGGCTTATTGGGCTTATTGGGCTTATTAGGCTTATTGGGCTGTGCTGACGGCAGGATGTTGCAAGCGCTTCACTCACGAAGAGCTCTTCGAAGTGCTGAAAGAAACTCTTTAGCGGGCGAGGGAGACGTTGACAGCGATGCCGTAGTTGCTGTTGGAGGTGGGATAGCTGGAGTTGGACACAAGGGGCGTGTTGGTCTGATGGTCCACAAACGCCGAGAGCGTGATGCGCTTGCTCAACTGATAACTTGCCATGAAGTTGACAGAGAATGTGCTCGTTCCCTGCGTGGCCTGCGTGAAGGCCGTCTCGATGCGACGGATCAGACTCTGGTTCTGCGAGTAAGCAAAGTCGAGATTCAGAGTGAGGTCGTTGCTAACATTGCCCTGCTTGCTACCAATCTTCAGGATCTTGTTGAAGTTGGCAATCTTATATCCGGCGCCAATCTGGAGCTGGCGGCTGTTGGTCTCCACAAGTTGTCCGGCTGAGGTGTTGAGGCTCAGCGTGCGCGAGTCGCGATATTCGGCATTGAAGGTGATGTCGTTGAAGAGTGTGAACTTCAAGCCAATCAGAGGCGCAAACTTCTCAGTGATTGTGACGGATGGGATGTTGAAGGGTGAAGACGGTGTGGGCGACTGCGTCTGCTCGTTGAGCACGAAGCCCATATTGCCGTTACCTCCGACTCCTACCCAGTTCATGAAACTTGAGTATCCGCCGATATTATATGTGCACTGATAGGCATGATTGAGGGTGAACGACTTGAACCAGCGGCGCATATTGCCGAGGTTGATAAAGCCGTCGTAGGTAATCTTCCAGTTGGGACGCATCTCGGAAAGGCCGGGGAACAAGTCGAGAGTAATCTTGTCGGGGTCACGTCCGCTGTAGGCCGCAATGAATGCCGGGATAAGCACATCGCTGCTGGTGCGGCTCACTCCGCCTGCTTCCGGATTATAGGCAGTGCCGGCAAGCGGGTCTCCCTCAAGGAACCCGGCATTGGGATAGTTAACACTACGGTATGCGTTTTCCACACGCTGTGCCACCCTGGGGATATACTCCAGGAATTTCGAGAAAGCATCCGACGCATAACCGTCGTCGGCCTTTGAATTGCGCATAGCCGATGCAAGAGCCCAGTGGGTGCGCATGTAGGAGCCGGAATATGTGGTGGGATTGCCGGCGAACATGAACTGCATCTGCTCGGTGCGGCTGTCGGTGAGGTTGGAGGTAAGCGTAATCTTGAGGCCGCGGATGGGCTCGAGGGTGAGTTCGAAGTTGAACTCGTTGGTTTTCGACCAAAGCGCCGGCGACACCTGTTCAGAATTTGTGATGAGCCAGTTGCGGTCGCGAGCCTTCTCCACATAATCCTTGTCGTAGAAACCAAACGCGAAGTCCAAGCCCGGCGACATTGGTCCGTGAGAGAGCGACTGACCGAACACATTGCCCACATTCGGCGAGAAGAGAGGCAGATTGAGCGAATGGGTGCTTCTCCACTTGAAGGAGAGTGAGCGCGGCATCATCAGGAAGCGGAGAGTGTGCTCGGCAATCTCAGTGCCGATGTTCTTCTTCTCATCGGCCACCTTCTCGCGGATGCTCAGCGTAATGCTGTAGCGTCCTGTGTCCGCAATCTCAATGGTGTTGGCATCCTTCACCTTATAGTTGAGTTTCTTCACCTTGCCGTCGACCCTCGCCGAAAGATTGAATTTCTTAGTGTTGAGATTATGCTTCACGAGCGTGGCCGAGTCGGGCGAAAGTGTCACCACGCGCTCAAACTTCTTGGGAGTCTTCTTTTTCTCCTTCTTGTCCTTTTCCTTATTATCCTTTTCTCCTCGCTTGGAGATACGGTTGCTGTTGTTATTATTACGGGCACGGTTGGAGTTGGAGAATCGCTTGTTGATGGCCTGGAGATACTTCGACTTGTTGAAGAGTGTCTCGAAGTTGAGGCGTGCGTCGGCATTCCAGGAGGTCTGGTTCTGGATGGTGTTGCCAAGGTAGAGGTCGTCTACGGTAGCACCCTTATCCCAGCGGTAGGTGGAATTGTAGCTTACCGAACCCGTAAGATAGTCGAGCACCGGAATCTTATTGAAGGGAGCGCGATAGGTGCCGGTGAAGGTCTGGTTGTAGTTCCAGGGCGTGCCGAGATGACGAATAGATGACATCACCGTATCCTTCCAGTCGCGGTATTTATCGGGGAAGAGGCGCTTATTGACGGCTCCCACAGTCTCCTCGATGCGGGCAGTAGTGTTGCTTGAGAATGAAAGGGAGAGCGACTTGATAAGGTTCCAGGTAAGGCTGAACTGACGGTCCCATGTGAAATTCTTGCTCACCTGCACAGGGAGCTGGAAGTCGACATCCACCTCAGAGCGCGTCTGCTGCTCATAATAGTAGCGGTGCATGTTGGTGTAGAACGTCAGATTGTTGAAGAGCCAGTTGATTTCCCAGTCCTTGAAGAATTTGGCTGTTTTGCTCTTACCCTTCAGCTTGGCGAAGGGCTTGAGGGGCTTGATATACGGACTGTAGGAATACTGGAAACTTCCCCGGTAGTCGTTGGTGTTCTCGTACTGGGTGGTGGGGTCGGTGTTCTTCTGCTTGTTGTAGGAGAATGTGAGTGTGAAGTTGGCAGGATCCCAGGGCATCGGGTTCTTGCTCTTCACGTCGAAACGGAAATTGGATATGGAGAAACTCTCCACAGTCTTCTTGGTTACAGCATAGGAGTTGATGGAATCCTTCTCGTGCTTGGTGGCAGCGGCGTCGAGAGCATCCTTGAGAAGGATGTCCTGGTCGAGAGGATTATATTTGGGAGTGGTCAGTTCCTGCGACTTTGAGAAATAGATGGGCGCCGAGAGTTTTGCCTTCGGTGGAAGGATCTTACCAACATCACCCTGCACGGTGAGATTATACTGGTCGTAGGTGTCGAGGCGACGCTGCGAGAGTCCCTGGTCCACGGCACCGAAGCCGTCGGTCTCGCGGTGGTAGGTGAAGTTCACATTGGCAATGTCGCTGAGGCTGAGACCGGCGTTGGCATTGAGCGCCCAGCCACCCGACTCATTGAAATCGGTAACCTTCATCTCATTCACCCAGACAGTGCCATCCTTCACGCTGTTGGAGCGGTTTCGCACGCCGATGAGCATCACGCGCACGTCGCTGAGGCTCGGGTTACCCATCACCGACGCAGTGTTGTGGTCGTTGTCGGGGTCGAGCATCGAATAAAGCACATTGTAGCCCACACCCTCTTCATGGGCGCTGCGGGCTCGGTTTCGCGCCGTCTTGACATCTGTCAACAGGCTCAGCGGGAAGTTGAGCCGGTTGTCGGAAGGCCATACGATGCTGCGGTCGTTGGAGTTGAAGTTATTGTATTTTCCCGGAGGCGTAAGCTGCAGCGGGATTTCATACTCGTAATAGTTGTTCTTCACGTCGCTGCCGAGGCGGATGAAGAGTGAAAGGTCGCCGTTGCGGGTGTTGGTGAGGTTGTCAACGGGGGCTTCAGCGTGCACCCACATCTGGAGACGCTTGTAGATACGCAGGTCGATCTGCGTGTTCTTGTAGATTCCTCTGGCATCGCCGGGCTGGATACCGGTAAGTGAGAGTTGGAGCGACTGCTCATTGAGCTGAGTGGCCTGCGCCGCGCCCGGGTCCTGGATCCGGGTCACGCCTGGAGGCAGCACATAGTTCACGGGCTCGCGACCGGAGTTCTCTTCAATGTTTACCACTGACATATCGAGTTTGCCCTCGGCAGGAGAATCGTTGCGGCTATTGAGGTTGAACTTATAGTCACGCCATTCGCCGCGAACGAGTTCAAGGGTGGCGAAACGCAAGTGTGTCACCTCCTTGAATCCGGTCATGAACATGCGGGCGAATCGCACGGTGGAGAAGTCGTTGATACCGCCCACCACCTTCTCAGGCGAGGTCAAAGGCACCTTGAACTGATACCATACCACAGTCTGCGGGCCTTCGGCTGTTGTTACCTGCGACACCTGCTTGTCGGTGATATAGTTCTTGCCCACCTCGAGGTCTTCGGGGCGAAGCGACACGCGATACTGGAAATATTTCTCGTATTCGTTAAGGGTATTGTCCTGGTTGATATCCTCCACATCAGGCACGGCACGTGCCGACTGATACTGGGGATTACTGCTGTCCTCGGGCGCGAGGGAGTTGCCCTCCACTCCATTATAACGCTTGTAGCGCTCGAGCACGCCGGCCTTGGTCTCGTCGTAATAATTGCTGCGGTAGAAATGATAATTGTCGCCTGCAGGGTCGTTCATCGCCGAGAAGGGATTCTCCTGCATGGCTGCGATGGTGGAGGCGGGAAGTTTGTTGCGCAGTTTGTCGAGGTAATCCTTATATGAACCGAATGTATACTCGTCGTCGTTGGAGAGACCGTCGAGTCCTACGTCCTGCAGACGGCGGGCATTATTGGTATTGTCGAAGGCATATGTCAGCGAGTTCTGACGCGACACACGGCCCCAGTTGGTCTCGGTAATGAAATCGTTGTTGCCATCCACAGGAAGGCCGTTCTCATAACTCTTCATGCCGTCCTTGAGGATATCCTCGCTTATCTCGCCGAAATTGAAATAGAGGTCTCCACCCTCGGTGTTGGGATTTTCCGGGTCAAGGAATGGGTCCATGAGCCAGAACTGGAGATATTCCACATTGGAATTCTCGAAGTTGGAGTTGTCCATCTTGCGCATCATGCCGCCCCAGCGCTTCTCGGGGTTGAGGAGATTGCCGTCGGCGTCGATATTGTCGGCGTCAAGATTGTATGGGCCACGCTCGCGGGGATAGAACGACACATTGAGCGTCTGAATCCAGTTGGCCTCTCCATAAGAGAGGTCGCGGTAGGGATAGAGCTCGTTGATTGTGACCTCACGCACGTAGGGATTCGACATCTGATGGGGGTCATTCTTCAGATAGCCGGGAAGCAGCGAAGAATTGCGCTGGTTCCACATGCGGTCGATATAATACCAGGAAATCAGCGCACGGTTTTTTCCATAGTCCACATTATTGCTGAGTGCGGCCTCAGGGAAGAGCGGGTCGGCTCCATTGTCGTATGGCGTAGAAGCGAGGAACCATGAATAAGGGGAACGCAGGTCGATGCCTGTCTGCGTGGCCTCGAAGTCGTCGATATAACTCGAGCCCTCTGCGCTGCCACTCTTCTGCTTGGTGGGAATCAGCTGGGCAAACTCGGCATTGACATTGAACACGGAGGGGGCTGTGGCATTGATTGTCGGCACCTTGTTGAGCAGGTTGGTGAGCCACATGAATTCCTTGTTGTAGGAAAGATTGAGGCCCCACATGGTGTTGTTGATCACCTCGTCGCCAATATTCACCTTTTCAGTGAGCGCCTTCTCGGAAAAATGCAGCAGCGTACCGCCAAGGGTAAGGTCCTTGTTGAAGCGGTATTGCGCGTCAAGACCTATAAGTGTCTTGCGCTGCATGGAGAACATCGACTGGTTTTCAAGCGTGACGCTCACATTCGTTCCGGAGTCGATGATGCTCTGGTTGGTGATGGTGACGATACCCATGGAATAGTCCACGGTATAGTCGCTGTTCTCGGTAAGCACCACGCCGCCGGCCATCACCACCACCGATCCGCGGGGCACATTCATGGCGTTGAGGCGGATGGTGGCGCCATTCGACGCCTGATATTCTCCCACAAGGGAGAACTTATTCTTATCGGCAAACTGACGGGCCACCACAAGCGTGGAGTCGTAGAGTTCCTTATATACGTATTGGGCGGCGATGGCAGGGTCGCCAATCTGCTGCTCGAGGTGGCGGCCGAAGGGTTCCACCACCGGGAAGATAATCTTGCCCGACTGCGACTGCACCGTATAGCCCTCCACATAGTCGAAGAAGCCGTCGGGATTCGATTCCTGGTTGGAGTCGATGCGGTCGAGATTCATCACCTGCAGAAGGGGTTTGTTGGCGATTGTGCCCACAGGAAGATAGTTGATTTCCACGCCGGTGGTGTCGCTCAGGTATTTGATGTTCATCTTGAAGTTGCTGCTCTGGAGCTGATAGGCTCCGAGTGCATAGACATTCTTCATCATGAGTCGCCACATGGGGAGACGCGGGCTCACGGTGGTGCTTCGCAGCATCTTCAGGAAGAGACAGTCGGAAGTGGTGGTTACATCGCTGGAAAACTCGCCAACCTGATAAACCTTTCCATTGTATGTGTATTCATAAGCCACGGCAAGCACCTCGTCGGTGTTGAGCGCCGACTTGAGTGAGATGTATCCGAGGTCGCTATTCAGAGAATATTCTGTGTTTTTGAGAAGACGGGCACTCTCCACTTTCTCGAAGTCCTTGCCGCCGTCGATGCCATAAGCCTTCAAAGGTTCGAGCGCCTGGGTCACGGAGTTGATGTTTCTGGCGCCGGGATATTCGCTCTTGATCACTTCAAGGAGGTTGTTGCTCTGGTTCGACGGATTGTCGAAGGAGGTGTTGGGCTGCCAGAAGGTGTTGGCAAGATTCTTATTCTCGCCGAGGTCCATGAATCCCACAAAGTTGCGCGACTCATTGTAGTTGCCGTTTTTATTGGTGATCCAGACTTCAATGCGTGTGATTTTCACGCCGGACGACACATGAGGCAGACGGGATGCGAAGCGGTCGTAGTTCTCATAGAAATATTGCGAGAGAAAGAAGTGGCGGTTGGCGTCATAGTTGTCGGCCTTGATGCTGAACTTTGTGGACTGGACGCCGCCTTGTGTAGAAACGGTCTTCGACTCTGAGTTTTGCTGCGACACGAGGCCGGTAAGGGTCAACTTGCCAAACTGCAGTTTTGTCTTAAGACCGAATAGGGCCGTACCGCCACGGATAAGGCTGGAGCCTGTGGTCATGCTCACATTGCCCGCCTCGATGCTCTTGATTATCTCATCCTCCTTGCCTTCGTAGGCGAGTTTGAGGTTTTTGGAATCGAAATCAAAGGTAGCGTCGGTGTTATAGGTCATGTTAAACTTCACCTTGTCGCCGACGGAAGCATTGATGGTGGCCTGGATTTTCTGGTCGAAGTCGAAGAAAGTCTTGCGACGGTTTCGCTCCGTGAGTGCGGGATTCTCGGTGCGGTTGCTCTTCACGCCCATGTTGAGCTGGATGGAGCCCTGCGTCTGGAGGCGCACACCACCGGGGCCGAATATCTTCTCCAGAGGACCGAGGGAGAAATTCATGTCGAAGATATTGAAGGGCTCTTTATCCTTCTTCTCATAACTTTCTGCATTGCGCTCGCGGAAATATGAATACATATCCTTGCGCATCTGCAGATTGTTGAATTCCTCGGCGCTCATGATATAAGGTGTGGTTATATCCTTGTCGCCCAGGGTGGTGTGAAGCACATATTTGCCGAGTTCGGGGTCGTATATGGCCTCGGTCTTGATGTTGGAGGGAGTGCGGAGGTCGGCGGCGTATTCGCCGGGATTCGTCACCTCCTCGTAACCACGCGGTATGGTGGGCTGCACACGGGCCGGGAGCTCCACGGAGTCGGACCATTCCCCTATCGGAGTGGAGTTGAATTCGGCAGGAGGCGGGGGATTTAGTTCGCTTTTATAATACTGAGGACGCGCAATAACAGTGACCAGCAGCACTATAAGCGCCACGGCCACAGGGAAAGCATATTTAGAAGATACTACTTTTCTAAGCGTCATCAAAGCATTGTCAATGCCTGTTTAATGGCCTTTTCAGTGGAAAGGCCGGGGGTTTCGGCGAAAAGTTTGCCGAGCACTTTGCGACTCTGCTGCTGGGTGAAGCCGAGCATCACCAGAGCCTGGAGCGCGTCGTCGAAAGATTCCCCCTGGGGCATACTTCTATTTAACGCCGAGGCATCGATTTTTATTTTATCCTTAAGGTCAACAATGATGCGTTGTGCGGTGCGGGCTCCGATTCCTTTCACGGCCTTGAGCACATTTTCATTTCCATTGGCGATGGCCTGCTCAAGCTGGTCGGCCGTGCATCCCGACAGGATGAGGCGTGCGGTGTTGGGCCCCACTCCGCTCACACCGATAAGAAGGCGGAAGAGCTCGCGGCTCCGCTTGGTGAGAAAACCATATAGGATATGGGCATCCTCACGGATGGATTCGTGCACATAAAGTTTTGCCTGAGGGGCTGTCTGGATGGAGGGGTAATCGATGAGGGTAATGTTAATCTCATATCCTATGCCGCTGCAGTCGATCACGGCATATGTAGGGGTAATCTCGGCGACTGCGCCACTTATGTAGTCAATCATATTTGATAAATTATTTGACGCGGAACCAGTAGCCGACGCTGATGGAGATGGTCATGGGGTTGCTGCCACGCAATGTTTCCGCGCGTCCCGACTTGAGCACATTGCCAAGGCCGAAATAAAACCTGGCGTCAAGATAGATGGAATTGCGGCGGTTGATGCTGAATTCGCCGCCGATGCCTCCGGATATGCCATAGTCCACCTTCTGATGCACCGGCATTGCATACTGATAGGAAGTGTGCACAGGAAAATTGGGCACAGAGCCCACATGGGCGTAATCGAAATTGGATTTTGTGGACTCTCCTAAGAAGAAGCTCACAGATGGGCCGGCATTAATAAAGAATCTTCCGCGGCGGCCGAAATAGATATGGGCGAGGAATGGCACCTGGATATAATTCAGGGTGCGCTCATAATTAAATGGCTTATCCTCGAAATCCTCTTTCCATCCTCGCTGCTCCCAATTGGCCTCAATGATGAATCCGAAATGGTTTTCCTCGATATATCTGAAAGTGATACCGGCATTTCCTCCCGCAATCATCGATTGCGCCACTGAAGGGGTGAATTCCACACGTGAGAAGTTGACGCCACCCTTCACACCGAGCGCGATATTGGCGCTGTAATGAGTCTGGGCGGCGAGATTGCCCACGCATAGGAGCAGCGCAGCAAGCAGGAGGGAGAGGATGGATTTGCGTCGTGTCATCATTTCACGATTGTTTTCTCGATTGTGTCATAGGGAGTGAAGCGAAGCATGTAGACCACCGGGTTGAGCATGCCGCCCCAGTTGCTCTGGCGCACGAGGTCGAAGTCGCTCTGCACGCCCCCGTCGGTGGGTTTGAATGCATTCAGTTCGCCGCCGGTATTAGCCATCTGGCTAAGGAAATATGTAGCAGTGTCATAGCCCATGCCGGCATAAAGGGGAATGGAGCGGACAGGCTGGCGGTCGAAGAGACTCTTGTAATACATCAGGAAGCGCTTTCCCGCATCGGAATCCTTGTCGAAATAGAAGCGCGAGGGAATCATTACATTTAATTCATGCAGAGGTTCGGAGAGGGATTCATCGAAAACCACCCAGTTGGGACGTCCCAGCACTAAGATTTCGGCCAGAGGATTCTCATTCTTCTTATCGGATATGATTTTCAGCATGTCGGCCACCTCCTGCTTTTTCACAGGATAGCCATATACTATTATCTTGTCGTTGTCCTTGAGAGGACGGGCAGTGAACAGTTCCGCTGTCTGATTGGCAAGCAAGCGTTCCTGCGGCCAGATGGCCCGGAGCGCGCCGGCAAGCTGGTCGTTGTCGTCCACCGGCCCCATCACAAGCTGATAGTCGGGATATGTGTCGCGGACATGGAGCGCAATGGCGTCGTTGAAATAATTCGACGGGGTGAGAAGCTGCACAAGGTAGGGATTATCCTCATAAGCCTCGCTGCGGATATCAAATGTATTTACGAAAGGTGTGCGTGTAGTGGTGGAATAATCCACGAGATAAGAAGGAAGATTCTTGTCGGCAGTCGACACAATCACAGTAGGATTGGCCTTCTTTATTGCCGCCACCACGTCGGCCTGCTGTCTGTTACCTTCAATGGCCACGAGGTCGATCTTGAAATCAGCGCATTTCAGCCGGTCGACGGCTGTGAGCATTCCTCGCATGAACTCAAGGTCCTTGTTGGAATCCGGGTCGGAAAGCACCACAGCCATTTTCACGAAGCGGGCACTGTCTACGGGCGTGATTCCATGCACATCCTCATAGATATCCTTCACGCCCTCCTTGGAGAGTTCTCTGGGGTCAACCTTGTCGACCACTCGTTCCACTGTGTCCTTGCTGATTACGGGAACTGAGATTATCTGGTTTTTCTTGGGTTTCTCGGCACCCGGATTGGCATCCTTAAGACGATCAACGGATACGCCCTCCTTGCGGGCAATCGACGACCATGTCTCATCCTTCTCCACCTTATGCGATTCGAATCCTGCGAGATTCTCCTCGGTGATTTTCTCTACTTTCTGCTCCACGCCGGCACCCTTCTTCGGAAGTTTGATCACGCTTCCTGCCTGGAAATTCTTTTCCGACATTCCGGGGTTGAGTTCGAGAAGGGAGGCCACGGTGAAACCACCCTTGCGGGCGAGGGCATACATAGTGTCGCCGCTCTTAACGGTATAAAACTGGTCATCCTCAAGCGCATCGCGCACGCTCTGGAGGGTGAGTTCCTCACCGGCCTTGATGCCATGCTTGCTCGCAGGATTCAGTTTGTAGATGGTTTCCACGGGGATGCCGTATGTGCGCGAGATGCTGTAGACAGTTTCGCCCTTCTTCACCAAATGCTTGAGCGGGGAACGGTCGAGATGCTCGGGAGCAGCCTTCACCGGGGTCCTCACCTTGGCTTCGCTTTCCACAGGGTAATAGATATTGGCCCCCTTCTGCATGTCGCCGAGCACATCTGCATTCAGCTTCTGCAGCACGGCATCATCCCAGTCAAACTGACGGGCAATGCCGAAAAGGGAATCACCCTTCTTCACCTTATATACATAATACTGCTGCCCGAGAATCTCTACCACAGGGAGATTGGGACTGGAGGCAGTTAATGCCGGAATATACAATGCGGCCACGAGAGCCGAAACGAGGATACGTCTGAAAAGTTTCATCAGAAATCGGTTTTGAAATGCAAATTTAATTAAAATTGCGGATAGTTGGGAGTAAAGTCCCCTCAATTTATTAAATTTGCACTGAATCTCAGAAAATGACAGAGACTTAAAGCCCAAAATTGAGATGGACAGCAAGGAAATCAAGGAGAAGGAAAGGATAAGGAGGGAGAGTGTTCTGGCGCATCATGGAGTGCGCCCCACGGCAATGCGCACGCTCGTATATTCAGCAATTGAGGATATGGGATGCGCCTTTGGGGTGCACGACATCGAGCAGGCTCTCGACACGGCCGACCGCAGCACTATCTTCCGCACTATCAGCCTCTTTGTCGACCATCATCTGCTTCATCACGTGGAGGATGGCTCGGGGGAGAAGAAATATTGTCTATGCCGCCACGAGGAGGAAAATTGCGTGTCGGAGATGCACTGCCATTTCTATTGCGAACGGTGCGGCGTGACACGCTGCCTTGAGGATGTGCATGTGCCGCAAGTATCACTACCGAAGGGATATCGCGTGTATGGCGTGGAATACCTGCTGCGCGGCATATGCCCCAGGTGCGCCACCCAAGAGGATTGAGGATTGAGGGTTGATCACACAATCCCACTCAATTCAAAATTCAAAATTAACTGAAAAGTTGCGACTCGATGGCCTCTACGGCCTCTGCAAGCTCGCGGCTATAGGCGAGACGGTCGCTGATGGCGCTGATGCCATGAAGCACAGTGGCATGTTTGCGATTGAGTTTAGCGCCGATTGCGGGCGACGACAGGCTCGTGTGCTTCTTGCAGAGATACATTATCATCTGCCGGGCATCGGCGATGTCGCGCAGACGGCTCTTCGAGAAAATGGCATCCGGATTGAGACGATAGAATTCAGCCGTGTTCTCCACAATCATGTCGAAATTCACGGTCTTCTTTGTCGGAGTCTTCACAAGATGGCTTATCACCTCGCGGGCAAGTTCGATGGTGATGGGCTGGTTGAGCTTTATGGAGCGTGTGTAGAGGCCCATCACGATTCCCTCCAGTTCGCGCACCGAGCTTTCGCTGCTGGCTGCTATCAGGTCGATTATCTCGTCGGAAAGATCGAGACCGTTGCGGTTGGCCTTGAAATGAAGTATCTTCCTGCGCAATTCATAATCGGGATTCTCGAGAGGCTCTGTGATACCCCATTTGAATCGGTCGATAAGGCGGTCGGCGATTCCGTCAAGTTCCATGGGAGGACGGTCGCAGGTGAACACCAGTTTCTTATTGTGCTGATGCAGATGGTTGAAGATGGGGAAGAGTGCATCGGCCGTGCCCACCTTGCCGGAGAGTTCCTGAAGGTCGTCGAAGAGAATGGCGTCCATGCTCTGGAACCAGTTGATGAAATCGGGAATCTCCTTCTTCATCGTGGCGGAGGCGTACATGTTCTGGAACTGCCTCATGGTGACGAAAAGCACACGCGCTCTGGGATTACGCTCCTTGATGCGGATGCCAATGGCCTGGATGAGATGGGTTTTGCCCACACCTACATTGCCATAAAGGAAGAAGGGATTGAAGTCGGGTTTCTCGGGATGGTCGGCGATATGCTGCGCGATGGTGAAGGGAAGCTGGTTGCTGCGCCCCACACAATAGTTCTCGAAATTCAACGAACTTACGAGCTGAGGGTCAAACTGGGAGGAACGGCTCTCCACCGGATCCTTCTCCACCTGCTGCTGAAGTTTGCTCGCTATCACATGCGATTGCTGCGGACTCTGGATCTTTACCTTTGAACCGGGATCGCCTTTGATCACCTCCCATTCATATCCAAGACTGACGTTCTCCCCGAAACAGCGACGCAGAGCAAATTTGAAAATGTTATAGAACTCATTCTCATATTTGTCCACATAGAATTTCGAGGGAACGGTGAGCTCAAGACGACCGTCGGCATACGATACAGGCTCGATGCATGCAAACCATGTATCATAACGTTGCTGACCCACATTGGAGCGGACCAGTTCCATGCACTGCTGCCATTTCTGTTTTAATTCGTCCTGATTCATCTTGATACTTACACGGAGGTTTTTATCCCCGGAGGGGCTTAGCGACCACAAAATAACAACAAAAATTTGTAAAAAAAAAATGGTACAAACCATTGCAAAATTGAGGAAAAACTTAGTAGGCTGAATTTCAGAAATTTGCAATCACGGGCACTAAATTGCACCCATTTTTATACATATCATTCTAATTAGCAGATTATTACAATCAATGATACAGATTTTATCAAAACGTTCCACATTGTGGACAATCCCCACCTCAACCGCTATAAAGCAAAGCAGATGCACGTGGAACAAAGAGCGCTGAATTTTTTTTGAAAAAAATTTTTCCGGCAAGATAAATTTGTTTATTTCGGCATTAAGGAGTAATTTTGTAAGAATCATAAAAAGTATGCGATGAAGATAACCTTCAATAACAGCCCGCTTGAACTTCCGCTCCATGACGCTACTCTCGGGTGGCTTATCGGCTGGAAGGGAATAGCAGCCGGAGGAATGGCAGTGGCGGTGAACAATAAACTGGTGGTACGCTCAAAATGGGACACTTTCGCGCTCCATGAGGGCGACAATGTGGTGGTGATTTCCGCCGCATTCGGTGGTTGACGGCCCTCCTACTAATTCGTTATCCTCAAACAAAACCCGACAGATGGCAGAGAAATTCCTAACGATAGTGATCACGAGCCCCGAAGCCGTGGAGCGGGAGGCGGAAAAAATTGCCCGTCTTCTCGACAGCGGCGTCGACTTTGTGCACATCCGCAAGCCCGACTGGTCGCTCCAGGATGTGCGTCATCTCATCGAGGATATCCCTTACCGCCTCAGGAACAGGCTACGCCTTCACGGCCATTTCGCCCTTCTTGACGAGATGAACCTTGCCGGCGTGCATCTCAACTCACGCTGTCCTCAGGCTCCGGCAAATGCCGCCACAGCAACCCGCTCGTGCCATGGGCTCGATGAAATCGCCGGATGCGACAAGATGGCATATGTCACTCTCTCGCCAATATTCGACTCTATATCGAAATCCGGATATAAGTCGCGCTTCGACATCCGAGAGTTATCGTCTGCAATTGCTGGGAAAAGGGTAGTGGCTCTCGGTGGAGTCACCCCGGAGAATATAAAGGAGCTGCGCGATGCGGGATTTTTCGGCGCTGCTTTGTTAGGATATATATGGGAGGGGAATTTTGAGGATAAACTTCAACATTTAATGGAGCGTCTCCATGAGGAGTTGCTGCAGAAAATGCAATAGAAAACTCAGATTATGTTGCAATACATCACAAATACCGACTGCGGCGTAAGCGTGCCCGACCAGGTACGCACCGTGATAGAAGGGGGCTGCCGCTGGATTCAGGTCCGCATGAAGGACGCCAGCGACGGCGAGATTTCCGAGGTGATCAAGGAGATCAAGCCCCTGTGCCTCGAAAAGGAAGCATTCCTGATATTGAACGACCGCGTGGAGCTGGCCAAAGACCTCGACGTAGGTGGAGTGCATCTCGGCAAGACCGACATGCTTCCCTCCAAGGCCCGTATGATTCTCGGCCCGGCTGCCGTGATTGGCGTCACTGCCAACACCATCGACGACATCATTGCCGTGCGCAGCCTCGACGTGGACTATATCGGCATGGGTCCTTATGCCGACACCCGAACCAAGAAGCACCTCGCTCCCATCCTCGGACTGGAGGGAATCCGCTCCCTCTGCAATCATATGCTCGAGAAGGAGATCAACATTGCCCATGTGGCTGTGGGAGGAATCACTCTCGATGATGTGGTGCCGCTGATGGAGGCAGGAGTAAATGGCATCGCCGTGAGCGGAGCCATCGCAAAAGCCCCCGACATCCGCAAAGCCACTGAGGATTTCCTTAAGGCTCTCGAACCATTCGAGAAAAAATAATGCATGCAGAAGGGCATCCCACAAAGCGCATCATATTGCGCATTCCATTAAGAACAACCAACTTTAACAACATACATGAACGACATATTGAAAATCGGCGACCGCGAGTTCGGCTCACGCCTTTTTGTGGGGACAGGTAAGTTTTCATCGCCCGACGTGATGCTTGAAGCCATCAAGGCGAGCGGTTCGGAAATGATTACTGTGGCCATGAAGCGTGTGAACATGCTCAATGAGGCCACCGACGAGATGCTCACGCATATCGACCGTGAGCATGTGCAGCTGCTGCCCAACACTTCGGGAGTGCGCACAGCCGACGAGGCCGTGCTCGCAGCCCAGATGAGCCGCGAAATCTTCCATACGAATTTCATCAAACTTGAGATCCACCCCGATCCCAAATACCTTATGCCCGACCCCATCGCCACGCTCGACGCAACACGCCGTCTTGCCGAGGATGGTTTCACGGTGCTTCCTTACATTCAGGCCGACCCTGTGCTGTGCAAACTTCTTGAGGAGGCAGGCGCTGCAGCCGTGATGCCCCTTGCCGCCCCTATCGGCACAAACAAGGGTCTTGTGACGCGCGACATGCTTGAGATCATCATCGAGCAGAGCCGCGTGCCCGTGGTGGTTGACGCCGGACTCGGAGCGCCGTCGCACGCCGCCGATGCCATGGAGATGGGCGCTGACGCTGTGCTTGTCAACACTGCAATCGCAGTGGCCGGCGACCCCGTGGAGATGGCTCGCGCTTTCCGACTCGCCGTGGAGGCCGGACGTATGGCTTTCAATGCCGGTCTCGGTTCCGTTTCAAAACACGCCCAGGCCACCAGCGAACTCACCGCCTTCCTTAATTCCTAATACTTATACAAATTGACATGAAGATTGAAAATATTGACATCTCCTCTTATCCCAACTCCGAGAAGATATATATAAAAGGTGAAATGCCGGGCGTAAGCGTGGCTATGCGCCGCATCCACCAATTTCCCACCGTAAAGATTGAGAACGGCAAGCGCGTGGAATATCCCAATCCCGACATTACCGTCTACGACACATCGGGGCCATACACCGACCCTGCCGTTAAAACCGACATCAACAAGGGTCTTCCCCGCCTCCGTGAGGCATGGGTGGAGGGTCGCGGAGACACAGAGGTGCTTCCCGACATCTCCAGCGAATATGGCCGCGCCCGTCGCGACAATTCCGCTCTCGACGCCATCCGTTTCCCGGTGACCCATCGTCCGCGCCGCGCCAAGGATGGCCACCGCGTCACCCAGATGTACTATGCCCGCAAGGGAGTCATCACCCCCGAAATGGAATATGCCGCAATCCGCGAGAACGCTGACTGCAAGGCTCTCGGCATCGAAAGCCACATCACTCCCGAATTCGTTCGCCAGGAGGTGGCTGCCGGCCGCGCAATCATCGCCGCCAATATCAACCACCCCGAGGCCGAGCCTATGGTGATCGGCAGCAAGTTCCGCTGCAAACTCAACACCAACATCGGCAACTCAGCCCTCTCTTCCGGCATCGAGGAGGAGGTGGCAAAGGCCATGTGGAGCTGCTACTGGGGAGGCGACACTCTGATGGACCTCTCCACAGGCGACAACATCCACGAAACCCGCGAATGGATTATCCGCAACTGCCCCGTGCCAATGGGCACAGTGCCCATCTATCAGGCTCTCGAAAAAGTAAATGGAGATGTAAGCAAGCTCACATGGGAGATCTACCGCGACACACTCATCGAGCAGTGCGAACAGGGCGTGGACTATTTCACAATCCATGCAGGTGTGCTCCGCGAGCATGCCGCCCTTGTGGAGAGCCGCAAGACCGGATGCGTGTCGCGTGGAGGTTCCATCATGACCGAATGGACCGTGATCCACAATCAGGAGAGTTTCCTCTACACGCATTTCGACGAGATCTGCGAAATCCTCAACAAATACGACGTGGCAGTCTCGCTTGGCGACGGAATGCGACCCGGCTCCATACATGATGCCAACGACCGCGCTCAGTTCCTCGAACTCGAAGTGCTCGGCCGCCTCACGGAGAAAGCCTGGGAACATGACGTGCAGGTAATCGTGGAGGGCCCCGGCCATGTGCCCATGAATAAGATTGAGGCCAACATGGAGAAGCAGAAAGTGGCTTGCCACGACGCTCCCTTCTATACGCTCGGGCCTCTCACCACCGACATCGCTCCTGGCTACGACCATATCACCTCTGCCATTGGCGCCGCCATCATCTCGGCGCTCGGCACAGCCATGATATGCTACGTGACACCCAAGGAGCATCTCTCGCTCCCCACACTCGAGGATGTGCGCGACGGCGTAATCGCCTATAAGATTGCCGCCCATGCCGCCGACCTCGCCAAGGGATTCCCCGGCGCACAGGTGCGCGACGACGCTCTGAGCAAAGCCCGCTATGAGTTCCGCTGGAAAGACCAGTTCAATCTCTCGCTCGACCCTGCACGCGCCAAACAATATTATCTTGAATCACGTCGCGACGCTCCGGACGCTGACGACCGCTTCTGCACGATGTGCGGCCCAAACTTCTGCGCAATGCGCATTTCCCAAAGCATCGCCGACAAATGCGATAAATGATGGAAGAAACTGTAACTAAAAAATTCAAGGCCGATCCCGACAGAGAAGCAGTGTTCGGCCATGGATTTGCCGATATAATCGACCAGTACGACTGGGATGAAACCATCCGCATGGTGAAGGACGCCACCGATGCCGACGTGCGCCGCGTGCTTGCGAAAGCGCGCCGCAATGCCAAGCCCCTCACTCCGGATGAATTCGGCGTGCTCATTTCCAAGGCTGCCGACCCATATCTCGAGGAGATGGCTCAGCTCGCGCATCACTTCACGCTCGAACGCTTCGGACGCACCATCTCGCTCTATATCCCGATGTATGTGTCGAACGCCTGCACGAATAAATGCGTGTACTGCGGATTCAATCACGACAATCCCTTCACCCGTACCACCCTTACATTGCCTCAGGTGGAGGAGGAATGCAAGGCCATCAAGCGCCTCGGCCCATTCCAGAATCTGCTCATAGTGTCGGGCGAATATCCCTCGCTCTGCGGCGTGGACTATTTGGAGAATGTGCTTCACACATGCCGCCCCTACTTCCACAACCTCACCATCGAGGTGCAGCCGCTGCGCGCATCGGAATATTACCGGCTTACGAAGAGCGGTCTCAACGGTGTGGTATGTTTCCAGGAAACTTACCACCGCGAAGCCTACCGCAACTATCACCCGCGCGGCATGAAGAGCCACTACGCATGGCGTCTCAACGGCTACGACCGTATGGGCGAAGCCGGCGTGCACAAGATTGGAATGGGGGTGCTTATCGGCCTTGAGGACTGGCGCGCCGATATTGTGATGATGGCACGCCACCTGCGCTATCTCCAGCAGCATTACTGGCGCACCCGCTATTCGGTGAATTTCCCCCGCATGCGTCCTTCGGAGAGCGGCTATCAGCCACATGTGGTGATGACCGACCGCGAACTGGCCCGCGTCACATGCGCCTTCCGCATATTCGACCATGATGTGGATATCTCCTACAGCACCCGCGAATGCCCCGAATACCGCACACATATGATGAAATTAGGCGTCACCTCCATGAGCGCGGGAAGCCAGACAGAGCCCGGCGGGTACGCCACATCGCCCGAGGCGCTCGAACAGTTCGAGACCTCCGACCAGCGCTCGCCTGAACAGGTGGTGAAGTCGATAAAAGAGTGCGGGTTCGACCCCGTGTGGAAAGACTGGGACGCAGTATTCGATTAATCAGAATTTAAGACGGTCCATCCCGAACCAATCCACTCCTTATTTGTTAAAAAGATTGAGGCATGCCTTATGCTTCAATCTTTTTTTATTGACTTCATAATATCACGACTTATGAAATTCACTCAGCCACGTCTCCCCTACTCAATAGACGCCCTCAACCCTTCAATCTCTCCGGCCACGATAGATTTCCACTACGGAAAACATGAAAAGGCATATATCGACACCCTCAACCGCTTGATTGAGGGAACACCTTATGCCGACATGGCACTCGAAAAGATAATCGCCGCGAGCGACGGTCCCCTTTTCAACGCAGCCTCGCAGGCCTGGAACCATATCTTCTATTTCTTCCAGTTCGCACCCGACGGACAGCGCGAACCGCAAGGAAAACTGCGCGAGAAAATTGATGCCACCTTCGGCAGCTTCGACGAATTCAAGAAGCAATTCGAAAATGCCGGGGCATCACTCTTCGGCTCTGGATGGGTTTGGCTCAGTTGCGATGCAAAAGGCGACCTCTTCATCACGCAGGGAAGCAATGCCGACAATCCCTTGCGCCACGACCTTCGCCCCATCCTCACATTCGACGTATGGGAACACGCCTATTATCTTGACTATCAAAACCGTCGCGCCGACTATCTGAAAGTTCTCTGGAACATAGTAGACTGGGATATCATAGACATGAGGTATGAATAATTTCGGACATCAGTAGAAAAACTAATCCCCGGCGCCGGAGATATCTTTCCTGGGCGCCGGGAAATTTCCACTCTTTTTTATCCATATTTTGCGCATTACGGCATAGAATTTGATTATAAAATATTAATTTTGTATTTTAAAACAGAACAAAGACATATTCCACAAAATCAAAATATGCCGTACAAGACAGACACAAAACAAGATATCGAGAAGCAGCAGCAGCTCCGCGATGCAGTGATTCTTGCCATTCAGGACCGTAAAGGGAAAAGCATCACCGACATCGACCTCGGAGAAATAGAATCCGCGCCGGCACGCGAATTTATCGTATGCCAGGGAAATTCCACTTCGCAGGTGAGCGCTATTGCCAACAACATACGGGAAAACGTGCAGAAAACCACCGGACAGAAACCTTACAACTACGACGGCTACCGCAACAGCCAGTGGATTGTGATAGATTATGGTTCACTTTTCGTGCATGTGTTTCTTCCTGACACAAGGACCTATTATAACATCGAGGACCTCTGGAACGATGCGAAAATCACTGAAATTCCCGACCTCGACTAATAATGTAGCCATACATTCCACAAGATTACCAAACATCATAGAATAAATGAGCATGATACCCAAACGCAACAACCGAGGCAATCAGCGTCGTCCGCTCTTCAACATGTACTGGATGTACGCACTGATAATCCTCTCATTGCTCGCGCTATATTATTTCCAGGACGGCTCTCAGTCGAAAGACGTCAACTGGACCGATTTTGAGAAGGCCGCCCTTGCAGGAGAATTCGAGAAAGTGGTGGTATTTTCAGAGTCAGGCCAGGCCGAGGGCCTCCTCACGCCGGCCGGCGCAAAACGCCAGAAGTTTGACACACCTCCCGGCATGACCGGCGATTTCAAACTGAAGACCACCATACCCTCCACCGATAAGATTCAGGATAAAATCGACAGCTGGAATACCGCGCTCGCCAAAGCAGGTAAGCCCCAGATGGCCGTGACCTATGAAAAGGGCAGCGACCTTATGAAGCTGTTCTGGTATTTCGGCCCGCTTGTGCTCATCATAATATTTATGGTGTATATGTCGCGGCGAATGTCGGGCGGCGCCGGAGGTGGCGGCGGCATCTTCAATGTCGGCAAATCCAAAGCTATCGTTTTCGACAAGAACAACGGCACCAACGTCACATTCAAGGATGTGGCCGGCCTTGCCGAAGCCAAAGTGGAGATTGAGGAGATTGTTGAATTCCTGAAGAATCCGCAAAGATACACTGAACTCGGCGCCAAGATACCTAAAGGCGCACTTCTCGTAGGCCCTCCCGGCACGGGTAAGACCCTGCTTGCCAAGGCGGTGGCCGGCGAGGCCGATGTGCCTTTCCTCTCCATGTCGGGTTCGGATTTCGTGGAGATGTTCGTAGGTGTGGGCGCCGCCCGAGTTCGCGACCTCTTCAAGCAGGCTAAGGAGAAAGCTCCCTGCATCGTTTTCATCGACGAGATTGATGCCGTGGGTCGCGCCCGTGGCAAAAACCCCAACATGGGCAGCAACGACGAGCGTGAAAACACCCTCAACCAGATGCTTACCGAGATGGACGGTTTCCAGAGCAACAACGGCGTAATCTGCCTTGCCGCCACCAACCGTGCCGATATGCTCGACAAGGCACTTCTGCGCCCGGGACGTTTCGACCGCCAGATATATGTGGACCTTCCCGAACTTACCGACCGTGTTGAGATTTTCAACGTTCACCTGCGTAACATCAAGTGCAGCAGCAAACTCGATGTGGAACAACTTGCCCGCCAAACCCAAGGGTTCTCGGGCGCCGACATCGCCAATGTCTGCAACGAGGCCGCCCTTATCGCAGCCCGCAACAACCAGAAAGAGGTGACATGGGATGATTTCATGGCTGCAATCGACAGGATTGTAGGCGGCCTTGAGAAGAAGTCACGTGTAATCACCGATGAGGAGAAAGCCGCCATAGCCACGCATGAGGCAGGTCACGCCACTGTGAGCTGGCTCACCAAATATGGCAACCCGCTTGTAAAGGTAACCATCGTGCCGCGCGGCCGTGCTCTCGGCGCAGCCTGGTATGCTCCGGAGGAGCGCCAGATTATCCCCACGCAGGCTCTGCTCGACACAATGTGCGGAATGCTCGCAGGTCGTGCCGCCGAAGAGGTCTTCACCGGCCAGATCGGCACCGGCGCAAGCGACGACCTCGAGAAGTGCACCAAGATTGCACGTTCCCTCGTGCTCGTGTATGGTATGAGCGACAAACTTCCCAATATCAACTATAACGACTCCTCCGGCCAGGAGATGGGATTCACCAAACCCTACTCAGAGGAGACCGCTAAGATAATCGATGAGGAGGTGAAGCGAATCATTGCTGAGCAGTATGAACGCGCCAAGGAGATTCTCCGCGCCCATGCAAAAGAGCACAATGAGATTCGCGATATGCTTATCGAGCGCGAGGTGATCTTCCACGACGATGTGGAGAAGATTCTGGGCAAGCGTCCATGGAAATCGCGCACAGATGAGATCATCGAGATCAATAAGCGCCTTGAAGCAAAGAAGGAAAACAAAGAGGAGGGCAAGAAACCCGAGGCCGACAAGGCTGCCGCAGAGAGCGATCCCAAAGAGGAAGAAAACGGCGGCATCGTAGACGACCGCGAGGATGACGGCACTCCACCGCCCTTCACCGCCAAGTAATGTTGAATTTTGAATTTTGAATTTTGAATTTTGAATTTCATTTTTTTTGATTTTTTATTCCCGCTGGAAATATCCTGCGGGATTTTTTTGCTGTCTTGGTTATTGTTGCCGCTGCTACAGTTATTGCTGTTGTTATCCTGTTTATTTGACTGTGGGAGGGGGCATTATTTTTTCAGAGTGTTAAAGAAAACTAAATTTTTGATTTGAGTTTTCCGTTAGATGGCATTATTGGTCTAATTGGCGCATTTCTGATTTTATTAGAGTAAAAGAATAGGAAATTTTTACTAAATTTGCACCCGGATTCCGCAAAAAATATGTTGGACGGCATGTTTTCGACCATTTTCAAATGTTAAAGATTCTCGGAACTTATGCCACGTCCAATCAGTTACGAATCATATTCCGCATTTAATTGTTAAAAACATAGGTACTCATATCTATCTGATATCTATCTGACCACACATTGAGCCGAGATTACAGGCTCACCTACTTATCTTCCCGGCAAGATTGCCATCCTAGAGAATGGCAACGGGTACAATACTCAGAATATTAACCTGAAAGAAAAGATAAAGAAAGAAAATGAAAGTGAAAAGACTGAGTGCAATGGCTTTGCCGTTGGCGGCACTGGCCATTATTTTCCCTTCATGCAAGGGTGGCAACCAACAGCAGGAGCAGCAGGCTCCGGAACTTGCCGTGCTCACCGTGACAGAAGACAACACCACGCTTGAGACAGGCTTTCCCACCACGCTTCAGGGCGAGAACGACGTAGAGATACGTCCGCAGGTGCAGGGCTTCCTCACGAAGGTATGCGTGGAGGAAGGTCAGCGAGTGTCGAAAGGCCAGACTCTCTTCATGATCGACAGAGTGCAGCTTCAGGCACAGGTCGACGCAGCGAAAGCCGCTGTAGGTGTGGCTCAAGCCAACGTCAACACCGCCAAGACCAATATGAACAATAACAAGATGCTCTTCGAGAAGAACATCATCAGCCAGCCTGCTTATCAGACCTCGGTCGACGCATACAACTCCGCCCTTGCAGGACTCAACCAGGCTCAGGCCAATCTCACAAGCGCCCGCAAGAATCTGAGTTATTCAAATGTTACAGCTCCCGTGTCGGGCGTGGTAGGCAGCATCGACTTCAAGGAGGGTTCGCTCGTGTCGCCGCAGACGCTGCTCACGGTGCTCAGCAACAACTCCGACATGCAGGCCGACTTCTCCATCAATGAGAAGGATCTCCTTGCCATGACCGACAATGGCAAGCGCTCAATCAATGAAGCCATAAAGATGCTTCCCCCCGTGACCCTGCGTCTTGCCACCGGCGAAACATATTCACACCCCGGCAAGATCATTGCCATCTCCGGCGTGATTGACCCCGCCACAGGTTCGGCCAACGCAAAAGCCATCTTCCCCAATCCCGACGGAATGCTCCACAGCGGCAACACAGGCCAGGTGATGCTTCCCCGCGTGCACAACAACACTATCGTGATTCCGCAGACCGCCACCTACGAGGTGCAGGACATGAAATTCGTCTATGTGCTCGGCGACAGCAACAAGGTGCACTCCGCTCCTATCCAGGTTGCTGCTGAGAACGATGGCAAGAACTATATTGTGACCGGCGGTCTTACTCCGGGTCAGGTGATTGTAACCGAGGGTGTGGGCATCACCGTGAAGGATGACATGGTGATCAAGCCGAAAAAATAGAATAGAAAGCAATGAAATTATCGACATTTATCAATAGGCCGGTGCTTTCCACGGTGATTTCCATATTCATCGTGATTTTCGGTTTGCTCGGCCTCGCATCGCTCCCTATCGAGCAATATCCCGATATCGCGCCTCCTACAATCCGCGTGTCCACCACCTATCAGGGTGCCAACGCGCAGAGTGTGCTTAATTCCGTGATCGCCCCTCTTGAAGAGCAGATCAATGGCGCCGAGAACATGGACTATCTGTATTCATCGGCATCCAACAACGGTATGGCCTCCATCGACGTTTACTTCAAGCAGGGCACCGACCCCGACATGGCAGCTGTCGACGTGCAGAACCGTGTGGCCAAGGCAGCCAGTTTC
Source organism: uncultured Muribaculaceae bacterium (assembly GCA_905209725.1). GTDB lineage: Bacteria > Bacteroidota > Bacteroidia > Bacteroidales > Muribaculaceae > Lepagella. The sequence goes on from CAJLTZ010000002.1 coordinate 50,872, forward strand.
CTCCCCGCGGAGGTAAACCAGGTGGGCGTAGTGACGCAGAAGCGCCAGAGCTCCATGCTTATGGTATTCAACGTCTATGCCGAAGATTCCAAATATTCCGAGGAATTTGTGGAAAACTACGCCGCCATCAACATCATCCCTGTGATCAAGCGTGTGGCCGGTGTGGGCGACGCGATGGTGATGGGCGCCGACTATTCAATGCGTATCTGGCTGAAGCCCGACATCATGGCGCAGTATAAGCTGATGCCTACCGACATCTCCGCCGCACTTGCCGAGCAGAACATCGAGGCTGCCCCTGGCCAGTTTGGCGAGAACGGCAACCAGAGCTATCAGTATGTGATGCGCTATAAAGGACGTCTGCAGGATGAAAGCGAATTCGGCGACATTGTGGTGCGCGCCACTCCTAACGGCGAGATTCTCCGCCTCAAGGATGTCGCCGACATAGAACTGGGGCGTCTCTCCTACGGCTTCCACTCCACCACCAACGGCAAGATCGGCGTGGCCGCCATGATCATGCAGGCCGCCGGCTCCAACGCCACCCAGGTGGTAAACGATATCCAGAAGGAACTTGACAAGTTCCAGAAAGAGGCTCCGGAAGGCATCAAGATCATCACCACGATGGATGTCAACCAGTTCCTCTTCGCCTCTATCCATGAGGTGGTGAAGACACTTATCGAGGCATTCGCACTCGTGTTCCTCGTGGTGTTCATCTTCCTGCAGGACTTCCGAAGCACAATCATTCCTATGATTGCCATCCCTGTGGCCCTGATAGGCACATTCTTCCTGATGTATATCTTCGGGTTCTCCATCAACCTCCTTACGCTGTCGGCCCTTGTGCTTGCGATTGCGATTGTGGTCGACGACGCCATAGTGGTGGTCGAGGCGGTGCATGCCAAACTCGACCAGGGATACAAATCATCGAAAGTGGCTGCCATCGACGCCATGAGCGATATCGCCAGCGCCCTTCTTTCGATTACGATTGTGATGATGCTCGTGTTCATCCCAGTGTCGTTCATGGGTGGCACATCGGGTGTGTTCTATCGTCAGTTCGGTCTTACCATGGCGATGGCCATCGGCCTTTCGGCTCTTAACGCCTTCACCCTTACGCCGGCCCTTTGCGCTCTCTTCCTCAAGCCTCATAAGGAGGACGGAGAGCAACAACCTCTCAAGGAGCGTATGAAGGATGCCTATTCCGCTGCCGGAGAAGCGCTGAAGCAGACCTACAAGAAACGCTCTAAACTCCACTTCCCCCCGATTGTCACCACAATCCTGCTCATCGCGGCAGTGGTATTCCTTGTGCTCGGATGGTTTGACTTCGAGAACGTGCTTCTGAGCTGCATCGCTGCGGTGGTGGCAATTCTCGGTGTTATCGGAATGTTCAGCCGCGAGTTCATCGACGCGTTCAACCGCGTGTTCAACCGTCTTCTCAACATATATCAGAAGGCCACATCCTTCTTTATCGGTCATAAGATACTGAGTTTCACATGCGTGGGCGCAGCCATCGGCCTGCTGGTATGGCTTATGTCGGTCACTCCTACCGGTCTTGTGCCCAATGAGGACACCGGCACCATCATGGGCGTCGTGGACATGCCTCCCGCCACCTCTCTTGAGCGCACTCAGGCTGTGATGCACAGGGTGGACAGCATCGCCGGCACTATTCCGGCCATCCAGATCCGTAACGCCATCACAGGCTATAGCTTCGTGGGCGGCGCAGGCAGCGCATATGGCTCTTTCATCATCAAGCTCAAGCCTTGGGAACAGCGCGATGAGAAGACGGAAAGCGCACAGGCTGTGCTCCAGCAGCTCTTCGCAAAGTGCGGCGAAATCAAGGATGCGCGTGTGATGTTCTTCCAGCCGCCTATGATTTCCGGTTACTCAGCCACCAACGGTTTTGAAATCAGGCTCCAGGACAAGAGCGGCGGTTCGCTGGAGAATTTCTTCATGGTTTACCAGAAATTCATCGCTGCGCTCAACGCACGTCCCGAGATCGCGATGGCCTATTCATCATTCAATCCGAATTTCCCGCAATACATGGTGGAGATCGACGTGGCCAAGGTGAAGCAGGCAGGCCTGACGCAGAACATGATTCTGAGCACCCTGCAGGGATATTACGGCGGTATGTACGTATCGAACTTCAATAAGTTCGGCAAGCTCTACCGCGTGATGATGCAGGCCTCTCCCGAGGCTCGTGTAAGCCCCGAGACACTTAAGCAGATCAAGGTGCGCAACGGCGCCGAGATGGCTCCTATCGACAACTTCGTGAAGCTTACCCGCGTCTACGGCCCCGACATCATCAACCGATTCAATATGTTTACCTCTATCGCCGTGACCGGTAACCCCGCTCCGGGCGTTTCCTCCGGCGACGCCATCCGCGCCATCGAGCAGGTGGCTCAGGAGACACTGCCCGTGGGCTACGGCTATGAATACTCCGGCCTTACCCGAGAGGAGAGCAACACCGGCGGCAACCAGACAGCCTATGTGTTCGGACTGGTGCTTCTCTTCGTCTATCTGCTGCTTTCCGCTCAGTATGAGAGCTACATCATTCCTTGGGCCGTTATCCTCTCCGTACCGTTCGGTCTGATGGGTTCCTTCGTATTTGCCAAGATGATGGGCATTGAGAACAACATCTATCTGCAGATTTCGCTTATCATGCTTATCGGTCTTCTTGCCAAGAACGCCATCCTTATCGTGGAGTTCGCCCTCGAACGCCGACGCACAGGCGTAAGTGTAATCAATTCGGCAATCTTAGGAGCCAAGGCACGTCTGCGCCCGATCCTTATGACCTCTCTGGCCATGATCATAGGTCTGCTGCCTATGATGTTTGCCACCGGTGCCGGCGCCAACGGCTACAGAGCCCTTGGTTCGGGCGCTATCGGCGGTATGCTTATCGGTATGATTCTCCAGGTGCTTGTGGTGCCCGCGCTCTTCGTGGCGTTCCAGCTCCTCCAGGAGAAATTCACTCCCTTCAAGTGGAAAGACAAGGACAATTCCGGCGTAAGCTCCGAAATTGAACAGTATGCTATCGAACGCCATAATCAAAAATAAAATTAACAGCGAATATCCGATGAAAAGGACAATTAAGTATATAGTGTTAGGTTTGATGGGTGTGGCAATGACAAGTTGCCACATCTACAAACCCTATGAGCTGCCCACCGACAATGCATATGTGCAGAAATATGCTGAATCGGCGGAGGCTCATCCCGACAGCGCTTCGCTCCCCTTCCTTAGCTGGGAGCAGGTGTTTACCGACCCCACCCTTCAGGGCTACATCCGCACAGCCCTCGACAACAATAAGGACCTCGACGACGCACGCCTTAACATCCAGATTGCCCAGTCGCAACTCAAGGGTGCGAAACTCAGTTACTTCCCCTCCGTGGCGCTCAACCCCAATGGTGCCGGCGCCAAATATCAGGATATGGGAAAGATGAACTGGAGTTATCAGATTCCATTGGCCGTAAACTGGGAGATCGATGTATTCGCCAAGATACTCAACCGCAAACGCGGCGCGAAGGTATCCGTGGAGCAGATGGAGGATTACCGTCAGGCCGTGCAGTCGCAGATAATCTGCGGTGTGGCCAACACCTATTACGCCCTCATGCTCCTTCATCAGCAGCTCGGTCTCGCCACCCGCACAAGCGAGATATGGAAAGATCAGGTGGAATCGATGAAACTGATGAAAGAGGCAGGATGGGTGAATGAGGCCGCTGTGGTGCAAAGCGAGGCAAACTACTGGAGCATCATGGCCTCCATTCCTGAAATCAAGCAGAGCATCCATGAGATGAACAATACCATGTCGCTGCTCCTTCACGAATATCCCAAGGAATGGACAGTGTCGCAGAATATGGACTTTAATCTTCCTGTCGACATCGCCAAGGGTGTACCGGTAAGTTATCTTGCCGCCCGCCCCGACATCCGCGCGGCAGAAAGAGGCCTTGCCGCAGCCTATTACACCACCAATAGCGCCCGCGCAGCCTTCTATCCCGGACTCTCCATCTCCGCCAACGGCGGCTTCACCAATCTGCTTGGTTCGATGGTGAGCAATCCCGGCAAATTCTTCATCCAGCTCGCCGGTTCTCTTGCCGCTCCCCTCTTCTCCCGCGGCCAGAACATTGCCAATCTCGAGGTGGCCAAGACGCGCCAGAAAATCGCCATGAACAATTTCGAGAAAAGCGTGCTCTCCGCTTCCGCTGATGTGAGCGACGCCCTCTCCAGATATGCCAACTATGAAGATAAATACAAAAATCTCGAAAAACAGGTAAATAGTCTGGAAAAATCTGTGGAATATACGCAGGAATTATTAACTTTGGATTCGAATACGACTTATCTCGAGGTTATCACGGCCCGTTCAGGCCTCCTCAACGCCCAGATTGCAAGTCTTAATTGCTGGCATTCAAAGGTGTCGGCCCTGATTTCAATCTATCAGGCTGTGGGTGGCGGAAGATAAGCAGGTATCGAACAATTAGGTCACACTTAAATTTATTCGCCATGTCGGAAATCAGTCAATTGGCATACGTGCACCCCGATGCCAAAATCGGAGAGGGTGTTATAGTGAAGGCATTCGCCTATATCGACCGTGACACGGAGATTGGCGACGGCTGTGTGATCGGTCCTCACGTCAGCATCCATGCCGGCGCAAGGATCGGCAAGAACAATAAATTTTTCGATGGCTGCATCATTGCCGCCACTCCCCAGGACTTCCGCTGGAAAGGGGAAGCGAGCAGAGTGGTGATTGGCGATAACAATGTCGTCCGCGAGCATGTGATCATCAACCGATCGATTCATCCCGACGGTGAGACAAGCATCGGCAACAATTCCTTCGTGATGGCGCAGACACATGTGGGACATGACTCTAAAATCGGCAACTGGGTGGTGATTGGCAATTCAGTGAAGATTGCCGGGGCTTGCCGGATAAATGACTATACCATTCTCTCCTCGGCTGCTCTCGTGCATGAGAACTGCGAGATCGGGCGCTGGGTGCTGGTGAAAGGCGGCTGCCGTGTCAATAACAATGTGCCGCCATTCTGCATCATGGCCCACAACCCAATCACCTATTTCGGAGTAAACGCATATCTGCTGCGTAAGGGAGGATATTCAGAGGATGTGATCGATGACATAGCCAAATGCTACCGACACATCTATCAGTCGAATACCTCGACCTACAATGCGGTGCGCCGCATTGCCCAGGATGTGGCCGACACGCCTGCACGCAAGGAGATTCTCGACTTCATCCGCGACCACGACATGAAGCTCGCCGCAATCTCTTTCGACGACGGCGACGAGGCTTAACCCACATCCCCACCTCCCCCATCAGATTGCTATGAAAATCAAAAATCTGCTTACCCGCACTGTGTCAGGCGTGATTTATTGCGCACTGATAGTGGGCCTCACTCTTATGGGCCGGGAAGGCGTGCTGCTGCTTGCAGGCCTTCTCGGCGCTCTTGCCACTGTGGAGCTCGCCAAAATAAGCCACGGGCTCACTCGTCGCACCATCCCGCTTATCATCGTTGACGTGGCCGGCGTGCTCAGCCTCTGCATGATTGGCTACGGATATGCCCTCTGGCTCTGGATTGCCATCCTTATTGTCCGCTTTGTGGAGGAACTGTATGTAAAAAATCCTCATCCGCTCCGCAGTCTCGCCAATTCCGCCCTGACCCAGATCTACATCGGCGTGCCGATGTGCCTGATGGTTTCTCTGGCCAATTATCTCGATCCCCGCGTGGTGCTCCTGCTATTCATCTTCATCTGGATTAATGACACCGGCGCTTTCCTCGTAGGTTCGCTTCTGGGACGCCACCGCCTTTTCGAACGCATATCCCCAAAGAAATCCTGGGAAGGTTTCTTCGGGGGGCTTCTGCTTGTGGTGGTGGCCGCCGTGCTGTTCGGGCTCTATTGCCCCGGCACCTTTGGCCTCGGCCGCTTTGACATCGGCCTATGGGGATGGTTTGGACTCGGAGTTGTGGCCAGCGTCTTCAGCACATGGGGCGACCTCGTGGAATCCATGATCAAGCGCGACCTGCAGATTAAAGACTCGGGTCATATCATTCCCGGACACGGAGGTATCCTCGACCGAATCGACTCGCTGCTGCTCGTGGTGCCCGCCGCTTTCATTTATCTTTTGTTTCTCGCATGCAATCTTCTCTGAATTCCACCCTGCTTGAAAATGCAGTGGCGGAACTTGCCAAACTCCCCGGCATAGGCTCCAAGACAGCCCTGCGCCTCGCCCTGCATCTTCTCCGCAAGGATGCATCGGTGGCGGAAGCGCTCGGAAACGCCATCATTGAAATGAGGCGAGGCGTGAGCTATTGCCCCCAATGTCATAACATCACCGAGGAGGGAACCTGCTCCATCTGCTCCGATTCGCGTCGCGACCGCTCCATAATCTGCGTGGTGGAAAATGTGAAGGATGTGATTACAATCGAATCCACGGGAGAGCACCATGGCCTTTACCATGTGTTGGGAGGGCTCATCTCGCCTCTCGACGGCATCGGCCCGGGCGACATCGAGATCGAGAGCCTGCGCAAACGAGTGGAGGGTGGAGAAGTGAAGGAGGTGATATTAGCACTCAGCCCCACAATGGAAGGGGACACCACCAACTTCTATATTTTTAAGAAATTATCAGACACTCCCGTAAAAATCACGATGTTGGCACGCGGCCTGAGCATCGGCAACGAACTGGAATATACCGACGAACTGACCCTCGGCCGCAGTATCCAGAACAGGGTGCCGTTTAGGTAATTTTGAATTTTGAATTTAAGTCGCGGAGCGACTGCCCTATCAGACACATTCATGCGTAGTACGAGATTGTTTTTGCGAGAAGCAGATGTGAGATTGCGGGCTGTGGAGCCGGCGGATGCCCGCCTGATGTGGGAGGTGGAGAGCGACTCGAGCCAATGGATGCTAAATGGGATGTCGGCCCCCTTCTCTCGCGACAACCTCCTTCAATATGCCACCACTTACGATGCCGACCCATTCCGCGCTGGCCAGTTGCGTCTGATGGCCGAAATCAAAGGGACAGGCATTATAGGTATTGTGGACTTATATCAGATCTCAGCCATACATCGCACAGCCTACATTGGCATATATATCCTGCCCCTGATGCGCGGACAAGGTTACGCCGAGATATGCCTGCGGCTTCTTGAAGATTACGCTTCTTCCCTGCTTAATCTCAGAATCCTCGCGGCAAGAGTGGCCGAGGAAAATATCCCAAGCGTAAAATTATTTGAAAACGCCGGCTATTCGCATGCCGGCACTCTCCATGACTGGCTTCAGAGCGGCAACCGCACGCTCAACGTTCGTCTATATGAAAAACAATTGCTGCCACAGGTGTAAAATTTGTTAAAATTAACAATTTATGTTAATTCAAATAATATATTTCGTGGTTTTTGCATTACTTTGTATGTAGGAATATTGATACAACCATTATAAAGTCTAACTGACTTTAAGACCCCATCCCACAAAAAATGTTAACGCAGGGGTCGCAGATGTGCCTCA
>CAJLTZ010000003.1 GCA_905209725.1 uncultured Muribaculaceae bacterium
TTCAGCGTTCGACCCATGCTTTATTGCGTTATTTGAGTTTTATCGGACAGCAATAAAAACTTTTAATTTATGCCCCATCTTGAAATTACGCCTGTCTCGCAGCTGCACCTGCGTTAACATTTTTTGTGGGATGGGGTCTAATATTTTGTCGCAGGATAACGGAACTATGAGATAAAATCATTAAATTTGCATTTCCACATAAGAGCTTCAGACTTGAGTGGACCCTCCTCAGACGCTCTATGTGAAACACTCCTAAACGTAAATTAGGTTAAACAACTTCTATATATGATACCTTTCAACAAACCTTTTCTGACAGGCAAGGAGGCTCATTACATCTATCAGGCCGTATATAGTGGCAAACTGTCGGGAAACGGGATATTTACAAAGAATTGTCAAGAATTCTTTGAGAATCACTATGGGTTTAAAAAAGCGTTGTTGACCACATCATGCACTGATGCGCTTGAAATGGCGGCTATTCTTTGCGATATTAAACCCGGAGATGAGGTAATAGCTCCAAGCTATACATTTGTATCGACGGTGCTTGCTTTTGTGCGTCAGGGCGCTAAGATTGTGTTCTGCGACAGTTGCAAGGACAATCCCAATATAGATGCCAATAAGATCGAGGCATTAATAACACCGCGCACCAAGGTCATTGTTCCGGTGCATTACGCGGGGGTGGCCTGCGACATGGATAAGATAATGGATATAGCTGAGCGCCACAATCTGCTGGTTGTGGAAGATGCTGCACAGTCCATCGATTCATATTATAAAGGGCGTCCCCTTGGCTCAATAGGTCATATGGGATGTTTCTCTTTCCATGAGACAAAGAATATCATTGCCGGAGAAGGGGGGATGCTCACAATCAATGACCCCCGTTTTATCCGCCGTTCAGAAATAATCTGGGAAAAAGGAACAAACCGCTCCGAATTTTTCAGAGGCGAAGTGAACAAATATGGTTGGATCGACACCGGCTCATCCTTCCTCCCGTCGGAACTCATTTCGGCATTTCTCTGGGCGCAGATAGAGAATATGGATGCAATCCAGGCCCGTCGCAAGGAGATCTGGAATCAATATTTTGAGGGCCTGGCCGGCCTGGGCGCAAAGGGATGCCTGCAATTACCGACAATCCCCGACTATGCCACAAACAATGCCCACATGTTTTATATCATATGCCGTTCGCTGGCCGAACGTTCGGCTCTTATAAAATATCTGAAGGACAACGGCATTCTATCTGTGTTCCATTATCTCAGCCTTCATAAAAGCGGCTTTTACACCTCGCATCCGGATTTCAGACCTGACCACTGCAAGGAGATTGAAACAATATCCATCGTCAATTTCGATGGGTCAACCACAGAGGAGGTGCAGGTGGTAGGGCTTGATCTCCCCAATTGCGACCATTTTGCCGATTGTCTGCTTCGTTTGCCGATGTTCTATGAATTGACCGACGCGGAAGTGTCGTTGATTCTTGATAGAATTCATGAGTTCTTCAGCAATTGATGAATCACGATACACCGAGGATATTGCTTGTCTCGTCAAGGGGGCCGGAACATTCGGCCAACCTTGGCGGAGATGTTGTCAATTCTTTGAGGCAACAGGGGTGTGATGTGGATATCCTGACTCTTTATCCGTCACTACAGGCAAAGGATTATGACATATACTCGGTGGTGGATGAAATTCCCATCTCCACAAGCGGCAAATTGCGGAAGAAACTTCCTGGCGTATCATTTAAAATTCTTAAATTCATTTTTAAGCCGGTAAAAGATTCTTGGGGACAATTACGGAATGCCCTGTCAAAAAAACGCAGATTACGCCTGCACTTGACACAATCCGGATTTTTTTATCCTGATGAAAGTCACCCCAATGTTTCTCCTGAACGCCTTCTAAACACAATCCCACAAGACAAAGAATATGATCTTGTCATAACATTGTTTTGGCAGGATATGCTCAACACAACCTCTTTAATGGCCATATACGAGCGGTTTGGAGCTCCGATCTATATCTATTCCGTGGATATGGCGCCCATGACGGGGGGATGCTACTATTTCAACTCCTGCAATCATTACACTCATCAATGCGGGGAATGTCCTTGCCTGCTGAGCGACAACAAGTCCGACCAATCTCATCAAAATTACATTACTAAAAAGAAAAATTATTCTGCCATCGAGGCATATTTCTTAGGGAACAGTTGGATGATTGACCGGGCTTTGGCGAGCAAGCTTTTCAACGCCGATTCGGTGCTCAATATGGGAATAATCATTGATGAGAAGGTGTTCTGTCCAAAGAACTCCCTGCAGGCCAGACAGGAATTGAAAATTCCGGAAGATAAAGATCTGGTCCTGATGGCAAGGAGTCTGGGGTCCACGCGAAAGGGGGCCGATACCATAGTGTATGCCCTGAACATGTTGTGGGAAAAACTCCCGAAAGAGGAGAGACAGCGCCTATGTCTGGTGACTGTTGGTGACGCAACTTTGGAAAAGAAACTCAAAGGTGGCAAAATTCCGGTCATCAACCTCGGGACTGTGGGACGTGATGTATTGATAAAGGCATATCAGGCCGCAAGCCTGTTTCTAAGTCCGTCGACCGATGACGCCGGACCGTCAATGGTGAATCAATCCATCATGTGCGGCACGCCGGTGGTTTCATTTAATATCGGCACAGCGGTCGATGTCATAGAAAATGGCATATCAGGCTTCAAAACAGACGATCTAAGTAAAGAAGGGTTTGCACGGACATTAGGAGAAGCTCTGCATGCAACAGTTAATGCCACTTATCCTGATATCCGTGCAACCGCAAGAGTCCGGGCGCTGCAACATAACACTTCGCAGGCGTTCGCGGAGAAGTTGCTGCTTCATTTCCGGAATCGGCGCAACCATTGACTGATGGTCCGGACCTCAGTTCCTTAAATCATGCCGTGGCTGGCTTTATTCACCGAATAAAGGTTGCAGGCAAGGCCGATACGGTAGCCGCCATAGATGATGAGCGACAGGCCGAGCCATATCCATGCTGCCACGCCTGTGAGGATCGGGCTGGTGATGAAGATCACGGAAAGGACCACGACGCAGATGAGCGCCAGGATGAGCCAGATGATGCCGGCGGCGCCGGTGTATCTCGACAGATAACTTGCCTCGCACACTGAATTGATTGAAGCCACAATCATCCAGATTGCCACTGCGAAGATGAAGGCGGAGGTGAGCACGGGAGCGGGGAGACAGAAGAGCCATACACCGCACACAATCTCCAGGATACCGATTGCCAGGCTCCATCCCCAACCCCAGTTGAGGTCGCTGCGGCTGTTGGTGAGGCCGAAGGCGATGTCGGCCACACCGGCAATGCAGATGGCGGCCGTAAACACATAGGCCATAACTTCAAGAGACTCTTCGGGATTGATGAAACACCAGATGCCGAAGCCCAGGCAAATCATGCCTGTCACGAGCGGAAGCCACCAGAAACGGGTGATTCCGAATTTTTTTGTAAGTGCTTTCATAATACTGTTATTTCAATTTTCAATTTTCAATTCTCAATTTTCAATTTTCAATGCCAGAGATTTTGACACTAATTCAACATTCAACATTATTTCACGAGTGAGAGTCCGAGTTCGAGGCGGGTGGTGAGTTCGAGGATGGTGGGAAGTTGCTTCATGAGTTCCTGAATCTTGGGGAGCTGCTGGAGCAGCGTGGGGTCTTTTTGCGCGGCCTCCATGATGAGTTTCTGCAATTCCGGGTCGCTGAGAATGGTCTGGACAATGGCTTTAGCCACAGGCATTAGGTCCTGATGACCGATGTATACGTTGATGCCTGTGGCCGAGGGAGCATAATAGAGCGGTATCCCGTAGGGAAGTTGCGGAGCGAGTTGCACGAGGGTCTGCATCAGCAGTTGCTTGAGATGCTCGATGACAGGATTTGCTGTTGTTGAGCCGCTGTCTGGATTGTCGGCAGCGGCACGGCGGGGAGCACCGAATGGATTCTCGGGGATGTCGGGAGAGTGCTTGTCGTTGTTGAGCAGAATCACCGTGAGCAGGTCGGTGGGATTCAGATAGAACTGGAAGGAACCTTGCGCAAGCGGCAGATACTGCATCATGCAGAGGGGTGCGTGTGTGATTTGCGCGGCACCCTGCGCACTCTGCAGGTAGGTCATCACCAGATTGCCGTCGGGGGAGAAGGCGAGCGTCTTGAGTCCGTTGGCCACCACCTGCGCCAGCGACATCTCTGCCGTGCCGCCATACGCCGGAATGAATGGCAGATTGGCGAGCATCTGGAGCAGGTCGCCGTTGATGTTGAGCCCAAGTTCGTCGGGGAGGTTGGCCTCCCACACGAAATGGAACGGCGAACTCTTCCACCCTACCCCATTCTCGTTCATTTCTATGGGTGCCGGCTTCCACACGCCGCCGGCGAGCGACTGATTGAGAAGCTTGACATCGGTGAAATTGAGTTGCATCTTCTCATTGTTTACGCGACCGGAATAAGAGAAGGTGGCATAGTCGGTAGAGCCTTTGCCTGAGAAGGAATAGGCGCTCCCATCGGCGTGCATGGGAGCCGTGAGAGTAAGGACCGGCGTACCCGGCATCACACCGGCCGTGCGCACCGGCGGCATATCCTTGAAGTCGCCACCAAGCTGGGCAACATTGAAGAATCCCTCCACCTCCATGCGGGCCGAGCCGTCGGCCTGCGGGGTGATGGTAACCTGTTTGCCCGAAACCGGGGCGCCGTTATAAGTCACGCTCAATTGCATAAAACCTGTATATACTTTCTGCTGGAGGGGATCGGGGGTGTCATCGTCCTTATGGCAGGAAGTGAAGCCGAGAAGGGACGCGGCCCCCAAGAGAGCCAGGATATGGATGTTTCTGTATGCGCTCATAGTGGATTTGCTTCTTTTATAGCCATCATAGCTGTATAGCCATCATAACTACTTTAGCTACTTTAGCTACTTTAGCTACTTTAGCTACTTTAGTTTCATAATATAAACAGCAACAGGCGCCGGAGTGTTTTCTCCGGCGCCTGAATTTATTTCAATCATCAATCAGAAAGAATCATCAATCCTTTCAGGAATAGAGGCGCTCGCGGGCAGCGGCTACCTTCTCGTCCTCCACATAGTCGTCATAATCCATCATCTTGTCGATGATTCCGTGAGGCGTAAGTTCGATTATGCGGTTGCAGACTGTCTGGATAAACTCGTGGTCGTGGCTCGACATCAGAATCACTCCCTTGAAATTCTGGAGCGTGTTGTTGAAGGCCTGGATAGATTCGAGGTCGAGGTGGTTGGTGGGAGAGTCGAGCACCAGCGTGTTGGCGTCGGTGAGCATCATGCGTGCTATCATGCAACGGATTTTCTCACCGCCGGAGAGCACTGATGCCTTCTTGAGCACCTCCTCGCCGCTGAAGAGCATCTTGCCGAGGAAACCCTTGAGATAGATTTCGGAAGAGTCATTGCTCCACTGGCAGAGCCAGTCCACAAGATTGAGGTCGGTATTGAAGAATGAACTGTTGTCGAGGGGAAGGTAAGCGTTGGTGATGGTCTGTCCCCACTCGAATTCACCGGCATCTGCCTTACGGTTGCCCATGATTATCTCGAATAGCGCCGTCATGGCTCTGGGGTCGCGGGAGAGGAAAGCCACCTTGTCGCCCTTCTCGATCTGGAAGTTGACATCGGAGAAGAGCAGTTCGCCATCCACCGAAGCACTGAGGCCCTTCACCTCCAGAATCTTGTTGCCCACCTCGCGGCAGGGGGTGAAGATGATGCCTGGATAACGGCGCGACGAGGGCTGAATCTCCTCCACATTGAGTTTTTCGAGCATCTTCTTGCGGCTTGTGGTCTGCTTGCTCTTGGCCACATTGGCAGAAAAGCGCTGGATAAATTCGAGGAGTTCCTTGCGTTTCTCCTCAGCCTTCTTGTTGGCGGCCTGCTGCTGGCGCAGAGCGAGCTGCGAGCTCTGGTACCAGAAGTCGTAGTTGCCGGCGAAGAGGGAGATTTTGTTATAATCGATGTCGAGGGTGTGGGTGCTCACCGCGTTGAGGAAGTGGCGGTCGTGGCTCACCACCAGCACCGTGTTCTCGAAATTTGCGAGATAGTTTTCGAGCCAGGCCACGGTCTCGAGGTCGAGGTCGTTGGTGGGCTCGTCGAGGAGGAGATTGTCAGGATTGCCGAAAAGAGCTTTGGCAAGAAGCACCCTCACCTTCTCGTTGGCGCTCATGTCTTTCATGAGCATATAGTGGCGGTCTTCCTTGATTCCGAGGCCGGAGAGGAGAGCGGCAGCGTCGCTTTCGGCGTTCCAGCCCTCGAGTTCGGCAAATTTCTCTTCGAGTTCGGCGGCGCGGATACCGTCTTCGTCGCTGAAGTTGGGTTTGGCGTAGATCTCGTCTTTCTGGCGCATGATCTCCCAAAGAACGCTGTGGCCGCGAAGCACTGTCTCGATCACGGTGCACTCGTCAAACTCGAAGTGGTCCTGGGAAAGCACGGAGAGTCGCTCGCCGGGACCGAATGTCACGGTGCCGCTCGTGGGCTGAAGCTGGCCGCTGAGTATCCGCATCAGCGTGGACTTGCCGGCCCCGTTGGCGCCGATGATGCCATAGCAGTTGCCATGGGTGAAGGTAAGGTTTACGTCCTGGAAGAGCACCCTCTTCCCGAATTGAATTCCAAGATTATTTGTCTGTATCATGAAATATTGTTCAGAAATTTAAGGCCGCACTTAGCGGCGTCCCATGCCGGGCATGCCACCCCCACCCTTGCGCATCTGCTGCATCATCTTCATCGGGTTCTTGATGCCGGAAGCCATGCGCATCATCTTGCGGGTGTCCTCGAATTGTTTGAGCAGGCGGTTCACATCCTGGAGCGATGTGCCGGATCCTTTGGCGATTCTCTGGCGTCGTGTGCCCTTGATGATTTCGGGATTGTGGCGCTCGTATGGGGTCATCGAGTTGATGATGGCCTCAATGCTCTTGAAGGCGCTGTCGTCGATGTCTATGTCGCGGATGGCTTTACCCACGCCGGGAATCATCGAAGCGAGGTCCTTCAGGTTACCCATCTTCTTGATCTGGGCAATCTGGTGCATGAAGTCGTCGAAGTCGAATTTATTCTTGCGGAGTTTCTCCTGGAGTTTCTCGGCCTCCTTGAGGTCGTAAACCTCCTGGGCGCGCTTGGCGAGTTCCACGATGTCGCCCATGCCGAGGATACGGTTGGCCATGCCCTCGGGGTTAAATTCCTGGATATCCTCGAGTTTCTCGCCTGTGCCCACATATTTGATGGGCTTGGCCACAACGGAGCGGATGGATATTGCGGCACCGCCACGGGTGTCGCCGTCGAGCTTGGTTAGCACCACTCCGTCGAAGTCGATGCGGTCGTTGAAGGCCTTGGCTGTGTTCACCGCGTCCTGACCTGTCATCGAGTCGACCACGAAGAGTGTTTCCTGCGGCTTGACAGCATTCTTGATGCTCTCGATCTCCTGCATCATCTCCTCGTCGACGGCAAGGCGGCCGGCCGTGTCGACAATCACGATGTCGTAATGGTTGGCGCGGGCATAGTCGATGGCCTTGAGGGAAATATCCACGGGGTCTGGATTGGCGTCCTCGGTGAATACGGGCACGTCGATGGAGGCGCCGAGGGTGCGGAGCTGTTCGCGGGCTGCGGGCCGGTGCACGTCGGCTCCCACGAGCAGCGGGTTCTTCCCCTTGGTGCTCTTGAGTTTCTTGGCGAGTTTGCCGGCGAATGTGGTCTTACCGGCGCCCTGCAGACCTGACATAAGAATCACGGCGGGGCGGCCGTCGAGATTGAGCGGAGCGGCGTCGCCTCCCATGAGGGCGGCGAGTTCGTCGTGCACAATCTTGATCATCAGTTCCTTCGGTTTGAGAGCATTGATCACATTCTGTCCCAGCGCCTTCTGCTTCACGGTGTCGGTGAAGGATTTCGCCACCTTATAGTTGACGTCGGCATCGAGAAGGGCGCGGCGCACATCCTTGAGGGTCTCGGCCACATTGATTTCCGTGATGCGGCCCTCGCCTTTGAGTATCTTGAAGGAGCGCTCCAGGCGCTCGGATAGGTTTTTAAACATATTCTCTTATTGCTTCTTATTTGAGGAGATTGGTTTGGGTGTCGGGGAATACCACGGTCGGTTTCCAGTCTCGTGCTTCCTCTTCGGTCACAAGGGCGTAGGTCATGATAATCACCACATCGCCGGGCTGGGCCTTGCGGGCGGCAGCACCGTTGAGGCAAATCACGCCGCTGCCGGGCTCGCCGGCTATCACATAGGTGTCGAAGCGCTCGCCGTTGTTGTTGTTCACAATCCAGACGCGCTGCGAGGGTAGGATGTTTGCCGCCTCAAGCAGTTTGGAGTCAATCGTGATGCTCCCAATATAGTCGAGATTCGCCTCTGTCACGGTGACGCGGTGAATCTTCGATTTCATCATTTCAATCAGCATATCTTTAGCGTATAATGCAAGGGCTGTTGCTTCTTATTTATAACGGATGTTGTCGATTAGGCGCACCTTGCCGCAATAGACGGTGATGCATCCCTGCACTTCTGGTGCTTCCTCCCATTCATCGATTGGGAGCAGGGTGCGGGCATCGACAATCTCGAAATATTCCACCTTCAGGCCGGGCACAGCGTCAAGGCGTTCCACCACTGTGTCGTGAGTTGCGCGGACGCTGTGGGTGCAGGCATATTCGGTGCTGTAGGCGAGAGCGGCATGGATTTCGGGAGCGATGGCGCGCTGCTCAGGGGTGAGCAGGGCGTTGCGGCTTGAGAGGGCGAGTCCGTCGTCGGCGCGCTTTATGGGGCAGGCCACGATGTCGACCTTGATTCCTTCGCTGCGCACCATGTTGCGGATCACTGCGATCTGTTGGAAGTCTTTCTCGCCGAAGTATGCCCGGTCGGGGCGGACAAGAGCGAAGAGCCGCGACACCACCTGGGCCACGCCCTGGAAATGTCCGGGACGATGCACGCCCTCCATCACTTCGGCAGCCTGGCCGAGTTCGAAGGTTTTCGATTCGGTGCCGTCGGGATAGATCTCCTCGACTGTAGGGGCGAAGGCTACGGCTGCGCCAGCCTGTGCCAGAAGGCGGAAGTCGTTTTCCTCGCAGCGGGGATAGGTGGCGAGGTCGTCGGGGTTATTAAATTGTGTCGGGTTTACGAATACGCTCACCACAGCGGCATCGTTTTCCGCCACGCAGCGCTCCACCAGCGAAAGGTGACCCTCATGAAGGGCACCCATCGTAGGCACAAATCCGATACTATGGCCATTGGCCTTTTCATGCGCCACGAACGATTCCAGTTCCGACGCTGTCCTGATTATCAACATATTCAGTTATAGGTTGTGCGTTTTACCGTCCTTTGCGACGGGGACTTACCGGCCCTACGCGCATATTTCGCGGCAAAATTACAACAATTTCACGAAACATTCTAATTTTTACCCCGGAAACTACACAGAAACCGCACTTACTCACCAATATTACGCATATGCCTCCGATGTGAGTCGTCGAAGATTGTGTGTCGCCGGCCAAGGGCCGGTGAGGCTTTCCGCTTATCTATGCGCCATTTTTTCTCCCTTTCCATTCGGATTTTTTTGCAAGTATGTTAATAATTTATAATTTTGCATTTTATCCTGCAGGCTTCCCCCGCAAGGCTTCCCCGCAGGCATACATAACAACATCATTAACTAAACTTTTACGTTATGAAAAAAATCTTTACGCTTGCAGCAATCTCATTGCTCTCCGCCACTTCGATGATTGCCCGCGAACCGACCGTCATTCCCGATTTCCAGCCCGAAATCAAGGTCTCCGGAGAGATGATGTCCAACCAGTTCAACACCATCCCCACTCTCCCTAAGGACACGATGATCTCCAATCTCACCGTGACCCTCACCTTCCCCGGCACTTACGCCACCTGGGCAGTAAACTCCCCAGACTACGTGAAGGTTTACGACAAGGCCGGCGAAGAGGTGACTCCGCCCAAATTCGAGATGGGACGCCTTTCTGACGCGGGATGGAATGTAATCACCCTCAACTTCTATGGCTGGAACCAGACCGACCCAAACACCGACTTCACCGTGAGGGCTGCCGAAGGTATCATCGGCGACCGCGCCTGGAAAAACGATGAGGATGTGCAGCACGTAAACCCCGCCTTCTCCACATCTTTCAATGTCTGGGAAGTGTTCGGCAAACCGCGTTCCAACAACACCAAATACGACTTCATCCCCGAAATCCCCGCCGGCGAACGCCAGGAAACCCGCGTGCACGGCAAACCCCAGAACCAGATAATCTTCACCCTCACCTTCCCCGAAGACGCCTATCTGCTCAATGACCAGATCAACACACAATGCGTGCTCAAAGGTATCGACGAGGAGGAAAGCGAAAAGGAACCCGGCACTATGCTCGACAAATGGTATGACACCAGCCTCATCAAGTTTGCCGTAAGCAAGGATGACCCCAAAGTGGTGAAGATCACCATCGCCGACCTCGACATTGACCGCGACCAGCAATACACCTTCGAGATGCCCAAAGCCCTTATCGGCAACAAGACCTGGAGCGACGAAGACCAGTGCGAAGGACGCGCCATGCCGAAAACCATGTTCGAGTTCAACCCCATCAATATGAACTATGTGGGCATTGCCGAAATCGCAAACGACTCCGCAGAAGATGCTCCCATTTATAATATGCAGGGAATCCGCGTGAATGCCGGCAGCCTTCCCTCCGGAATCTACGTAAGAAGCGGCCAAAAGGTGATTGTTCGCTGAGACAGCAACTACGGGCAAATTCATTTTTTTGCACCTCCGTATTGATTTTTTTTTGCGATTCTTAAAATAATTTATAATTTTGCATATCCGCCATGGAAAACCGACCCCATGGCGGATGCAACTCAATAACGCCACAACGCTGAACAAAACACGAAGAACAATAACGATGACTTTAACTCATATGCCGTAAACCATCGAAAGATTTTCCGGCAAACGAGACAACCAATCTACTGAAAACAAAAAAAACATAATACTAACACTAAAAATTTTCGTTATGAAGAAAATCTTTACACTTGCAGCGTTCGGACTCTTAGCAGCATCCACAATGATTGCAAGAGAACCGACCGTAACCACAGACTTCACCCCGACCAACATTGAAATAACTGGTCAGGAACAGCTCAATGTCAACGTCAAGATTGCAGGCATTCCCACAGACACCATGGTCTCCCAGATTCTCATAGAACTGACATTCCCCGAGGATGTATGGTGGCCAACCGGAGCAGGAGCTACGTCTGTTGGTTCAAGGGTTAAAGTATATGACAAGGAGGGCAACGAAGTGCCCCCCATGAAAATTGACTGCTGCGGATTCGCATCCGATTACAAGAGATATCAAATTTCATTGTTCGGATACGACAAATACAATCACGACCTCAACTACACATGTGTCCTTCCTGAAGGATGCGTGGGTGACTTAGCATTTGCTAAAGGAGAGATGGTTCAGCGTGTAAATCCTGAACTGAGATTCGACTTCAATGTTTGGGAACTTTTGGGCAAACAGCGTCCCAACAACACGAAATATGACTTTAAACCCACTATTTCCGACGGCAATGCAGGAACTGCCCGCATTAACGGCAAAAAGACCGACGCTGTGGTATACACTCTCACATTCGACGAGGACGTTTACCTTAATGAGAAGTATCATACCCGCACAAGCCTCTATGGCATTGGCATGGGCGATATGATTGATCCCTCCACAGGCAAGCCCACAGGCGAAAAGATAGACTTATCGTTCGATGACGAATGCATACTTTTCGAAGTAAACAAGGATAATCCCAAAATGATTGACGTCACCCTTACCGGCATTAACATTGACGAAAGCAATGAATACAAGCTCAACATCTGGCAGGGATGCATGGGCAACAAACTCTGGAGCGAAGAGGAATACAGCGAAGGACGCTCGAACCCGGATACAACCCTGACATTCGACCCCACCAAACTCGCACCTATCGGAGTTGAAAGCATCATCAGTGATGTGGAAGCAACAGACGCTCCCGTTTACAACCTGCAGGGCATCCGCATGAACAAGAACCAACTTCCCGCCGGCATCTACGTTCAGAGCGGCAAGAAGGTAGTGGTACGCTAATCCAGCCCCCGCTTCGGCGAGACAAGATTTACCGATATCTCAAAGGAGTCTCCATCCCGGAGGCTCCTTTCTTTTACGCCCTTTTCACAAAAGGATTTTTGATTTTTTACCGAAGCTTGGGGTCAGATTCGGTTATGTCGCATTTTTTTTGTAATTTTGCAAATTAAAATTAGATTGATGGCATCACACAGAATCATATACATTTCCCAGGAAATCTTCCCCTACCTCAACGTTGGGCCTAACGGCCAGCTCTGCCGCACACTTCCGCAGGCCATGCAGCAGCGCAAATATCAGGTGCGCACCTTCATGCCCGACTTCGGCGACATCAACGAGCGCCGCAACCAGCTCCACGAAGTGATTCGCCTCAGCGGAATGAACATCGCAATCAGCAACAACGACCATCCGCTCGTGGTAAAAGTGGCCTCGATGCACCCCTCCCGCATCCAGGTATATTTCATCGACAACGATGACTATTTCCAGAAAGAGGCCAACGACAGCGACTCCTTCGGTTCCAACCGCGCCGAAAACGACGAGCGCGTGATTTTCTTCGCACGCGGCACTGTGGACACCGCCAAGAAACTCTGCTGGGAACCGGACTTCTTCCATGTGACCGGCTGGATCTCGGCCCTCACGCCCCTCTATATCCGCAGCATCTATGGCGACGCTTTCCGCAATTCGAGGATTATCTACAGCGTGATGCCCGAAAACGAGACCGCACCCATCGACACCGCCATCTTCGACAAACTGAAGGAGGAGGGCATCGACCCCGCACTTATCGAGGAATTCCGCCAGCTTCCCGCCGACAATAATTTCCTGCATCATATCGGCATCCAGTATAGCGATGCAGTGGTGTTCCAGGGCGTGGAACCCGACGCGACCCTACTTGCGCGTGCCGAAGCGCGCGGCATCCCGGTGCTCCGCATCGACGCCGACAGCGACCACGCCGCCGAACTCGACGAATTTTATAAGAGCCTGCAATGAAAATGCTCCGCACCCTCAAGGCGCTTGCCGCCGCAGCAATCCTCTCCCTTCCTTTGGCTTCATGCCAGGAGGATGTAAGCGATATCGGCACGTCGCTGATCCAGGGAGAGGTGACCATCACCGTAGACTCCCTCGCCACTCCCGTCAAGGCCGAGACACAATATGTAGGCGCCTATGACGCCCGCACCCTCACAAAACTCTTAGGCCGCATCAATGTGCCTGAATATGGCCGACTCGACTGCTCCTTCGTGAGCCAGTTGCTTGCCGCCACGCGCCTCACAATCCCCGACTCAATACAGCAGGCAGACTCGATGCGTCTGATGCTCACCGTGCCCCGCGGCGCCCTTACCGGCGACTCCCTCGCCCCTCAGCAGCTTCGCGCATACCGCCTCTCCTCTCCCCTGCCCGACACCATCTCCTCCAATTATGACCCGCGCAAGCATCAGCGGCTCGATGCCTCCAATCTACTCGGCTCGGCAAGCTACACTCTTTCCAATATCGCCAACGATTCCCTCTTCCACAAACAGGGATATATCCGCATCCCCGTGAAGATGCCGGAGACGCTCAAGGAGGAGGTGTTCAGAAAATACCGCGCCAACGACCCGATTTTCCAATGGCCGGCCACCTTCAACGACTGGTTCAAGGGAATCTATGTGGAGCAGAATTTCGGCAACGGATGCATCGCCCGCATCTCGGGCGCGGAAATGCTTCTTTACTGGACAAGTTCGGAACAGGTTTATGAAAAGACCGGCACCGACTCGGAAGGCAAGGATATCTACGAATATGTGACTCGCACTAAGCGCGACTCCATCTGCGTCTTTGCCAGCCAGCCGGAGGTTCTCAGCAGCAACATCATCAGCTATGTTATGGCCGAATCGCTCAAGGAGCGCATCTCCCGGGGGGAGACAATAATCACCTCTCCCGGCGGCACTATGGCTGAGATCCGCTTCCCTGTGGACGACCTTCTCAATAAATTTGAATCAGCCAATAATGGCGTGTCGGTGGTGTCGTCACTGCGATTTCAGATTCCGGCCAATACGGTGCGCAACGACCACGGTATCGGCGTGGCCCCCTGGCTGCTGATGGTGAAGGCTTCGGAACGCGAGGAGTTTTTCAAAAACAACCGCGTGCCCGATGGCAAGACATCCTTCTATGCGGCTTACAATTCCACATTGGGTTGCTACCAGTTTAACGGCATGCGCTCATATTTCCTGGATATGCTTGAGCGCAAGCAGCGCGGCGAGACCGTGAGCGAGGAGGATATGACCTTCACTATCCTGCCTGTGCTTATCACCACGGAAAGCCAGTCGAACTATAACAGCACCACGGAATATGTGACCCGCTGCGCGCCATATGTGGCCATCCCCACAATGACGCAGCTCCACACTGACCGTGCCGTGATATGCTTCACATTCTCCTCGCAGGAGATTGAATAATCCATTCTCCTTTCATCCATTGATATGACTCTTCTCTTCAGCCTCCTCGGTTTCCTCACAGGAGCAGCATCCACCGGCGCGCCACAGAGCGCCGAACTTCTCTTCGCCGGCGACGCCATGCAGCATCAGGCGCAGCTCGACCGCGCCCGTGAACTCGGCGGCAACTCCTACGATTATTCCGACTGCTTCACGCTCCTGGCACCGGAAGTGACCCGTGCCGATTATGCCGTGTGCAATCTGGAGGTGCCCCTCGGTGGTGGCCCGGATTATTCCGGATATCCTTGCTTCTCGGCGCCCGACAGTTATGCGCAGGCCCTCAAGGATGCAGGATTCGACATGATGCTGACGGCCAACAATCATTGCCTCGACCGTGGCGACCGCGCCGCACGACGCACGCTTACTGCTCTCGACTCTCTCGGCATCGACCATGTGGGCACATTCCGCGATTCCCTGCAACGCCTCGAGAAGGTGCCTTTCATCAAGAATATCAATGGCATCCGCTTCGGGTTTCTCAATTACACTTACGGCACCAACGGCATACCACCGCGCGACGGCATGGAGGTGGCGCTCATCGACAAGCTGCGCATGGCTCAGGAGATAAAGAAGACCCGCGATGCCGGCGCCGAGATTGTGGTTGTGGCCGTGCACTGGGGCATTGAGTATGTGCTGCTTCCCAATTCGAGCCAGAAGGATTTGGCACAGTTTCTTGTGAATCAGGGCGTGGATATGATTATCGGCGGCCATCCGCATGTGATCCAGCCGATGGAGATGGTGCGCAATGAGAAGGAGGGGAAGGATGTGCTTCTTGTGTATAGTTTAGGGAATCTGATTTCTAATATGAAGACCGCCGACACCCGAGGTGGCGCATTGGTTCGCGCCCGCGTGACGCGCGATGCACAGGGACGCGCCCGCGTGACAGGTGCCGATTATGACACCTTCTTCAGCGCCAAGCCCGCTGGAGGACGCACTAATTTCAAGGTGATACCCTCATGGATGCCGGAGAGCATCCCGGCTGCACAACGCGCCCACTGGGAGATTTTCGACCGCGGCGCCCAGCGCATCTTCGACGCCAACAACAAGAACGTCCCCCGCAAACACCGCTAAGTCGCGGAGCGACTGCCCTATTAATTGGAACACTTTGGAGCGGATCAGCAGTATAGTGATTGGTCTGGTGAAGCATTCCGACCGGCATAATGTGGCCACGCTTTTCACCCGTGAGCGTGGGCGCATGGCGATGCTTGTGCCCGCTGCCTCCAAGAGTCGCCAGGGCGCTGCCCGCAGTGCGCGCCTCATGCCCCTTTCCGTTATTTCCGCTGACGTACGCATCGATGCCACCCGCGAACTGCAGACTCTCCGTTCGCCACAGCGCTTGCGAGTTTGGCGCGATATATATTTCAATCCTGTAAAAAGCGCCTTAGCCCTTTTCCTCAGTGAATTTCTTAACGCTTATCTCCGCTATGCCGAAAGTGATCCAAGGCTTTGGGATTTCATCGTCAACTCACTCCAACTTCTCGATGACGCCCCCGGCGCCGACGCCAATTTTCATCTCGCGTTTCTTATCGGGTTACTCCCTTATGCAGGCATAAGTCCCGACATAGCAGGTTGGCGCCCCGGTCTATGGCTCGACATGCGCGACGGCACACTGAAAACCTTTGCTCCCCTGCATCGCGACCGCCTCACACCGGAAGAGACCTCCGCCCTGCCGGCGTTGATGCGCATCACTCCGCGCAATGCGTCCCGATTCAAAATGAATGGCGCGCAAAGACGAATTGTCCTTGCACGCCTGATGCAATATTATGCCGTGCATTTCCCCGGCATGAGTTCACTGAAATCTCCCGAAATCCTCCGAGAATTATTCAGCTAAACCCACTTCACTTTCTTAAGAATCCAGAAAGTGACCAGAGCCAAGGTCATACTCGCCGCTATTATAAGAAAGAAGGCATACTTGCTGCTGCCAAACGCCACGGCCACATTCATGCCGTAGAAACTCGCTATCAGAGTGGGAATCATCAGCACAATCGACACCACGGTCATCTTCTTCATGATATCGTTGACATTATTTGAGATGATTGATTCCAGAGAGTCCTGCATTCCCATGAGAATCGTGGAATAGACATTGATGGTATTGGCGGCCTGTCTTATCTCGACATCCACATCATCAAGAAGTGCGGCATCATATTTATCGGCAAATAGATGAGGCATTCGTTCGAGAAGCATCTGGTTGCCTTGGATTGAGGTGTTGAAATACACGAGTGAGTTCTGCACGTGCATTATCTCGATAAGCCATTCATTGCGCACCTTGCGTCCAATCTGGTCTTCGGCCTTATCCACATCCCGGTGAATCTCTTTCAGATAGCGGAGAAACCAATATGTGGTGCTGTATTCGAGGCGGAGGATAAAGTCGGCCTGCTGGTCGATATGAATCCCCTTTATGCGCGTATAGTCAATGAAATCGGGGATTAGTTCCGACTTGGCATAGCATATGGTCACCACCACCTCGTTGCAGAGGATGATTCCGAGAGGCACTGTGCGATAAGGCACACGCTCGCCGGAACGTGTCTTCACAGGAATCCGCAGAATGGTCAGCATCCATTCTCCCTCATGGTCGAAGCGCGGAAGCTCCTCCATATCCGCCACACTCTCGATGAAAGAGGTGGGCACGTTGAGTTCATCGGTGAGGAAGCGGATGTCCGACGCGTCGGGGCATTCCACATTGACCCAGCAATGCGGAAGCCACACGTCGTTTTCCACGAAACCATTCTCGTTGCGGAAAAACTTTTTCATTTCATTATTTCTTCACATCGTAACCCTGGTCGCGAAGGTAGTCAAGGATACGATAACTCATGGCATGGCGGTAATAGTCGAGGATATGAGCCACCCAGTCGTTTTCGGAAGTGCCTCCGGCGCGGTTGCGGTTGTAATGGCTCACCGCAGCATCGTATTCATCGAGTTCAGCCACCATCTGCTGGTCGTCGCGACGGTAGGCGTTGTGATGGAACACGAGCGATTCCGGCTGTTTGGGTTTGAGGTCGGGCTGTTCGCGCGGAATTCCGAGTGCCAGGCCGCACACCACGAACACGCCTTTTGGAAGGTGTAGCAGTTCGGCCACGGCAGCGGGATCCACGGTGCGCAGATATCCGATGCAGTTGGAGCCGAGTCCGGCAGCCTGTGCAGCCACCACTGCACTCATCATGGCGAGCGAGGCGTCGATGATGCCGATGGTTACACCATCCATTGTGTCGGTGAAGGGAGGCACATCGAGTCCCTTGCTGTTGGCAAGAAGGGTGATTTTGTTATAGTCGGAGCAGAAGATGAGGAGGCGGTTGCACGTCTTGATCTGTTTCTGGTTGGTAAGTTCGTAGAGTTTGAGTTTGAGATCCTGATCGTCGATTTCGATCACGCTGAACTGCTGGCCGTTATAACTGGTAGGGGTATTCATCACGGCGTCGCGGATAAACTGCATTGTTTCGGCGGGGATTGCCTCGCGCTCATAGCGGCGCACGCTGGTGCGCTGCAACAGGCTTTCTTTTACGTCTTTCATAAGATTATTTTGGGCGTTTGTAATTTTTTGAAAATAGGTTGTAAAAAAGGAAGGGCCGGATGGGAAGAATCCACCGGCCCTATAAGGTCCACATCAAAGGAATGTGACGAAACTCCGAACGACAGGTTTTGAGGGCTTGGCCATCTTTGTAATCCGCCTGTGGTCTAAGGAGACCATCATCATAAGATGTGGGGCCCGCCATTGACGACTAAGCTTGTCTCGGTATTTCTTTATAATTTGATGAGTTTCCCAATTTGCTTTGATGTGGGATTTTTTAAAGCACTCTTGCTTTGGCTGAAGACTTCGGCGGGAGCGGGCTTTCATCTCCGCTTTTGAGCTCCGTCTTTGTCATTACAACGCAAATTTAATTCATTCGGTTCAAACGACCAAATTTTTCGCAAAAAAAGATGAAAGAATAGGGCAGTCGCTCCGCGACTAATCATCAATCGTCAATCCATCACGGCATCCACGCTGCGGAGGAAGTCGCCGAGCATCGGATTTTCCTCCATCGTTTTCTTGAGGAATTCCTTGGGCGGCAACATCCTGATCTGCTCCACGTTGGGGTCGAGTTCGGCATGAAGCGTGATGAGGTCGTTGTTGAGGCCATCCCGCAGGAAGTCCACGAGTTTCTTCATGCTCAGTTCGAAGGCCTGAAGCTGCGAGGGATGCTGCACATATATAAGAAACGAGTTGTCTTTTTCGCGCTGAGGGCGGCAGATACGCATGGCGCTTACAAGGAGCTGTTCCTGAGGGTTCTGCTCCGCATATCTCATCCAGCACTCTTGCAATTGCTCATCAGTGAAGGCTGCGTTGCGCTCACGGGATTCCGCCACATGTGTGGCCGGACGGTTGTTTATTCGGATTGACATGCGGGCCACACCTGCGGTGTGCCTCGGCGTCGGCTGCGGCGCCAGGGGTTGACGCATGGCAGCGGGACGCATAGGTGCGGAAGGGGCTGCCGGCTGTGCAGCCACAGCCTGTTGTGCCGGAGTGGAAGCTGGTTGCGATTCCTTTTCTGGCATTGTTCCCGACGGCGCGGAGAAGGGTCGCAATTGAACCGTGCTGTCGGGATATTCAAAAGGGTTCTTTTCCTTGTTGTTGAGTTGGCAGAGTTTGATGAGGGAGAGTTCCACGAGAAGCTGCTTATTGCTCGATGTGCGATAGTTGAGGTCGCAGTCGTTGAGAATTGCCATCGCCGTGTAATACCATTGCAAGGGGAGCGATTTCGCCTGCTCGCCGAGACGCTGCTTCACATCGTCCGGCACCTCGAGAAGTGGAAGCGTGGCAGGATTGGCGGCCACCATCAGGTCGCGCACATGCTGCGCGAGGGAATTCACGAAGAAGAGAGAGTCGAAGCCATGGTCGCGCACCTCCTTATAAAGAAGAAGCGCATCGGGCACATTGCAGGTGGAGAAGTCGTCCACAAGGCGGAAGAAATAGTCGTAGTCGAGCACATTGAGCGATTCCACCACAGCCTCATATGTGAGGTTGCCGCCGGTGGATGCCGCTGTCTGGTCGAAGATGGAGAGGGCATCGCGCATGGCGCCGTCGGCTTTGCGCGAAATTACGCTTAGGGCGCGGCGGTCGGCATTGATTCCCTCCTGCTCGGCCACATAGGCGAGATGGTCCACAATATCTTCGGGCGTGATGCGCTTGAAGTCATAGATCTGGCAGCGCGACAGGATTGTGGGAATCACCTTGTGCTTCTCCGTGGTGGCCATTACGAATATCGCATATGCCGGGGGCTCC
Organism: uncultured Muribaculaceae bacterium; assembly: GCA_905209725.1. Lineage (GTDB taxonomy): Bacteria > Bacteroidota > Bacteroidia > Bacteroidales > Muribaculaceae > Lepagella. The sequence goes on from CAJLTZ010000003.1 coordinate 19,792, forward strand.
TCGAGGGTCTTGAGGAAGGCATTGAATGCCTGCGAGGAGAGCATGTGCACCTCGTCGATGATAAACACGCGGTATTTGCCCAACTGCGGAGGCACGTTGACCTGCTCGGTGATTGAGCGGATGTCGTCGACGCTATTGTTGGATGCGGCGTCAAGTTCGATGATATTGAAGGAGTTACCACGGTCGATGGAGAGGCAGGAGTCGCATTCTCCGCAGGCCTCGCCGTCGGAGGTGGGATTCAGGCAGTTGATGGTCTTTGCAAAGATTCGGGCGCAGGAGGTCTTGCCCACGCCACGTGGACCGCAGAAAAGATAAGCCTGAGCCAGACGCCCTGTGGTGATGGCGTTTTTCAGCGTTGATGTGATGTGCTGCTGGCCCACTACCGTCCGGAAGGTAGCAGGACGGTATTTTCGGGCACTTACGATATATTTCTCACTCATGCTTCAAAATTACTAATAATTTGGCATTCGTGCAACTTGCCATTGCGGCTGCGATTTATTATCTTTGTAAAAAATACCGAAATCAGATATGGGACTGAGAGAAGATTATGCCAAGATGACTGAGGAGGAATGGAAAGCGGCCGTGCGCCATGCCGAACTGGAGCATTTCCGCACCACCCACCGCTACTGCGGACGCTGCGGCCGGGAGATGCTTCCGGCTTCGGAGATCAGTGTGCGATGTCCCGATTGCGGGGAGGAGGTGTTTCCCCGGCTTAACCCTGCAATCGTGGTGCTTGTGATGCGGGGCGACGAGGCACTGCTGGTGCATGCACGCAATTTTAAGCGACCGATGTATGCGCTGGTGGCGGGATTTGTGGAGACAGGCGAATCGCTCGAAGAATGCGTGGCACGCGAAGTAAAAGAGGAGACATCGCTCGAAATCGAGGATATCCGGTATTTCGGGAGCCAGTCGTGGCCATTCCCCTCCCAGCTGATGATTGCCTTCACTGCACGCCTGGCAAAAGGGGAAGTGACCTTTGCCGACGGCGAACTGACTGACGGCGGCTGGTTTTGCCGCGAAAATCCCCCGGTGCTCCCTACTCCACCATCCCTCTCGCGCCGCCTCATCGACGCCTGGATAGCCGACACCCTCCCTTCATAGGAATTCCTTGCCTCTAAAATATTACCATTAAATTTCTGGAAGAACCTCATTTTTAACATTTCGGACGAAAACAATTGTCGCTGATTTATGGTTATTTAGGTATCAACGGGTTCATAAACGAACTCATTGCCTTAAAATGAGATATCCACGCATCATATTAATTTCTGTTATTCTCGGACTTTCGGTCTGCACAATGCGGGCAGTGAAATTCTCGATGATGGATGCCGGAATGGTGTCGGAGCTCGTGGAGGAAGCCGTCAAGAGTCAACAAAAGTCCGCAACCGCGAAGGGTGCCGACAACGACAAGGCTCTCTCACAGGGACAGCCGATTCATCTGAATGCGGAGGATATGGTCACGAAGGTATATGGCATCGTGAGCCACAAACTCGGTCGCCGCGACTGCGCCAATGAAGTGAAACGCCTTATCAACCTCACTCCGGAGGCTGACGAACAGGCGCTATGGCTCGAAAGCGCCGACGGATATCTGCTCGAATACAACGGAATGACACCCGAATGCTCGGCTATGGCTCAGTTTGTCCCTACGGAAGACGTTGACCCGCTTGACGCCGGTAATGAGCGTCTTCTCGACTACTGCTTCTTCTTCCTCTTTCCTTACGACGGCAAGTCGCTGGCGCAGGCCACAGCTTCTCAGACGGCATTCTGTGGAGCTCTCCTGCAGGAAATGAACGACTTGGGAGTAGATCTCGGCGTCAACTCCCTCTCCGATGACCTCTTTCAGGTGAATGGCCCATATGCCGGCAATCTTGTCGACATGCGCCTCCTTGACGACACCGACGGCAAACGCTTCATTCTGATGCTTAGCGTGGAACCGGATGCATTCACCACAGCCGATGATATTCTCGCCGAAAATACCTCTAATTAACAATCGATTATCTTAAATAGCAATCAATTAAGTATGACACCGAAATTATTAAATGTATTGATTAGTCAACGCATCTTTTGGCGTCTTTTCGGCGCTTTGTGCGACTCCGCTCAGTCACGATGCCCGCATCGCTCCTTCTCGGACTCACACAAATCACTCGAAAATACACTCAAAATATGCATTAACTAATTTGCGGGTCATACTTACCCTGCTTTCAAATAAGTTACCCTGTTAATATAAATCAGGCTTTGCAAGCGCCGCCAATCGACCTGCAAAGCCTGTTTCTGTATTATCAATCCGAAAAAATGATATGCGCCGTTTGGGGAATTTTGAGTAATTTTGCAGGCGAAAACCGCTTATTATGAATAGTTCCGATTCGTGTAATAATGTTTCTGCCGATTCCCGCAAACTCTGGAACAGGGAATATATCAAGGTGATGACCTGCAATTTCCTGCTCTTTTTCGCCTTCTATCTGCTCACTCCCCTTCTCCCGCTTTATCTTGACCAGCAGTTTGATGCCGACAAGGATATGATTGGCCTGGTGCTTTCCGGCTACGTGGTGGCCACGCTGCTTGTGCGGCCATTCAGCGGATTTGTGGTAGATTCTTTCGACCGCAAGACTGTGCTGACCATCTGCTTCTTTGCCTTCTTCATCTGTTTCACCGGATATGTGGGGGCAGGCACATTGCTGATGTTTGCCATAGTGCGCACTCTGCACGGCATTCCCTTTGGCGCCACCACTGTGGTCAATAGCACCGTGGCCATTGACGTGCTTCCTTCGTCGCGACGCAATGAGGGGCTTGGATATTATGGTCTGAGCAATAATCTCGCCATGGCTATTGCTCCCAGCGCAGGAATCTATATCTATAATGTCACAGGCAATTTCATGCTCCTTTTCTGGATTTCGCTTGTCCTTGCCTTCGGAGGATTCTATTGTTCCACAAGGGTAAAACTTCCCGCACGCGAGAAGGTGCAGGCAAAACCGGTGCTCAGTCTTGACCACTTCTTTCTCGGCCGCGCATGGCTACTTGCCATAAACATCTCATTCTTCGGCCTCTGCTGGGGGATCATGAGCAATTACGTGGCCATCTATGGCAAGCAGCAACTTGGCATCACCGATGGCACAGGCCTATTCTTCATGCTTCTTTCGGCGGGCCTTATCACTTCACGCCTCTTCGGATCGAAGAGTCTCCGACAAGGAAAAATGACCCGCAACGCCACCATAGGAGTATTGCTGTCGCTTGCCGGATATTCGCTGTTTGCTTTTGTGGCGGAGCCGTGGAGCTTCTATCTGTCCGCATTGCTGGTAGGGCTTGGCAACGGCCAGATGTATCCGGCGTTTCTGAACATGTTTGTAAAAGTGGCACGGCATGACCAGAGGGGCACGGCAAATTCCTCGATTCTGATATCCTGGGACTTGGGAATGGGCATAGGCATCTTATTAGGCGGCGTGATTGCGGAGAATGTCGGTTTCGCGGCCGCCTTCCACACAGTAGCCTTCATGCAGGCCGCCGGCGCCCTCCTCTTCATCTTCGCCACCGCTGCATTCTTCCAGCGCCGCCGCCTCAGCGAAAACTGACAAAATTCTTTCCGCCTGTGGCGCGGATCAGGCTGTAAGCGCCGTTGAGGATTTTGTTGAGAAGGAGCGGCTTGAGTGCGGGATTGGCGGCAAGGAAGCGGTCGAGTTCTTTGCGGGCTTCCGGGCTCCGGTGGTTGCCTAACAGGCTCTTACACCAGTTGCCGGGGAAAAAAATGTCGCCTGTGCGCTGCACTTCTTGTAATTTATCTAAGGCAGGATAGATATAACCTTTTGCCTCTTTCCGGCGCAATGGATGATTCAGATAATAAAGAGCCTGCGCGGCGCGAGGTTCTATCTCACGCCCTTTCGGTGTGAGCAGGTAGCGGAAAAACTCATCCCTCTTATTTTTGTCGGGGTCAACTGCCCGGCTTACGAAATCGAATTGGGCAAGGCGGTCAGGGTTGGAAATGCGACTCCTCTGTTCCGAGATTATGGCATCGGCCTCTTCCGGATGGCGCACTGCCATCTCGTAGGCAAGATTCATGTAATCATTTTCATTCAATTGCGGCATCGACCGGCGTTTCCATATCGAATACAATGTGTCGCACACCACTTGCGCCGAGGCTTCACTCTCAAGATTGCGGAGCAAGGTGACGCGAGTGGCCTGCAACGGGTGATTCCTTACCATTCCCATGATGTCTTTTTCAAGGACCTCACGATCACGGCCTCCGAGTTCGGGAAGCAATGCGCCCATGTAGCCGGCAAGCGCCGATGCCTGCAATGGTTCTGTGGTGGCAGCAAGTGCCTTTGTAAGCGCAGTCTGCCATTTATCATCCGGAATCCTCTTAGCCAGCCAGTTCTCATTCAAATTTATCCAGGCGGCCAATACTCCACTCGGAGTGAGAGAGAGGGAATCAGAGGCACTGACTCTTTCCAATAGTCGAATCAGCATTTCCGGCTCCAATGTGAATAGCCCATAGCCCTTCGCATCGCTGTTGGGAATTATAAGAGGTGAATTCCCTGCCTTCACTGCCTCCACGATATCTACAGGCAAATCGAATGCAACATCATCGCTTGCTCCTGTCATAATTACCGGCAGACTACAACGCTTCTCGCCTGCGATGACATCAATGCTGAACCGCTGAGGCCAGCGGTTGCCATTCCCAAGAGTATCTGACTGAGTCACTATCAACTTGTTTCCCTTAATCTCGCTCCGGATTTCAGGCATTCCTTTCTCCTTGACCCAAACGCGACTGAATTCCGCCACCGGTTCAGATGTAAATTCCTGGAAACATTCAATGAGCTGATCCCATGTGGCATTGCCATAGCCATATCTTTCCAGATATCGGCGAATCCCCTTGCGGAAAGCGTCCTCGCCTATAAATTCCACAAGTTTAGCCATCATAACAGGGGCCTTATTGTAGATGATATTATTGTAAATGAGACCGGCATCACCGAGATTCCCGAGTTCCTGCTGAATAGCCGTGCGCCCCGCTGAACGGTCTTCACTCAGCGCCCTCACCACATAAGTGCGCAGCCATTCAATGTCATGGTCATACTCCGGGAGCCTCTCCCGGGTGATTGCCGCTGCAAAATAATTGGCAAACACCTCCTTGGTCCATACGTCATCAAACCATGCCATCGTGACATAATCGCCAAACCACATGTGCGATGTTTCATGTGCGATATTCTGGGAACAAATGAGCACCTCCTCCGGAGTGGGACTCTCTCCGAGGAATAATCTGCTGTCATTATAGAATGTGGCACCGGTGTGTTCCATTCCTCCGAACTGGAATCCGGGAAGAGCCACAAAATCATATTTTGCGAAAGGATATTTCACTCCGGTAAAATTCTCCTGCCATCGGAGCGCACCCGCGATCTCATCGACAATGCCATCCAACTGCGCTATCTTCTTGGGGTCTGTCTCACGGTAATAAGCCGTAATCTCACGCCCGTCGGCAGTTTTAGTCATCGTCTTGAAATCTCCGGCCGTGAATGCGAAAAGATATGTGCTGAGCGGTTCTGTCTGGGCAAATTTCACAAGCCTTGTGCCGTCTCCGAGCGATTGCACGGAGATTACGGGACTGTTTCCCACACATTTCCATGAATCCGGAATCGTAAGCGTCAACTGAAATGTTGCCTTTAAATCGGGCTGGTCGAAACATGGGAAGGCCGAATGAGCGTGAGCCGGCACAAAGAGCGTATACATATAATCCGGACGGCGGTTAAGATGCCGGTCATCGGGAATGAATGTCACGGCTATATCATTTCCTTTACTGCGCAACATACTTGCGTCGATATAGATATGGCCCTCTTTTATATCAGGCGCGCATCTCTTGCCATTGACCTTTACTTCATGAATATTATCCGCCGACGGCGAAAAATCAATGGGTAAAAATCTCTCCCCTCTCCCCTTTTTGAAATCAAACAGGATATTGATGTCTCCATGAATATTTTTCGAGGTATCCGACGGGATATTATAATGAATGCTGTATTCAAGATTCGTAATCTCCGCCTTCCGCACACGTGCCATCTCCAGGGGCACCCCGGCATCGGAGGCATTAACCTGGAGCAGTGTGGAACAACTGATTATCAAAGATATTAAAATACGAAGAAAAGATTTCATGGGATGAGAAAATGTTTCACTACGCAAAACTAATATTTATCTTTGCTTTTACAAAAAATTATGCTCCCTCAGTGCAAAAATAAAGGCGCAACCCAGCAGGATTGCGCCATAAATAATTTATATCAGGAATGGCTTATCAGTTTTTGCACTTTGCGGCGATGAACTCGCGGTTCATGCGGGCGATGTTGGCCATCTTGATGTTCTTGGGGCACTCAGCGGAGCAAGCGCCGGTGTTGGTGCAGTTGCCGAAGCCGAGTTCATCCATCTTGCTTACCATAGCGAGAGCGCGGCGGTCGCGCTCGATAGCGCCCTGGGGCAGACGAGAGAGCTGGCTGATTTTTGCAGAAACAAAGAGCATTGCACTACCGTTCTTGCAGGCAGCCACGCAAGCGCCGCAGCCGATGCAGGAAGCGGAGTCCATAGCCTCGTCGGCCTGAACCTTGGAGATGGGAAGCGAGTTGGCATCCTGTGCGCCGCCGCAATTGAACGACACATAGCCGCCAGCCTGCTGAATCTTATCGAAGGCGTTGCGGTCCACCATAAGGTCCTTGATCACGGGAAAGGCAGCCGAGCGCCAGGGCTCCACTGTGATGGTCTCGCCATTGGCGAAGCGACGCATATAGAGCTGGCAGGTGGTAGCGCCTGTGGCGGGTCCGTGGGGATGTCCGTTGATATAGAGCGAGCACATACCGCAGATACCCTCGCGGCAGTCGTGGTCGAACACGATGGGCTCCTCACCCTTCTCCACGAGAGCCTCGTTGAGAATATCAAGAGTCTCGAGGAAGGATGTGTCGGGCGTTGTCTCGACTCCCTGATAAGTCACGAAAGCGCCCTGAGCCTTCGGGCCGGCCTGACGCCACACCCGAAGATTGACTTTCATTATATTTTCTTCCATAATCTGAATTCTGATTTAATTGAGTGTGACTTCGGGTTTACGACTTATAGTTACGTGTCTGCACCTTGATAGCCTCATAGTGGAGGGGCTCCTTGATGAGTTCGGGAGCCTTGGTGTCGCTGCCTTCATATTTCCAGCAGCCCACATAGAAGTAGTGCTCGTCGTCGCGCTTGGCCTCGCCCTCGGGGGTCTGATACTCTGTGCGGAAGTGGCCGCCGCAGCTCTCGTTGCGGTTGAGCGCGTCATAAGCGATGAGCTCGCCCATGGTGATGAAGTCGCGGAGACGGAATGCCTTGTCGAGCTCTACGTTCATGCCCTCGCCGGCTTTGCCGGGGATGAAGAGGTCGGTCTCGAATGTGCGACGGATCTCCTGGAGTTTCTGAAGAGCAAGCGTAAGACCCTCCTTGTCGCGGGCCATACCCACATATTCCCACATGATGTGGCCGAGTTCCTTATGGATAGAGTCGACAGAACGGCTTCCGTGGATAGCCATCAGCTTCTCCTCATCCTCGATACACTTCTTCTCCACTGCATCAAACTCAGGAGTGTCTGTGCGGAAGTGGGGAACTGTGATCTGGTCCGATAGATAATTCTGGATGGTGTAGGGAAGCACGAAATAACCGTCGGCGAGACCCTGCATGAGGGCGGAAGCGCCGAGACGGTTGGCACCATGGTCGGAGAAGTTGCACTCACCGATGGCGAAGAGGCCCTTTACGGATGTCTGGAGCTCATAGTCCACCCAGATGCCGCCCATCGTATAGTGGATGGCGGGGAAGATCATCATCGGGTTGTAATAATTCACGCCATCCTTTGTGCAGGCGAGCTGACCGGGGTTGACGTCGGTGATCTCCTCATACATGTCGAAGAGGTTGCCATAACGCTGGCGCACCACGTCGATGCCAAGACGGTTGATGGCTTCTGAGAAGTCGAGGAACACGGCGAGGCCGGTGTTGTTTACGCCGAAGCCATGGTCGCAGCGCTCTTTGGCGGCGCGGCTGGCAACGTCGCGGGGCACGAGGTTACCAAATGCAGGGTAACGACGCTCGAGATAGTAGTCGCGGTCCTCTTCAGGGATATCGCTTCCCTTGATCTCGCCCTTCTGAAGCTTTACTGCATCCTCGAGTTTTTTGGGCACCCAGATGCGGCCGTCGTTACGGAGCGACTCCGACATAAGGGTAAGTTTCGACTGCTTGTCGCCATGCACGGGGATACATGTGGGGTGGATCTGCACGTAAGCGGGGTTGGCGAAATATGCGCCTTTGCGGTAGCATGCCATTGCTGCGGAGCAGTTGCAACCCATAGCGTTGGTGGAGAGGAAGTAAGTGTTGCCGTAGCCACCGGTGGCGATTACCACTGCGTGAGCTGCGAAGCGCTCGAACTTACCTGTGACAAGGTTCTTGGCAATGATGCCGCGTGCGCGCTCCACACCGTCCTGATCCTTGATGAGCACGAGGTCATGCATCTCATAGCGGTTGAAGCTCTTCACCTTGCCGGCGTGGATCTGACGGTTGAGCGAAGAGTAAGCGCCGAGGAGGAGCTGCTGACCTGTCTGACCCTTGGCGTAGAATGTACGGCTCACCTGAGCGCCACCGAAGGAACGGTTGGCGAGAAGGCCGCCATATTCGCGGGCGAAGGGAACACCCTGTGCCACGCACTGGTCGATGATATTGTTTGACACCTCGGCAAGACGATATACGTTGGCCTCGCGGGCACGGTAGTCGCCGCCCTTCACTGTGTCATAGAAAAGACGATATACGGAGTCGCCGTCGTTCTGATAATTCTTGGCGGCGTTGATACCACCCTGTGCGGCGATGGAGTGAGCGCGACGGGGGCTGTCCTGTATGCAGAAGTTGAGCACATTGAATCCCATCTCGGCCAGGGTGCTGGCAGCGGATGCTCCGGCAAGGCCCGTGCCCACAACGATGATGTCGAGGCGGCGCTTGTTGGCGGGATTCACAAGTTTCTGGTGTGCCTTATAATTGGTCCATTTCTCAGCGACAGGACCTTCCGGGATTTTGGAATCAGCCGGATTCATCACTTTGACATTCTCTTTAATATTTTCCATATCGCTAATTATTGGGGATTTTGAGTCTGTGAGGGAGCCATCATGTTGAGCTGGTCCTCAGGCTTGTTGTCGTTAGCCTCGAGATAGTCGAAGAGCTTCACGCAGCGTTCGATAGCCTCGTGCTGTGTCTTGAGCTTGTCGAGCTGCTCCTTGAGCTGGGGATTGGAGGCGATATATTTCTTGCCCTCCTCGGAGTTCATCTGCTCGAGCTGGCTGGCCATCTGGCCCTCCATCTGACGGAGACCCATCGACACCTGATCATAGGGCGACATGGCAATCTGCTCGGCGAGTCCTGCGCCTTCAGGACCGAAATCCTCGGCCACGATGGGAGCAATCATCTCCTTGTACTGTTCGCGGAGCTCAGGATTGGTAAGGTAATAGTTCTTGTTGGCCTGCACTGTGAATACGATGCCTTCTGCAAGGAAGAGCACAACCACGATGCTTACCCACCAAGCAGAAATCTTCTTGAGGCGGGGCATCCATGTGGTATTGTCCCAACCCACGCTCTGGAACATTGACCAGAAGCCATGGTTGAGGTGGAACCAGAGAGCCACAAAACCGATTGCATAGACGATAAGTGTCCAGGGCTGGCTGAAGGCCTCCTGCAGATAGAGTGTGCCGGCAGCATGGGGGAACATGCTTTCTCCGCCAAGCACTTCGTCGAGCTGCATCTTAGCCCAGAACTGGATGAGGTGCACCACCAGGAAGGCAAGCACCACGATGCCAAGCACGAGCATATTCTGCGAAGACCATTCCACGCTCGCCGGACGACGGGAGATGGAATAACGCTGTGTGCCGCGGGCCTTGCGGTTCTGAAGCGTCAGCATCAGCGCATAAATAATGTGAATCACGATGAAGGCGGCTATAATCAGCGTGCCCAGAAGAGCATACCAGTTGGCGCCGAGGAATTCGCACACCACATTGTAAGCCGAGGGCCAATAGATAGCCACTGCATTCATCAAACAGTGAAAGGTCACGAATAGGACGAGGAATGCACCCGAGAGGGCCATTACGAACTTACGTCCTACGGAAGAGTTTGATAACCACATAGCAGTTCTGTAATTTATGAAAAAGTTTAGTTGATTATTCCCATAATGCGACGCCTGCTCCATAGGGGCAGGTGTCGTGTATTTTGCAAAATTAATATTCTTTCAAAGAATTCCCAAGAGATTGGTGCAATTTTATAAAAAAGTTTTATTAACTTTGCAGTCGAAATCGGGAGGAATCCCGGATTGAGGGCCGGTCCGGTAGCTCAGCTGGATAGAGCATCTGCCTTCTAAGCAGACGGTCCCGCGTTCGAATCGCGGCCGGATCACTAACAAAACCTACCCTTTCTTTAATCATCAAAAAATGCACACAGGGCTGCCGATTCATTTCGACAGCCCTATTTCTTTGCCCATTTTTTCGCTGTTCATTTATTGCAAGGATCTGCTTTATTGCATCAGTCGATCTCCTCATCGGCCTCATAGCCGCCCATCTCGCGGATGGCGTTCTTCAGCATAGTGTATTGCTGGAAGAGATTGTTTACGGGCACCTCATCGCGTGTGTAGTCGTGCATCGGGCTCTTTAGGAAGAAACTCAGGAAGCGCTGGATGCCGTGACGACCGGCGCGCATGGCCAGGTCGCTGAGAAGCACGAGGTCGAGACAGAGAGGCGCTGCAAGGATAGAGTCGCGGCAGAGAAAATTGATCTTAATCTGCATGGGATAGCCCATCCAGCCGAAGATGTCGATATTGTCCCAGCCCTCCTTGTTATCGTTGCGCGGGGGATAATAGTTGATGCGCACTTTGTGATAATACTGCGTGTCCTCATCGTTGCCGTGGCCGTAAAGGTCGGGCTGGTCCTCGGGCACGAGGATGCTTTCGAGTGTGGAGAGTTTCGACACCTCTTTTGTGCGGAAGTTGGCAGGCTCGTCGAGCACGAGGCCGTCGCGGTTGCCGAGGATGTTGGTGGAGAACCATCCGTGGAGGCCGAGGCAACGGGTGCCGATGATGGGGGCGAATCCCGACTTCACGAGAGTCTGGCCTGTCTTGAAGTCCTTTCCGGCGATGGGCATGCCTGTCTTTTCAGCAAGTTCCCACATGGCGGGGATGTCGACGGTGGTGTTGGGAGCTCCCATGATGAAGGGACATCCTTCGGAAAGGGCCGCATAAGCATAGCACATGGAGGGGGCCACATGCTCCTTGTCGTCGGCCTTCATGGCTGCCTCAAGGGCTGCGAGCGAGCCGTGCACCTTCTCATCAACAGGAACATACACCTCTGTGGATGCTGCCCAGAGCACTACCACGCGGTCTACGCCCGTCTCCTTCTTGAAGCGGCGGATATCCTCGCGGATCTGCTCGGTCATGTCCCAGCGGTCGGCGCATTGCTTCACATTGTCGCCGTCGAGGCGCTTGGCATAGTTCTTGTCGAACGCTGCCTTGAGGGGCTTGATGGCTTCCAGTTCCTCCTTCACAGGATTGATATCCTTTTCCTTGAGCACCTCGGCATTGATGGCCGACTCATAGGCATTGGCAGGATATACATCCCAGGCTGCGAACACGATGTCGTCGAGCGACGCAAGAGGCACGATGTCCTTATAATGGAGATATTTCTTGTCGGCTCCGCGGCCTACGCGAATCTTATCGTATTGGGTCATCGAACCGATGGGCTTGGCCAGACCTTTGCGGGTCATAAGCACGCCGGTCATGAAGGTTGATGACACTGCGCCAAGACCTACCACCATGACGCCGAGTTTCCCCTTGGGAACTTCTGCTTTCTTTGTAGACATGATATAGTATTTATAAGATTATGACAATTTAATCAATCTTTGAGGAGGGAGAGCACTTCTCCAAGTGTGGCGATAATGTTGGGATGGAACTGCTGTTCCTCTTCGGTGCTCCAGCAGCGGCCCTTGATCCATACGGCCTGGCACCCGATGCTCTCGGCCGGAATGATATCCTTGGAGTAGCTGTCGCCAATCACGAGGGTTTCCTCGGGAAGCAGTCCGAGAGCCTTGACGCCATGCTCGAAGATTCTGGGGTCAGGCTTGCGCACCCCCATCACCGCGCTCTCGATGATGGTCTGAAAATACTGACGGATGCCGAAGTCCTCGAGCACTGTCTCTATGTTGCCATAGAAATTGGACACTAGCACGAGGGGGTATTTCTCGGCAAGCCGGGCAAGAACAGGCTTTGTGGAGTCCACGGTGTCGCGGGCGCGGTCGTAGCAATATTGCGCTATCAACTGCGATTTGGCTTCCACTTCCGCCGGGGCGAAATGGCCCTGCTCTGCCAGATAGTTGAGTTCTATCTGCATCTTTATCATGAGCATGTCGTGGAAGTCGTGAGCGGGGAGGATATGGCGCTCGCGTCCTAATTCCCGCTCGGCATACACATATGCTTCACGGAAGAGAGGTTTGTCCACGGCCACTCCCGCCTGACGGTAGCATTCATAGATCACCTCGCTCCAGTGGTCGCCTCCGGTGTCGAGCGTGCCGCCATAGTCGAATATTATCCCCTTAACCCTTTTAATGTCAATATCCATTGTGTTATAATTTGTGCGCCGTTCGCAAAAGAACGGACGGAGAGTCATTTGAATTTTCCCTGGTCAAGTTCCTGCGTCATCGTGCGGCATATGGCCTCATGGCGCCGCGTCATATAAATCATTATGCCATTGAACACTGTGAGTTCAAGGGCGAAATATATCCACGGCATCCTGAATATGAGGATGGATGCGAAGAGGGCGATGGTGCGCCAGTTGAAAGAAAGGATGTTGGTGTATTTCATCAGCGGGAGGCTGCGACGGCGGAATTCATCGCGGAATGATGCGGGTATCTTCCCGCCGAATGCATCGCGGAGTTTCTCACGCAGACGCTGCATGCGCGGAGTGCGCCGCTCCTGCCCTACCGTGTAATTCAGATAGAAGGTCATCACCAGTTTGCCCCAGAAATCGCGCTTCCAGATCATCGCCCTGTAGCGGCGGCGGAGATCATCGGCATTCTCAAGTTCGCTCCCTTGCTCACCCTTGAGAAAGAAGAGATGGAACTGGCGGTAATAGTCGGCCATTGCGGCCTGCGAGGCATGGCATATGCCAGTCACCACGGCCATTACCCATATCAGCCAGGGATATGTGGCGAAGAAATGGCTTGTGGCGTTTTCCCGAAAACAGATGGCGATGTAGATGGCGGCAAACCAGAGGTCGCCGCTCATGCCGTCGAGGATGCGGCCCAGACGGGAATACTGTCCTGTCATGCGGGCGAGCTGGCCGTCGGCACTGTCGAAGGAATCGGCCCAGACGAGCAGCAGCACGCCGAGCAGATTCCACCAGATGTTGTTGAAATAGAAACATACTCCGGCGCCGATGCCCAGGAAGATGGAAGCGATGGTGATCACGTTCGGGGTGACTCCGAGACGGCGGGCAAGCCGCGCCCACGCATAGCCCAGCGGCCTGTAGAAATAGAGGTCGATGTGCTCTTCCGTATCCATGGATTTCAGCGTGGACCGGAAAGCGGGGTCATCCTTTAGTTTCTTGCGCTTTCCCATCTTATGGTTGCTGTTGTATGGCCCGAATCACGGCTCTCGCTATCGCCGGAGCGGCCTGGGCGCGGCATGGCGAGAAACTGGGCCAGTCGTTGAAGTCGATGATGCGGGGGATTCCGTCGCTGTCGATGATGCAGTCGCCCCCATAAATCATCACGCCAAGGGCTTCGGAGGCTTGTTGGCATAGGGAATGAAGCGAGTCTGGATCAAATTCATATCCATGGCTGCGGCCATTGATTTGCTCATGGCCATATTTGGAGTGTCCTTCGTCGGCGGGATAGAACCAGTGGAAGAATTTTTCTCCCTGCACGCCATAGAATTTCACGAGGTCGCCCTCCAGATGACGGCATATCACTGTCTTCTTTATGCCACGTGCCTGAAATCCGCGCACAGCCTCCTGCGCTTCTTCGCAATCTTTACAATACACCACATCCTCTTTCTGCACTGCATGCTGGTCGCCACGCTTCACCCAGCAGGCGCCCATCTCCTTTTCCTCAAGGAGGGGACGCACGTCGTGGGCAGTAGACACCACCAGACTCTCGGGCATCGGGATGTCATGCTTATGAAGGAGATGCGTCATGCGTTCACGGGAGCAATTGGCTATCCCTTTGCCGCTGTTTATGGCAAGGCGGCCACGCTCCTCAAGGTCGATGAGCCGCTCTATTGATTCGGGTTTGCGACACATATTCAGAATCACTCCGGCAGGGGATGCAAGATTCAGGAACTGATCCTCCGTGCATACGCTCACCTCGCAGTCGCGTTTTCGCAATTGCTCGGCCACGGCATTGAAGATTGCCGCATCGTTGCCTATGTTATTGGGTGAATACTGACTTGCGCGCATCACCCCGGTGATTTTTATATCTGCCATCTCTGATAGCTGAAATGTGTCTATTCTTTATCTAATTTTCTATTTTATAAATTCCTCTGCTTTCGCGATATCGGAGGCATGGTCGACATCGATGATTTTCCCCATGTCGTAAGCCTTCAGTCTCATTCCGGCCGCCACGAGAGCACGCTGGAAATTGCGCATCCGTTGAGTGCCGCATTCGAGACAGCCATCAAGCACGTCGAGGGCTCCGGAGTCAAGACCGTAGATTCCTCCCGACACGAATTCAGCCTCGGGCCAGGGAGTGTCGCGAAAGGCAAGGATATCCATCTCCTCATCGGTCTCCACATAAAGAGGTTTCTCATCGTCGACATATCGGGTCACAGCCATCATGCCGTCCACCTCCGCAGGCGCATTTTCAAATGCCTCCACATAGCAGGCGAAATCATCACGGCGGAAAATGGTGTCGACCGTGGTTACCACAAACCGGCCATGACCGTGAAGGAGTCTGCCCAGTTCGTGGAAACTGTGCATTGACGACGGAGTGGACTTCACCACAATGTCGAGCGGCATCGGAAGCGTCGGAGCGATATTCTCGAGGTAGGCCGCCACCTCTGGCATCTGCTCGTTGACAATCACGCTGACGCGTCCTGCGCCTAACGCTGCGAACATCCCGATGAGACGCCCTATCATTGGCGTGCCCTCCAATTCCACAAGCGGCTTGGGTTTCTCCACGCCCTCCTGTGCAAGGCGCCTTCCTTCTCCTGCGGCGATTATTCCGAAATTCATACCGGTTACAAATTTAGGATTTAAAATTTAAATATTGAAGTGGTTTAACCAAATTTTTATGGTAAGATTAATGAAGATTGCCATAAAGTTTACACTTCTTCAGAAATTTTATTAAACATAACAACTTCATTGAAGTTTCAATCCTAATTTTCAGGTTTGGAAGTCTTTTCTTTGGCTACAGGGGCCTTTCGCAGGGGATTGCGAGTGGCGCGCATATAACGCGAGCGGGTGCGGAAGATGTCCACAGCCTCATAAATGGCCTGGCGCATGGAGTCGGCCTCGGCCTCTCCGGTCCAGGCAAGGTCGTTGGCGGTGCCATGGTCGGGGGATGTGCGCACAAAGGGGAGTCCGGCCGTGAAATTCACGCCGTTGTGTCCGGCCAGAGCCTTGAATGGGGCAAGCCCCTGGTCGTGATACATTGCGAGCACTCCGTCGAAGCGGTGGTAAAGCGCCGGCGTGGCAAAGAAGGCGTCGGCCGAATAGGGGCCGAAGGCGAGTATCCCTTTCTCCTCGGCCTGCTTGATGGCCGGGATGATGGCCGTGCCCTCCTCCTTGCCAATGAGTCCACCGTCGCCGCAATGAGGATTGAGTCCGAGCACCGCAATTTTGGGACGGTCCACTCCGAAATCCTTGCGCAGCGACGAGTCGAGACGCGAGATATGGTCAAACACACTCTCCTGAGTGATATGGCTTGAAAGCTCATGCAGAGGGACATGGGTGGTGACAAGTGCCACTCTCAGCCTGCCTGCGAAGAGAATCATCAACGCCTTATATTCCTCACCGGCACGGGCATTGAGATATTCTGTATGTCCGGGGAAATGGAATTCGTTGCTCTGCACAGCCTCCTTGCATATAGGTGCTGTGACCATTACATCGATATCGCCGGCCTTTATCGCTTCCACTGCGGCTTCGAGTGCCTTCACGGCCGCTGCTCCCGATGCCTTGTCGGGATGTCCGGGAATGAGCGTCACATTGCCGGGAATCACTTCCACCACATTGATCACCCCTTCCCGTGCCTGCGCGGCAGAGGCCACATCCTGAATCTTTGAAAGTTGCACACCACCCTCAGCGGCGGCACGGCGCAGGAGGTCGGAATTACCAAACACCACAGGAGTCACCAGCTCGAGCATCTGCTCGTCGGCCAGCGATTTGGATATCACGTCGTAGCCAACCCCGTTATAGTCGCCATGGGTAACCCCCACCCTTATAGTTTTTGCCATTGTCTATTTATCATTTGAGCGGGCACCCTTTCCGGCCACATTGGCGAGCATGCCGCAGGCGGCTTCGATGTCTTCGCCGCGAGATGCCCGGATGGTGGCCGTGATACCCTTTGAGTTCAGATAATTGCGGAACATCAGCATTCTCTCCTCGGAGGCCGGACGGAGGTCGACTCCGGGCACGGCATGAAAGCGGATGAGATTCACGCGGCATTCCTGATTGCCAATGAGTTTGATGAGTTGGTCGGCATGGGCTATGTCGTCGTTGACTCCGCGCCACATGATGTATTCAAGCGAGAGACGGCGCTGATGAGAGAAATCGTAGCCGGAAAGGAGTTTCATCACAGCCGAAATGGGAAACGCCCTCTGCGCCGGCATCATCGACTCGCGTTGCTCCGTGTCGGCGGAATGCACGCTTACTGCCACGTGCACCTGGGTCCTGTCGAGCAGATCCTTGAGCTGGGGAAGTTTGCCTACCGTCGATACAGTGATGCGCTTCGGACTCCAGGCAAACCCCCAGGGAGCGGTGAGGATTTCAATCACACGCTCCACCTCCGAGAAATTGTCAAGAGGCTCCCCCATACCCATGAACACAACATTGGTAAGCTGCGTCATGCTCGAGCCCTTGGAAGGAATGCTCAGAATCTGATTGACTATCTCGGCGGCCGTGAGGTTCTGACGAAACCCCATCTTGCCGGTGGCACAGAAATAGCAATTCATCTTGCAACCTACCTGGCTGGAGACGCAGAGCGTGGCACGGTCATGGTCGGGGATATATACCGATTCCACCGTGCGCCCCGGAGCCACCTGAAAAAGATATTTCACAGTGCCGTCGGATGACCGCGACTCCTTTACCGGCGCACGCCGCCCGATGCTATAGTGCTCAGAAAGCCATTCTTTATTGCGCTTCGAGATATTTGCCATCTCTTCGAAACTCTCGACCCGCTTGCCATAAATCCATTCAGCAAGCTGTTTGCCCACAAAGCGGGGCATCCCACCCTTGTAGGCCACATCCTGAAGTTCGGCGAGATTCATCCCGATAAGACTTGGTTTTTCCATTCTGCTGTCTGAATATTTATCTGTCAGGTATATTTAGGAAAAATCGGGGAACGACCCCAAGGCCGTTCCCCGCGATTTATGTGTCTGACCCCAATCCCGGATTCAGGGCGTGGAGATTATCTCTCACCCTCGAATTTATAGACGTTGTTCTTCAGTTTGCGGTCGCCCTTGATCATCTGGAAGAGATCAGGGTTGACGAACTGATAGTACTGCTGCTGATACATCTGGTCGTTGAAGGGGATGTTCTCCTTCTTAGCGCCGAGCACCTGATATACATAGACGCCATCCTCGCCCTTGATCACGATGACCTTCTTGTCGGCCTTCGAACCTGCGATGCGTCCGGCCACTGCGGGGTCACCTACGCCACCCATTCCGAAGCGGAAGGAGTCTACGTTGCGGGGCTGCACGCCCATAGCCTTGGCTGCCTGTGCCACGCTGCCTGCGCTCTTCTTATACTTGGCCACCCATTCGTCGCCTGCTTTTGCACGGCGCACCTTCTCGGTGACTTCCTGCTTAACCTCGGCGTTTGTAAGAGGACGATAGTCGTCATATTCGCTATCCACAGCCACTGCATAGAATGCCGGAGTGGCAAGGTTGGACTTCGACTCGAACAGATGCGACACCTGGTCGGGCTCGCCGTCAATCATCACCCAGCGTACCACGGCACGTGAGTCGGGATAGTACTGGTTGAAGCCCTGGAAGCGGGGAACGGCCGGCGTGGAGCTGGTCACTGTGAATTTCTGAACAGTGTAGCCCGCCTTCTCGGCTGCCTTGTTGAATTTCTCTGCCGTATTGTTTACAGTGATAAATTTCTCGAATTTGTCGCGAGCCTCGTTGAGGGTCTTTGCGCTTGGATGGAGCTCATATGTGGCCTCCTCATATTCACAGATGGTCACTGGGGCTTTCTTCTCAACGATGCTGGCAAGAGCCATCCCCTGGGCGTTCTGCTGAACGGCGATATATTTGCCGCCGGCGTTCATGAGGCTGTCGAGCTGTTCCTGGGGAAGTGCGTTTGTGGGACCCTCCTCTGTGAAGAGCGGGAGCCACTGACCGAGCTGCGGAGCCACGCTGTCGGGCGAGAAGCGTGCTGTAAGCGAGTCGGCGGGAAGTCCTGCGTTGAGGGCTGCCATCACGCGCTTGCCGAGAGCCTCGCCGGCCACTGAAACGATGTTGACCTTGATGGAGTCTACCTGCTGCTCACGCTTGCCGGTGCGAACGATTGAGAAGCCCTGCATGTTCTGCGAGATGAGTTTCACGCTGTCGGCGGGGGCGGAAAGCACATAGTCTTTCACTGCGCCTGCAGGAATGTCGGATGCGCGGAGGGAATGCTTTGTGAGAGCCACACCCTCTTTCTTGATATCCTTGGGAAGAGCGCCGCCCTTCTGCATGGCTGCCATTGTGGAGGCTGCGAGCTGCTTGCATGCGTTGAGGTCAGCCTGCGATGCTGCCACCGGAACTGCAATGAAGCTGATCTCCTTTGTGGGCTCCTCCACCTCATAGAAAGCCTTGTCCTTGTCGTACTGAGCCTTTGCCTCGGCGTCAGTGACAGGATATTTCTTCGGGTCGAGCTGTCCGTAGGATAGGAACGCAAGACTTACATTCTGCGTGTTGATATAATCATTGTAGAGGGCGCGCTTGTCGAGGTCGTTGGCCTTGACGGTGCTGGAGAGAAGCTGCTGATAGCGACGCATGCGAAGCTGACGTTCCATCTGCTTCTCGGCTGCCAGCCATGCCTGCTGATAGGGCTTTGCCTGCTCGTCGGTCATATTGTTGCGCTTGGGATTGAAAATCACGTCGAATGCCTGCTGGGGGGTCTGAACGTTGATACCTGCCTGATTGAGCATGCGCACCACATCCATGGCCTCCTGGCTCTGGGGATTCTCAAGCATATAATAACGGAGGAGCGTTCCGCTCACCTTGATGCCGGCCTTGTCGGAGGCATCCTCCACGAGTTTCTCCTGAATAAGCTGCTCCACTGCCATCTGATTGAGCACCTGGGTGTCAAAGTTGGCGAACTGCTCGGGGTTCTGGCGGCGTGCCTCCTCAAGCTGTCCCTGGAGTTCCTGCTGTTTACGGGCGTATTCCGTATAATCGATCTTAGTGCTGCCCACCTTGGCCACGGTGGTGTGGTCGCCGAAAATGTTACGGCTGTTGGTCAAGGCGTCTCCGATGATGAAGGCGAGCAATGCAACGCCGATCACGATGATCAGAAACACTGATTTACTTCTGATTTTCTCTAATGTTGCCATTCTTTATGTTGCTGTTTTATTTGCACGGTTGGAGCGCCTCCCGGATGACGGTGCAGCCGGTTGGCGCTTTTAAACGTGCAAAGGTAACATTTTTACCGCTAAACTCCAAATTCTTTCTTGATAGCGTCTGCCTTATCGAGCTTTTCCCATGTGAAAAGTTCCACTTCGCGCACTATCGGCTTTTCCTCATAACGGCTTGTGAAAGTCTTTGTCACAGTTCGCGGAGTGCGGCCCATATGCCCATAACTTGCTGTTTCCGAATATATTGGATTGCGGAGTTTGAGACGCTTCTCAATGGCGCGGGGACGCATGTCGAAGAGTTTCGAGATTTTTTCAGCAATTTCAGAATCTGAAAGTGCCACATGCGATGTGCCATAGGTGTCCACAAAGATGCTCACGGGCTTTGCCTCGCCGATGGCATAGGCCACCTGCACCAGCATCTCGTCGGCCACGCCGGCAGCCACCATGTTTTTCGCTATATGGCGGCAGGCATAGGCTGCCGAACGGTCCACTTTCGAAGGGTCTTTCCCGGAGAATGCGCCGCCACCATGAGCCCCGCGGCCTCCGTAAGTGTCCACGATAATCTTGCGGCCTGTCAGGCCTGTGTCGGCATGCGGACCTCCAAGCACGAATTTACCGGTGGGATTCACGTGCAAAATCAGATTGTCGTCGAAAAGAGCCTGAGTCTCAGCAGGCAACGAGGCAATCACTCGAGGCAGAAGCACCTCCTTCACATCCTTGCGGATCTGCTCCAGCATCTCGCGGTCGGCCTGCTCCTGCGCAATCTGGGTGTTGTCGGCGGCGGGGATGAATTCATCGTGCTGTGTGGAAACCACAATCGTATGGATGCGGCGCGGCTTCCGGTCGGGACCATATTCCACCGTCACCTGGCTCTTTGCATCGGGACGCAGGTAGGTCACAAGCTTGCCCTTCCGGTAATATGTCATATGCTCTCCGGCGCGGCGGATGGCGGCAAGTTCCTGAAGGATCTTATGCGAGAGGCTGAGAGTTAGGGGCATATAGTCCTCGGTTTCATTCACTGCATAACCGAACATCATTCCCTGGTCGCCGGCGCCCTGAAGGTCCTCCTCCTCGGCGAGCGCCTCGATGGCGGCCTTGCGTGCCACGCCACGGCCTATGTCCTCGCTCTGCTCGTGGATGGCGGTAAGGATTCCGCAGGCATCGCCGTCGAAGCGATATGCGCCACGGTTATAGCCGATGCGGTCGATCACATCGCGGGTGACACTTTGCACATCCACATATGCTTCCGAGGCTACCTCCCCGGCTATCACCACCTGACCGGTGGTGACCAGTGTCTCTATCGCCACGCGGCTGCCCGGGTCGCGGGCTATGAATTCGTCTACAAGACGGTCGCTTATCTGGTCGGCGACCTTGTCGGGATGTCCTTCGGATACGGACTCCGACGTAAAGAGATAATTCTTATCGTTCATTTCCTTAACTTGATTTTTACATAAAAAAACAGCAACCGCTTTGCTGCGATTGCTCCATGCGATGCCGTGCTGTGAAAGGGTCGATGCGCGCGTGACCCTTTTGCAGTTTTAGCATTTTTTTCAGTGGTTGCAAGCAGCCAAATTTGTCCACTTTGAGGAGCCTGAGGAAAAAGCCTCGATCACTCCCCCTATTTCGATTGCAAATTTACAACTTTTTTTCAGCGCAGCAAAACCGGCAGGAAATTTTACCGCATTTTTAACGGATTTTTAACGGATTTTCCATACCCGCTCCCCTTGGCGCATAATATATACGCCCGGCCGCAGATTTAGCGAGCGCAATTCGGCAGCGCGGCAGCGCGTCAAAAGACACCCGTCGAGCGAGTATATTTCCAAGGGCTCATCCGCATCATCGCTGCTGAGGCTTTCGAATATCTCCCCTATGCCCACAAAGGTCTCCTTAACCCTGACATCAGCAATGGCCGCTAATTTACGCGTGCCGGAAAATTCGGCCTCTATACTTAGTTCCACCCATCGCTGTCCGGAATATTCCACAGGAAGCACCACATTTACCTCCTCCATTCCCTCTTTGCCCTTAAGGCGGCAAATCTCTGTAACGGACTCTTCGTCATGGCGATGGCCGAAGAGTTTGAGCACGGCGGCTCCGTCGCCGAAAAGAGCGCGCATGGAGATGCTTGCCTGCATGATACCTCCCGTGGAAAAACGGGGAATCGCAATCCTGAATTTACGCGACACATTGTCCAAATTGGCATCAACGGCATAAAGCCCGTGGCCTCCGACCTCTGGCATCACCTCACTCAACCAGCCGGAACGCCACTCCACCAATTCCTCATTATCCAAGTCCTGCAGCCAGGGAATGGCATCGTAGCCGTTTTCGCCGCAGAATGTTTCTACATATGGCAGAATGAGCGGTTGGCCGAGATATGCCTTCGCGCGCACATATTCTCCCGAACCGCCCATTTCATTCACGGCATGCACGCCTATCTCCACAGGCGCCTGCTCGGCGTCAGGATTCACCTTATAAATATAGCGCGGCTCCCCTACCCCTTCGGCATGTAGTCGCCAGGGCTCGAAACCGTTTTCACGCACATAGATGTCATATCGCAGTGAATCAGCGGTGAATGTGGCAGCGTGCGCACCTATCTGAGGAGCCTCCCAGGTGAGCTCCGCACTCGCCATGTCAGGACTTGGAATGCACACAAGGTTGCGCACCTTGGCCGGTATGTCACGGCCGGCATAAAGGGAGATTGCCTCCCTATCGCCGGCCAACCCCTCGTCGGAGGCATATATCTCCAGAGTGTTCATCCCCTGCAGGCATTGCACTTCCATTGCAGTGGTGATGCCGACACGCACCTGGCAGTCGACAGTGTCCACCTCCGAGCACAATCTCACATCAAGTGTCTTGGAATAGGGATACACCTCCCCGGCGGCATTCAACTGGGGCACCACAAATGTAACCCTACCGGCAGGAGGATCGGCGCCACGCACGTTCACCGCCGACGACACCTTTATCAATCCCGGCGCCACCACAGCATGAGCCGTGCCTGCAACAGCACAGAAAACCGCTGCTGCCGACGCCATTGCAAATATGTTATGCCTCAGTTTTTGCATTTCGACCCACAAAGATAGACAGATTTTTTATTTCTTTATAATCTGCAAGTGTTAAAATTGCACCTTCTTCATATTTAAGGCGCGGACTGTGCAACAAATCAGCGTTAAGAATGTTAAAATAATGAACTCACCTAAAAAATCTTTTAGAATATGGCTAAAAGTGCACTATATACTCGTACAGGCGACAAAGGCACCACCTCCCTCGTTTACGGACAGCGCGTAAAAAAGAACTCTGCAAGAATCGAATCATACGGCACCATTGACGAACTCTCGTCGGTGCTCGGCATGACCGCGGCCTCTCCCGACTGCAATGATGAGCTGCGCGGACAGATCCGAACGGTGCAGAATGAACTCTTCAACATCGGTTCCTATCTTGCCACCGACCCCGGCGAAGGACAGCCCGCATGCGCCTCGCTTGCCGACGGCACACGTCTCCAACAACTTGAAGAATGGATTGACTCGCTCGACGAGCAGACGCCCAAGACGCACGCCTTCGTGCTTCCCGGCGGAAGCCCCGGCGCGGCAGCCTGCCACCTGGCGCGCACAATATGCCGTCGCGCCGAACGTCGCATACTCACACTGGCCGAAACTGAATATGTCGACCCCAATGTGACACGCTACGTAAACCGTCTTTCTGACTATCTCTTCATAGCCGCCAGATACATGAATTTTGTAACAGGCGTAGATGAAGTGATCTGGAAACAATAAACGACGCCCTGCTTCGTTGAAAAATTTGGAAAATACGACAGCCTGCTCACCAAGCGCTTCTGTAAAGGCACATATGCGCAGAGAGATCAAGGGTCAAACAAAATAAAAAGCATAAAGAAAGGAAAAAGATATGTACTGGACACTTGAATTAGCGTCGAAACTTGAAGACGCGCCGTGGCCCGCCACGAAAGAGGAGTTGATTGACTTTGCGATGCGGAGTGGCGCACCGATGGAAGTAATCGAGAACCTCCACGAGATAGAGGATGAGGGCGACATCTACGAAAGCATCGAAGACATCTGGCCCGACTACCCCAGCAAAGACGACTTCTTCTTCAACGAAGACGAATACTGAAGTATAACAGGCAGTTAATTGCCTGATAATCAAATAGGGTGACTGACATCTAAATGTTGGTCACCTTTGTTTTACCTTGTTTTGGCGCATAATTCACGAACCTAAAGATGAGCATATATCAGAGTGTTACGTTGAATGCGAATCAGTCAGCGAACCAATGCGAATCAAATGCTGGTCACGTGCCAACGCATTTTTCAGCTCGCCAAGAACCCAAAATCGAGTTTGTTTACCTCTTCTTCCAATGTTTCGGGCAGATACTTGGCATATACCTTTTCAGTTACGCTAGTCGAAGCATGACCTAACAGTCGGCTAACTACCGACATTGCCATGCCGTCATTTAATGCCAATACCGCAAATGTGTGTCGCGCAACGTGCATTGTCAATGGGTGCGAAAATTTTAGTTTCTCACCTACTACTGTCAAAGATTGATTGATGCACTTCGTAATGTTGTTTCGGCATTTATAAAGAGTTTCACCGT
This sequence comes from uncultured Muribaculaceae bacterium, assembly GCA_905209725.1. Taxonomy (GTDB): domain Bacteria; phylum Bacteroidota; class Bacteroidia; order Bacteroidales; family Muribaculaceae; genus Lepagella. The sequence goes on from CAJLTZ010000003.1 coordinate 44,159, forward strand.
TATCAAGGTCGGTATCATCATCAAGCATACCAAATACAAATCTCTTGTTACCGTTTTTCGTATGCCACCTCTTCAATATTTCGACTGCTTCAGCAGTTAGAGGTATGGTATGAGTTGTCGATCGATAGTTGGCAGTTTTCACCAATATCTTGCGCAACTGTTTCTTCCCAAAGTCTATGTGCTTCCACTGAAGGGTCATTATATCAACTACACGAAGACCGCAAGAATGAAATGCGAACATAAACATATCAAGATATTCTTTACGTCTCGGCTCGTTTTCAGTCTTGGCATATTCTACCAATCGTTTCAGTTCATCTTTCTCAAGATAACGAACTGCATCGTCTTCACTTTCGGCGTTAAATGATACTATCTTAGGCAATCTCATTTTTTTGATGTCAGCATATTCCGATTTGGACATGAGACCAAGGTCGGCAGCGCGTTCACACGCATCAATAAGAGGGGTTAACGAATGATTTATGGTTTCGTGAGAGTTTTCTTCGGTAGATTTCCTCCATTGAATATACTTGCTTACAATCTCTTTGCTCATGTCACCGACAAATAATATGTCTTTCTTTAACTCGCCTTTCAAAAACTTCTTGAATTTCCGCATACAGCACAGACGGTTTTTATAAGTCGAATGGCTGATTCGTTTTTCTTGATATCTTGCCTCTGTAATTTCATCGGCAAATTCAATGAATGACTTTCCTTCGTCTTGACGCGTCAACGGTTTACCGTCTAGAATGTCGCGTACAATTTGTACGGTCAATTTATTGGGATGGATATTATTATATTCTATAAGAGCGTTATCAATGTCAGCAACTTTTTTACCAAGAATAGAATTTACTCTCTTGAAGTCCATGCCATAACTTGCTTTGACTTCACCACGGCCCATATTGCCGTTCTGATTCCAATCAGATTCCCTGCACTGATAGTTTGCCATAGGACGCACGATTGAAGTGCGATTGAACACATAACGGATGTAAATGGATTTCACCTCACTTTGCTTGGAGATTGTACGAAGGAAAAACCTTCCTTTTGGTATCAGTATTCTATTATTGCCCATCTCATTAGTTGTTATTGATGTTTGTCTTATTAAGAAAGTCCATCAAATTGTCCTGCGTGTACCAAATCTTATCGCCGCATTTTGAATAATCGAGCAATAGATTGTCTCGATAACCCCTTAATGTGCTTTCCTTTACGTTCAGTATCGCCATCAAGTCCTTACTCGTATAAATCGGTTTTGAAGTTCCCTTAATGCTTTGTGGAAATGGTCTAAGTGTATTAACGAACTGCGTCTTTGCCAATACGGTAAGAATGTCTAAAACGCTCTGTATATACGACTCACGATAATATAATGAATTATCAACCATCACAATATCAGCCTCTTTAACCGATAGTAATTTCTCTACGATCTGCCAATCTTCATCAAATAAATCGTGCACCCACTGTTTACTGAGGAGGTGAAACATTTGCCACGGATAATGAATCACATGACCTTCGGCATCCTCATCGTTTTGTAATACCTCATCGAGGATAAGTTCTGTTGGCTCGCACTCAATGTAGTCCCCTTTCAGTTTACGTTTCTCCTTATTAGCCTCAACAATAGGCTTATATTTTGTCCAAATGGATTCTTCTATATTTATTTTCATTTTATCATTGAATTAAGTTTTCTCAACGTGTTTACACTTGTTGTTGTAATCTTTGCTATATTCCTAAGTGAATAACCCTTCTTTAACAGACGTATTTCTTCGGCATATTCTTCCTTCATTTGCTCGGATGTCTTACGGTAGCCAGTCTTGCGACCTACGACACCTCCATTGTTGCGGAAGTTATTGTAACCGCTTTCCATACGACTGCGGATGAGGCCTCTTTCCATACTGTTGAACTGAGCCAAGATGCCAAGAACAAGAGTAGCTATCGGATTGATTTTGCCATTCGGGAGGAGGGTTTCAAGACCGTTTTGGTGGATGTAGAGGCTGATTTTCTTCTCGTTGAATGTTTCGATGATAGAAAGGAAGTCAACAGCACGGCGGCTCAGTCGGCTGCACTCGTATATAAGAACCTTATCAACATTATTAACTTCGATATAGTTCAGTAATTCAGTCATTGCTTGACGTTCTTCTACTTTCTTTGTGCCACTTATCTTTTCGGAGAAGGTTTTGACTACATCGTAGCCCATACGGTCTGCATACTGTCTCAATTCCGCAAGTTGACGGTCATAATCCTGCCCTGCGGTTGATACTCGCGCATATATAATTGCTTTCGTCTTTTCCATATTAAATTAATTTTATCTGATTTATATTATCAATTTAAGTATCGCAAAATTACAGCTTATATCATTTGAATCAAAATAATCTTAGCTAGAAAAGGTTAACTGAAATAGGCACAAATGATATCTAAAGTTAATTTCGTATCTTTGCACCAAAATATGAAGTCATGAGTAAGATATTAGCCAACAGAGTCAAGGAGATATGTGCCGACAAAGGCATACAATTGAAGGAATTAGCCGCAATTATGGATGTCAAGCCCGAAAGTCTGAGTAGGACATTAAACGGTAATCCTCAGTTGTCAAGCCTTGAAAATATTGCCAAGGCTTTGAATGTAGGGGTAGCCGATTTGTTTGCTGATAAGAGCGAAAACTGTGTCATATCGTCTTCGACTACCCCCAATTCTTTACACTCTATTATCGTATACAAGAATAAAACTTATATTGCTGACAATCTCAATGACCTCTTAAACCAAGTCAGAATGGTTTGCGGTGAATAATTAAGCTGCTTTATTAAACGGTTTTACTTCTTCTTTAACTTTTGAAGAGGTAGCGAGATAAGTCTCTATATCTTCACGAGAAACAGTTTCAAGTAATGGATTCTTCTTTGCGGCTTCGATTTCCTCTTCCACACCAATCACATTCTCTATACGCCAAGTGTCGTAATCGGCATTAATGATAGATTTAATTTGGGCAATCACATCGCCATCCGCATAATTAGCCTTTTCAATTTGGGAGATTGAGGTGATTTTGCTCAGTTTCAGAAACGTTTTTTCTTCCTCTCCGCTCTTCTTCAAATCGTTAATAACATCAATCATATATCGTTTGTTGAGGAACGATTTTGAGAACCCAAGAGATTGAAGAGCAAGATAAAGTTTCATTGCCTTGGCTGCATCAATACCGTTAATCGACTCACCGTTTACAAGACTCTGAAGAGATTTGTTGTTAATCACCTTCGTGTTGCCGCTCAGCCAGCGACTGATAGTGCTAATACTCATTTTATCCTCTGTCAGACGGTTGATAACTCGCAATTCAAACGAGTCCTCATTACGCTGATATGCGTTGACAATAAAGTCTTTATTAGACCATTTTTTGCCAGTGTTGTTGAGCATAATAACGTAGTTGTCAATGCCACCATATCGCTCTACATATTTACAATCAACTACTTTCAACGGAATCTCTGTTGAGGCTAAGGTCGGAACGGCTTTCTTCTTCTTTTCATCCTTTATTGCCTCGTTCTCAGCCATAATCTTATCAATCTTGGCTACAATTTCATTGAGGCAGGTCAATCTGTGCTGTCCATCAATAACGACATAGACACCTGCTGATTCACCTTCTCCAAATCGGAAGCCGATACTGTCATTCAATTTGCCGTCATACTCACCAATAGGCATTACGATAAGGTCTTGCGCAATACCATACTTCTGAATCTCTTGGCGAAGATTGCTGTTTGTCACTACGTCACGGTTAGTTGCCATGAACTTGAATTCTACACTCTGATTCTTAAAGTCAATTACAAAATTTTTCATTTCAAATGAATTTATTAAATTATTGAATATTATCATTTTATCTGTTTCAGAATTTGTGTGAGGAGATAGGGTTGTATCACCAAATCGGGGTGGTCGGATAGAGATACTTCTGGGATGGCGCGTTGAAGATAATGAATGTAAATCTGCTTCAAGCGTTGGTGCATTTGGAGTAAAGATTGACTGCGCTCTTCTTCGGATGCAAACTGACGATGATCGAAGCGGTCGAACTCCATTGCTTCTATTTCGTTATAGGTTTTCAAAACTGCCTTATAGCAGTGATAAAAATGCTTGACACCGTGGATTATATGGTCTAATTCTATAAGTTCTTTTATCGCTGTCTTACGAGTATAGGCGTTATTCCCGAATTGATTTGCGACATCAATATTTCCTACGCATATTGATATGTTGGGATGAGGATAGATGGTATCGACAATCATAAAATCAGGAGTCTTTACCGAACAATAAGCCTGCAATGGAGTTGCGCCATCAAAACCCTCTATGAGAAAAGGTTGAATCATATCATTTCTGAAATTAGCTTCTCAATAACGTTAAAATCGAAATAAGATGCATCATCGCCAAAGACCTTATTAAGGCCCTCTCGCACATATTCACAACACTGCTTTTCAGCCTCCTTTGCTTTCTTTCTGAGCGGAGTCAATGTTCTCTGATAGGTGATGTTGTCAATGTTTCCACCACGAAGAGCCTTACGCAGTTCTATGCGTTGTTCGTAGAAATATTCACGTGCCAACCGTGCCACAGTTTGCAGATTGATACATTTATTGTAATACTCTGTGGCCTCTTCTCGGTACTGTTGGAAGATAAGATGTTGAATCTTAACTTTGTATTCTGCAGACAGTTCCTTTGCCTGCTTCAAGGCTCTTTTCAGATTGGAAATGTAATTGTCATACCTTACTTTTTCAAGGCTCAGATGGAGCTTGAAATACTGTTGTGAGTCGTTTGTGCCTTCGAGAATGTCTATGACTTTCCTTAACTCGTAAGCCATATAGCGACCTTTGAACGCATTGTAACGGTTGTTCACCTCGACAAACGACCGCCACACCGCCATGAAGCTCCCGTTAAGTTGCGCACGGTGCGTTTTACCTTTGCGGTCTACCGCGCTGCAGGCATGGCTACCTGAAAGCGGCGAACCGCTGATAAACCATATCGGACAGCCTTTTGCGTCGATAGAAGCGTCTTTGTGGTAGAGCCACCACTCGATGTAGATACCGAGTGTAGGTTTGTGGAAGCCGCTGGTGCCAGTATAGGCGAGACCGTTCACTACATTTACGGGAGTCAAGAACAATCGGCTGTCAGATAGAATCTTATCGGTATTGGCGAGGAAGATGTGTGCGTGTTCATAGAAGAGTTTTTCGTCAATCTCTTCTTGTTTGCGTCTTTCCGCTAATTCTTTGTCGGTTGTGAAGTGCGGCTTCGTACCGATTTGCAGATATTGACCCGTAGTGTCAAGTGAAAATTCACTGCTTACAATCTCATCGGACGGGAAAGCAATGGGGTAACAGTCAAGTTGACTGCCGTCTATAAGTGTTATCTTGTCATTCATATTATATTGATTTTATTTGATTTGCTTAACTTTGAGAGATAGTAATCGCAGACAAGGTAAGCGTGACAACGGAGCGAGTGTTGCCGATTTCGTAATGCTCATGGGCATATATGTGGTGAGGTTTAATCTTGGAATGTGAGCTGTTTGCCGAGAATAAAGATATTCTTTGACCGCAGTAAGTCAATGTCAATATAGGGATTAGTACCTCGCTTGATACAATCGCGGCAAATCATCAGTATCTTGCCGATATTATTCTGCCCTCTGAATATTCCGACATTGCGGATAGTGTTGGTCTCGACATTGATAAGGAAGTCGAGATTTTTCTTTGATAGGTCTGAGTGTTTCTCGGCAATAGTCTGAGCAACAGCCTTGCGAGCCTCTACAAGTTCACGGTTAGAGCAGCCCCAAATCTGACCGCTGCCGCCAGTGTCGGTGGTCGTTTCCTCGACAAGAATCACGTCATCGGGAATGGAGAGCAGCTTGCGCCGAAAGTCGATATTGCCTTTGCACTTCTGCCACACGCACCACAGCATCCACTGTGTCCGAAACTCGGTAAAGTCCTCTCGCACCTCCTTACGGTGCTTACCCTTAACGAAGCGTTTAGCGGCATACGGACTCTTAGCCGCCCTCAGTTCCTCTTGGATGGTGAGATGTTCGGCGGTGTCGTTTGAGAACTCGCCTGCAAGGTAAAGTTCCTCCGAGCTGCGCCACTTCACGCCCTCAACCTCAAAGGGATAGCAAGAGGTCATATTGCAGAGGTCGAGTTTCACGCCATCGACAATATCGTCAACGTGCTTGAACGGCCACACAGTGACCTGCGAAGGGTTGTAAGCCTCTACGCGGTCAAGAACGATGGGATTTGAATGGGAATTTGAAATCATAAAGTTGAGTATTAGTTGTTTATCTCTAAACCACATGCCCTTGCGGGAATACACCGTTGCCCTCAACTTCTCTAAGTCTTAATGAGGCTGGTTGTCAAAGTAAGTCAGCTGATCAGACTCCTTACCCTTCATGCAGATATAATCGAGTTTCGATTACAATGCAAAGTTATAGCGAAGATTTTGTAACGCCAAATTTCTGCCGCCCATGGTATTAAAGTTTATATTGCTTAACACAAAGCTCATTTGATTTGATGAAATGCGCAATTTTACGACCTATCAACTTTTGCGTTTTTGGGTAATTCTGCCTAACTTTGCAGTCAGATATGAAGACTTCTCGAATCACCAACTACGACCCGACACTATCGGTTGAGGAAAACGCAGCCAACAACAACGTTACGACAGCTGCCATACGCTCGTATATACAAGCAAGAGGCATTGACCGCGCAACCGAACGGCAGATATACCTTTATAATAAAGTCAAAGAGTATGCTCGAGAGCATCCAAAAGAAAAAGCTCCTCAGATAGCCGATGCACTTGATCTGACCCCTAACACGGTTAGACGTTATCTGAAAATGACCGAGCAACCTAAACCGAAAGAAAAGAAGACCGCAACAATCAATCTAGCCGACAAACTAAAATTCATATCAGTATCGGAAAATCAAACCGATATTTTAAAGACGATATTGGCTATCCATCTGCCTAAGCGGAAAAACTTTCAATGCGACCTTACCGCATGGAAACTAGGATTCTATAAAAATGGGGTTCCTAAGCCGCTGTATTGCTATGATAAATACGCCTCCATCCTCAACAATGATGAGGTGAGAGACTTATCGTATTTTGAAGCTGATTGGCATGACGGCACATTTGAAAATATCGTGATAGACTTGCCGTGTTCAGTCGAAGCACCATCGACCAAGAGCCGACTGGACGTATCTACGCATTTTTCAAGCCTTCCCGAATTACTGCAAGAGCATGAGAAGATGCTCCGACTCGCATACCGTAAAATGCAGACCGATGGAATACTCCTCTACAAGACAATGGACTTCACATTTCAGAATACACCCTACTGGTTGTCAGATGAAGTTCTCAGAATGGCAAGAGAAATAGGTTTTGAATTGGCAGATAAGTATATCTATATCGACCCCAAACACAGCAAAATCGACCGCCGCCGCACTCGTTTCACCGCCTCAGTGCCAGCCCACGCTTATTTCTTCGTATTTCGCAAACAAAGGCAAGTGATTGCTCAATCGTAATCCATAAAAGGTAAATAGTCCATTCCCCATACACCGAGTTTGGGTGCATCGGGCTTGGATAGATTTATGCCTAACGCTATTGCAAGGTCAAGAGCAAAATACATACTCTTTATCATTAATTCAATAGTTGCAAGAGGTGTCGAGAGGTTGCTCTTTATTCTGACAGAGGGTAGTTTTTCCATCTCGGTGTTAGCGTGATAGCGAGTAATAATTTCTTCGGCCAATCTTGTATCTTGCTTGGTCTCAAAGGTCACGATTGCTGTTTCGTGCTGATGTTCTTTAACAAATGCGTGACGGCCATGCGTGAAGTTCTTAACCTACATTATTCATAGGGTGCCTTAACGTGCGGCACTGGGCTGAAACCACG
>CAJLTZ010000004.1 GCA_905209725.1 uncultured Muribaculaceae bacterium
GCGTTCGACCCATGCTTTATTGCGTTATTTGAGTTTTATCGGACAGCAATAAAAAAAATCGGAAGCCCTGAAAAAAAGACTTCCGATTTTTTAAGAGTTTTATGGGTCAATTTTCTTCTTTATCTCTGTTTTTCACTTTTACGCGATTTTTGCTCTGACTCGAGTTGATGTCGCTTTCCTCTTTTAGGTCAATCTCCTTGCCGTCGGCATCCTCCACCTTGTATTGGAGATAGGCAAGGCTCTCATCGGCCACCACTTTGAATCCGCGGCCAAAACGTCTCTTCCATTTGCCGAAGAGCGAGAACACTCCTTTCTTCACATAAGCCTCCACATAGGGATGGATATACATTGTGAATTTCTTGATCTTGAGATGTTCCACAAGGTATTCGATTTTTTCCTCGAGTTTGTCGGTGAAAAGAATCGAGGCCTGCACTTCCCCTTTTCCGAAGCAAGATGGGCAGGATTCGCTTGTGGTGATATCAAGGGCGGGGCGCACACGCTGGCGCGTGATCTGCATGAGGCCGAACTTTGAGAGAGGCAGGATGTTATGGCGGGCGCGGTCGTTGGCCATCACCTCGCGCATATGCTCATAGAGCTGCTGCCGGTGCTCGGGTTTGCTCATGTCAATGAAGTCTACCACGATGATGCCTCCCATATCGCGGAGCCGCAACTGGCGGGCTATCTCATCGGCGGCCTTGAGGTTTACGTCGAGCGCATTGCTCTCCTGGTCGCTCGATGCCTTGCTGCGGTTGCCCGAATTCACATCTATCACATGCAGAGCCTCTGTGCTCTCTATAATCAGATATGCTCCGCTGCGGAACGATACCGTCTTTCCGAAACTGCTCTTGATCTGACGGGTGATGTTGAAATTGTCGAAAATCGGCGTATCCTTCGCATAAAGCTTTACGATGTCCTTGTTCTCGGGAGCAATCAGCGCCACATAATTCTGTATCTGCGTGAATGTCTCCGGATCGTTGACATAGATGTTTTCAAAATTGGGGGTAAACATGTCGCGGATCATGCTTACAGTGCGGGAATCCTCCTGGAAAATCAGGGAAGGGGCCTTGCTGCGCTGCATCTTGGCGATAGATTCCTCCCAGCATTTCACGAGGGTTCGCATCTCGTGGTTGAGTTCGGCCACACGCTTGTTTTCGGCCGAAGTCCTTACAATCACGCTGAACCCTTTTGGCTTGATGCTGCTGATGAGCTGGCGGAGACGGATTTTCTCCTCGGTGCTCTTGATTTTTTGCGAAATGGATATGCGGTCGCCGAATGGCATCAACACCATGAAGCGTCCGGTAAAGGAGATCTCTGTGGTGAGGCGGGGACCCTTCGAGGAGATTGGCTCCTTGGCAATCTGCACGAGCAGGAGCTGTCCGGGCTGCAACACATTCTGGATTGTGCCCTGCTTGGGGATGTCCGGCTCCGCTTTAAGCCTGGAGATGGCCGGCACCTTTTTCTTGTCCTTCTGCGCCTCCCCGATGAATTTGGAGTAGGTGCTGAACTGGGGTCCGAGGTCGAGATAATGAAGAAAAGCGTCTTTTTCATACCCCACATCGAGGAATGCCGCGTTGAGTCCGGGCATGATTTTCTTCACCTTCGCCAGGTAGAGGTCGCCCACGGCATAGGCTATGTTGCGGCTCTCTTTCTGGAGCGAAACGAGGCGAGAATCCTCAAGAAGCGCTATCGACACTTCCTCCCGATTGACGTCTACTACTAATTCGCTTTTCATCACATTTCCTGGAAGCTTAGGGCTTCCCTTCTAAAAAACAAATCACCAAAGCCTCGCACCTCCGCCACCATTGGCGGAGGAAGCGGGCATATGGTGTTAGCGCAAGAATCTTATTTCTTCTTATGACGATTCTTTCTCAGTCTTTTTTTGCGCTTGTGAGTGGCCATCTTGTGACCTTTTCTCTTCTTTCCGCTTGGCATAATTTAAAATTTTACGTTTAATAATATTTCTTGGATGCTCTGCTTATCATTTAAATATCAAGACGCATCCTTGTCTTGCTTACAAAAGCCTGATTATTTCACCTGGGCAAGGAATGCCTTGGAGGGCTTGAATGTGGGCACCTTGTGCTCCGGAATCTTGATGGCAGTGTTGCGCGAAATGTTGCGGGCGGTTTTCTCTTTGCGGGTCTTTACCACAAAGCTGCCGAAGCCGCGGAGATACACGTTGTTGCCATCGGCCATGGAGTCCTTTACAACTTCCATGAATTTCTCCACTGTGGCGAGCACGGCGGCTCTTTCTATGCCTGTGCTGCGCGAAATCTCGTTTACGATATCTGCTTTTGTCATTGCTATTGTATCTTTAGTTTGCAATTATTTGTTTCTTTCACGACTTAATGACGCCAAAATATTAGCAGTCAGCAACTTACACAATCACCAACAGCTCATCAGGGCCTCATCCCCGATTTTGGCACTGCAAATATCGGAATTTTTTTTCAATTGGCCATCGCAAAACGTCATAAAATGCAAAATTTCCGCTTTTTACACTCTCTTGAAGCCCGATTCCATTCTTCTGGTTGAAGCCGGTTTTGTGGCAACTTTCCATCCAATTATCCCCTTTCACCTATTCGCTTATGATTTTCTTGAAGGAGGGTGAACTCCACATTGTGGAATCCGTAAGCACGAGCATCGCGGCCAGATTCATCCTGTCGATTATCTTGCGGCTCTCATCGAATCCAAGTGCCATAAAAGAAGTGGCCAGCGCGTCAGCCTCCATGGCCGTGGAAGCCACCACTGTGGCGCTGATCACATCCGTCAGCACCGGGCGTCCGGTCCGTGCCGAGATTGTGTGGCCGATAAGCCGGCCGTTCTCCTCGCGGAAGTTGCGGTAATTGCCCGATGTGGCCACCCCCATATCCTTCAGCTGCACCACAGCTTCCGTTTTTTTTGAATCGGCAGCTGCTCCGAGTTCAGGAGCATCCACTCCCACTCGCCAGGCAATTCCGGAAGGGGACACTCCGCGGGCCGCAATCTCGCCCCCTATCTCCACAAGATAATTCTTCACCCCTTCGCGCTGAAGCATCTCCCCGATACAGTCGCAGGCATAGCCCTTCGCTATGGCCGAGAAATTAAACCGTATCCTCGCATCATCCTTCACTATGCAGTCGTACTTGATATGAGTCTTTCCGATGCCCACAAACTGCATTATCGAGTCGATGCGCGCCGTATCGGCGCTGGCCACATGGCCGCGGCCAAAGCCCCATGCGTCAATCAATGGACCGAGCGTCGGGTCGAAAGCTCCACCGGTGATCTTGTTGGTCTTTACCGATGCCATATAGACTTTGATGAAGTCGGTGTTCACAGCCACAGAGTCGCCCATATTCACTCGGCTCACAAGCGAGGCGGTGTCGAATACATTAAGCGATTGCCCGATGCGGTCGAACTCCTTGATGATGGAATCGCGCAGCGACTCAGGCCCTTGGAACGTGATATGATAGGACGTGTTCCATACTATTCCCTCTGCCACGGAATATTCTCCTGTGGCGCTTCCGCCGCCTCGGCGGCCTGTGCAACTTGCCGCTTCCACCATGGCTGCAATCAATATCAGAGCTATATACGTAAGTTTCTTCATATTATATTCTAAATGTATCCTTTATCTATCGTCACTTAGACCCCAATCCCACAAAAAATGTTAACGCAGGGGTCGCAGATGTGCCTCATATTCGGTCTTGCAGGCGAAGGAGCATAGCGGGCTATGCGACTGAGACAAAAGGCCGAAGATGAGGTGCAGCTGCGAGGCAGGCATAATTTCAAGATGGGGCATAAATTAAAAGTTTTAACATGAGCCTTCTGAATTATTTTTACAAAAACTCCCTGCAAAATTATGAAAAATCAACAAAAATAACTAAATTTGACGATGAACAATCTAAACACAAATTTCATTTAAGAAATAACGGAACTAAAAAAGTCACCCCTCTCCTCCCCTCTTCTCAATGATATAAACACGCAACAAACACACAATCAACTAATTCACCTTATTATGAATCAATCATTCGTATTTTTAGCAGAGGGCTTTGAGGAGGTAGAGGCCCTGACAGCAGTAGATGTGCTCCGCAGAGCAGGCATGGAAGTGAAGACAGTATCAATCACATCCTCGCTTCAGGTGAAGGGAGCCCATGGCATCACCGTGACTGCCGACCTGCTCTATGACAACACTCTTTTCCGTAACCCCGCATGGCTGATCTGCCCCGGAGGACTTCCCGGAGCACAGAATCTTCACGATTTCGCGCCGCTGCAAGGCCTTTTGCGCCGCCAGCTTGAATCGCCCACAGGCAGAATCGCCGCTATCTGCGCAGCTCCTGCTCTCGTGCTCGGCGAAGAGGGTCTGCTCAAAGGTCACAAGGCCACTTGCTATCCTGGCTTTGAATCGCATCTCAAAAGCGCCGCATATGTCGACGCGCCGGTGGTGACTGACGATAAGTTCGTACTTGGCAACGGACCCGCCAACGCCATGATATGGGCGCTCCACATCGTGGCGGCAGAACTTGGCGGACAAAAGGCCGAAAGCGTAGGCGCAGGACTCCTGCTCTATCAGCCCCGCGACTGCAATGAATACTTCGGATAAAAGATAAAGGGCTAATCCCCCCTCTTTCATAAAGGAATCATAATCCTCAGAAAAATCATTCTTAAAAAGCATGTGTTCTGACACATACAAGACATTAGCATCCACCGGCTCCTCGAAATTCACAGATCGCAGGAGCCGGTTTCTTGGCTTCGCCTCATCCGCATGCTCTGCCGATGAGGCACGTGCCATTCTGAAGCGTTACCGCGCAGAATATGCCGACGCACGCCATGTGTGCTGGGCTTATATGATAGGACCGCAAAGGCAGGAGTGGCAGCAGAGCGATGACGGCGAACCATCCGGCACCGGCGGCAAACCGATCTTAGGACAAATCAATTCAGCCGGAATCACTAATGTGGTGGTGGCCGTGGCCCGATATTTCGGTGGCATCAAATTAGGTGTGCCGGGCCTTATCGCCGCCTACCGTGAAGCCGCTGCGCTCGCCATCGAGGCGGCCGGAATCGAGGAACTCCACCAGATGCGGCGAATCGATATCACATTCCAGTATGAGAATGCCGACAAAGTGATGCGAATAATTAAGGGCGATGATGTAAAAATCCTCGAAAAAAGTTTCGACAATATGTGTCACGCCCGCGTGGAGTACCGCCTCGACCTCGCGCAGGAAATCGAAGGACGTATCTCAGCCATCGAGGGCACAAGCCTTGACGAAGCCTGAAAAAAACATCCACCTTTTGCAATCAGCGGAGCAGTTTCGGCGCCTGGATGAGCATTCCGAAACTCAGGCCGAAATTCCAGTTGTGGGCCGGCGAGGTGAGATAATTGGCATAGGCTGCCAGAGAGGCAAACTTGAAGTTATACACTACAGCCACCTCCCCGATGAATTCCATCCGTCCGAACCATCTGCCATACGTGGCGTTCATCAATCCATTATTCTCGAGATCGCGCACGGGCGCATAAGCATAGAAATCACCCCTCACCTGAAGGTTGCGGATAGGTTTCCACATCGGAATCACGCCTGCGGCCACATAGCTCGGTGTCCTGAATCCGGCATTGAAATAATTGCGGGTGGCGGGAGTCGGGGCGAAAGCCGGCGCATGTATGAGGGTGGCGGTGTAGTTCTGATTCAGTTTCATAAGGGTTCCCAGTCCATTAAACATTACGCCTACGGCAGCTTGCCTACCGGTCTGGAAAAAGCGTTTCCACTCTATCTCCACCTGCCCGGCCGGCTGCCAGTCATAGCTGTTGCCGCTTCCACCCCGGGGACGGTAGCGCGAACCCTGATATGTGACCTGAAGGTCGGCATGTATCTTCTCTCCCGCACCGGGATACATATCATTATCCAGGGAATTGCGTTCCACTCCTACGCTGAGAAGCCCCACCAGATGCTCCGTGCGGTCTCGCTCCGTGCTGGCTACGTCGATGCCGCTGCCGGGGAAATAATTGTCGGAAGTGTATCCGAATCCGAGACGTGAATATCCCTTCATCTTTCTTCCCATAGCCCATATGAAACTTGCACGCGCCATAAAATTCGTCTCGCGGATGAAACTCGGTTCATTGGTCTTATAGAAGAGCACCTCCGAGTCGTAATATTTCTGCTGGCTGCCCACGATGTCGAGTTGCACCAGCGACGGGATGCGCGACCGGAGTGTGAATCGCGCCTGGAACAGGCCTGCATAGTACGACTGGCCAATCCAGCCATTGAGCGAAAGGTCGAGGGAGTTGAAGCTCAGGGTGTGATGGCCTATCGACACATAGAGCATACTCAGATTTGAAGTGGTGAGGAATCCGCCGATGCCGAGCGACCAGGGGCGGCGTGGCGTGGCTTCCAGTTTGAGGATATTGTGGCCACCTTTGCCGAATATGGCCTGCGGCACAAGATTGCTCAATGTGCCGTCGGTCACTGCGCGGTAATAGGCGTTCTGCGCGTGTTTCAGACCGAACGGCTGCTTATCCGGACCCTCGAAAAGGAATTGCAGATATCGCGCCTGATTCGGCCGCACTCCACTTACCTGCACCGAGTCGAACATCACCACCGGCGTGGCATCCGCAAATTCCTTGCGCCGCGCCTGAACCTCCACGAGCGGCACTCGCGCAGAAAGACGGCTCTTGATGGAGTCCACCATCGCAAGTCCTGTCTTATAGCCTATATCATATATCGTGCGCGCCTTGTCAAACTGCAGCACGCCGAAGTTGGTCACAGGCACCTGTATCTTCACACCCTCGTCGGCCGGCAGGGAATAGTCATTATTCTGAATGATCATATCCTCCAGCTGGCTATACATGTCGCCCCGGATGGGCTTTGTATCGGCGCCCGACACAGAGACTCCGATTATGAAGTCGGGCTTGAAGTCCTCACGCATCACATCCACCGGGAAATTGTCGTAGATGCCGCCATCGTATACAAGCACGCCATCAAGTTTTATCGGACGGAACACCATCGGAAAACTCATCGACGCCCTCACCGCATCGCCCAGGGAACCGCTCCCAAGCACTATCTTGTGCTTATGATATACATCGCTGGCAACACAACGGAATGGCACAAAGAGATTATTGAAATTGCCGTGACACTGGTCGGTATATGGGGAATAGAGCTTCAGATACTCGATATTCATCGGTATCGGATTCACAAGACTTGTGGGAATTATCTGATTGGTGATGGACTGTTTGGTGCGGAAATTCACATTGATTCCCACCCATTTGGGCGTTGGGTCGGGAGCGGAAAAATAATAAGTGTTGTCCTTACTGATTGTGCCTGTGCTCCAGTCGGTAAATCCGGAAGAGGTAAAGAGGTCCATCATCTGCTCCGGAGTCCAGCCGCAGGAATAAAAACTTCCCACGATGGCCCCCATCGAGGTGCCTGCCACATAATCAATCGGAATATCATTGTCTTCCAGCGCCTTTATCACGCCCACATGGGCGATTCCCTTGGCGCCTCCGCCACTCAGCACAAGTCCGACACGCTGTCGCAGTGTGTCGCCGCTCTCCGCTCCCTGCATCGCCGGCACTATGCCAAGCACAGCCATCAAAGAGATAAGCAAATTTCTCTTCAGTCCTTTCATCATCGGGTACAAAACAAATATGGATAATTCAGAACCCCGATTCATCCCCCCCTCTGAAATTATAACAACCGGAAAGGGATTATTTCCTGTGACGCCGACCCGATTTGCCTTTACCCTTATGCGATGATTTCTTATTTGACTGACTTTTCACTGATGTATTCTTCTTGGCGGCAGTGCTTTTTGATGCGGCCACACTTCTTTTCGGAGTATGCATGCGCACGCCTCTTGCCTCGAGGAGTCTTGTCTGCTCTGAGGCATCCTTATAACCTGCGGCGGCTGCCTGCCGGAAATATTTCAGCGCCCGGGGTAGGTCAACGCCTACTCCGGTGCCGTTACGCAGGGCGAATGCGAACTTATACGCGCCCTCGGCATTGCCGCGTTCCGCAGCACGCCAATAGTTTTCTGCCGCTATCCTGTTGTCGGCCAGCACTCCCCGACCCTCGGCAAAACAATTTCCCAACTCCACCAATGCAAGCGGATGACCATTGAAGGCCGCCTTGCGAAACCAATAAGCGGCTTCTGTGTCATTCTTCTTGAGCACTGTGCCTGTACTGTAAAAGGTGCCCACCATATATTGCGACTCGGAGTCGCCCTTGGAGGCGGCACGCATGTACCAGCGCATGGCCTCCTCATTATTTTTCGCTGTCCCTATGCCGGATTGATAACATTCAGCCACTATGCGCATCGCATTAGCATCGCCTTGCTTGGCTGCGGCGATATTGTCACGATAATCTTTGGCGGTAAGGAATCCGGAGGATGCAAGCGACTCAACTTCACTTTTCTCAGGCCTGACAGCCCCTGCTCTGAATGCGGGAACACTGATGGCCATCGCAAAAAGCGACATGGCGATGATGCCCTTCCACAATCCTCGCGCTTTAGTCATAGCAATATTCAATATATTACGAGTGTATATCAGAAAATTTACATTCACGGATGCGCACTGCAAATGTGCACCCGTGAATGCAATGTGAATTTCTATTATATCCTTTCCACAAACGGGAGAAGGGAAAATGATTATCAATCGTTCTTCTCGGTTTCCTTCTCGAGAAGGGCAACTTTCTCTTCGAGTTCGGCGATGTCGGCCTTCAGGCGCTCGATGCGCTTCTCCATATCTTTCAGCATCGAATTCCCCGCGCTGCTCTTGATGTTGAAGAAACCGAGATTGTTCTCATATGTCTTCAGGTCGTTGCGGCGGGCCTCCAGCTGGCGCATCACGCGGTCGCGTTCACGGGTGGTTTTCTGTCCGTCGCCGCCCATCTCTGCCACGCGATTGTGGAAGCGGTTCATTCGCTCGTCGCGGGCACGATTGCCATATGCATTATAGATGGCGTCGCAAACCTCGCGATATTCTGCAAACACTTTGTCTTTCAACTTGAAGGGTACAAACCCGATCTCATTCCATTCAGCCTGGAGTTCCTTGGTGCGGCCAATCACCTCGCTGCGGTCGCCGTCAAGGGGCAACTCCCTGAGTTTCTCGATGATGGCGCGTTTGGCCTCGAGATTGGCATTCTCATCGCGACGACGCTCCTTGTTCTGTTTCTTGCGCTCGTTGAAGAAGAAATTGCAGGCTGTGGTGAAACGCTGCCAGATGGCGTCGCTCTGCTTGCGGGGCACGCTGCCTACCTCTTTCCATTCAGCCTGGAGTTTTACGACCTCGGCTGCGGCCTTGTTGATGTCGCCAAGATCCTTGAGGGCCTCGGCGCGTTCGCATAGGGCTGTTTTCTTGGCAAGATTCTCTTCGAATTCCTGGCGGGTCTTGGTGAAATATGCTGTCTTGGCAGCAAAGAAATCGTCGCAGGCCTTGCGGAAACGCGTATAAAGGAGAGTGTTGGATTTCTTTGACGCATAGCCGTATTCACGCCATTTCTTCTGAAGTGCGATAATCTTGTCGGTAGCGGCGTTCCATTCGCTGAAGGAATTGATCTTGCTCAGGTCGATAGCCTCTATCTCCTCGCAAATCTTGGTCTTGGCCTCCTCATTGGCCTGCTCCTCCTGCTTGCGGCGCTCGAAATATTCCTGGTGACGCTTGTTGACCACTGTGGAAGCCTCCTTGAATTCCTCCCAGAGCGACTCGCGGATATCCTTCGCCACCGGACCGATGTTGCGCCATTCATCATGCAGGCCCTGAAGCTTGCGGAAGGCGGCAATCACATCGTTCTCATCCTTGAGAGCCTGTGCGGCCTCGATAAGTTTGCGCTTGGCCTCGAGGTTTTTCTTGAAGTCGAGGTCGCGGAGCTCCTTGTTCATCTTGAGATGATCATAGAATTCCTCGCTCACTGTCTGGAATGTCTTCCAGATTTCGGTCTCGGCCGTGGGGGGGACCTCCTTGATATCCTTGAAATCCTGCTGGAGCTGCTGGAAATCGGAGAATTTCACATTCACAGTGTCGATGTCGCAGGCAATGGCGCGCATCTTCTCGATGATTTCGAGTTTCTTGGCGAGATTAGCCTGGCGCATCTCCTCGTCGGCCTGAAGGAATGCCTGACGACGCTCCTTGAATTCGGCATAGAGGGTCTTGAACTCATTCTCAAGTTCGTCGGGGGTGGAGGAGAAAGCTGCCGGATCATTGCCGGCCTCTATGAACGCATTGAGCTCATCAAGATTTTCCTTGCTCTTGATGTTGAAGAAGGCCTGCTTGAGGGAAGCGACCTCTTTATGGGCTGCCATATTGTTCTCCTCAAGAATCTTCTTGAGGGTGTCGAGGAGTTCCTCTTTCGACATGGCATGGAAATTCTTAAATGCCTTGTCGTCGGCGGCCTCCATCTCTTCGGCCTCGGTTTCTGCATCTGCAGCGGCGGCTATATCCTCCGCGGGCGATGTCTCATTTGCACACTCTGTCTCAGGTTCCGCTGCCACGGGGGCTGCGGGGGTCGTCTGTGTGGATTCCTCAAGTGAGTCCACTTTTTCAATCTCGTTCATAGTTATTATTTTTCAATCGTCGCCTTCAGTATGCGCACATCCTCCAAAGGACGATCGGCGCGGCCTGTGGCCACATTCTGTATCTTTTCTACGGTGTCCATGCCATCCACCACCTCGCCAAACACGGTATACTGTCCGTCGAGATGCGGGGTTCCCCCCTTGGTGGCATATGTCTCAAGCATTTCTGCGGTAAGCTCGGGAGCCTTCACATTGCTTTCAGTCTCATCTATCAGCTGGAGACGCAGTTTCTCAAGCGCGTCCTTGTCGCCAGCCTTCTGCAGAGTCTGGATCTCTTCGCGGTGTTTCTCACAGAGATTGCGGAAATAGGCCTGACGCTGGGAATCCACGCCGCGGAGCGACATCTGCCTTACCATTGCGGAGTCGGCCTTCTGTCCTGTCACGATGTAGAACTGCGAAGCGCTGCTCTTGCGCTCGGGATTCACATTATCTCCCGTGCGGGCTGCTGCCAGAGCGCCATATTTATGATAGTGCTGGGGATAGCGGATTTCGGCATCAATCTCATATCCGAGATCGCCGCTGCCGAGCATTGCTGTGCTGTCGGCCGTGCGGGAGTCGGGATCGCCTGCCTGCACCATAAAATCCTTTATAACCCTATGGAATAACACACCATTATATATTCCCTCGCGCACATTCTTCAGGAAATTGTCGCGGTGAAGGGGCGTGTCGTTGTATAATTTCATCTTGATGGTGCCAAGAGTGGTCTCGAAGTCTACCACTGGCTCCTTCTCTTTGGCGGCCGGTGTGGCTGCCGATGCTGTTGCTGCCATTATAATAGCTATTAAGGCAATTATCGTTCTTTTCATTTTCTACATGGCTTCCCCTTCGGGATGTATCCGCTTGAAGATGCGGCGGAAATTATTGTCGGTAATACGAAGTTCGGCGGCATGCTCCATATAATCCGCTCCCCAGATGCTCTGGAGAAGTGAACCGATATAGCGACGCTCGCGGTCCTTGTCGATTGCCGCCTCGATGAGCGGCGCAAGCCAGGGCTCGAACTGCTCGCGGTCCACCGCCGAAAGATAGCGCGCCGTGCTCGCTAAAAATTGCCCGGTGGTGTCCACCTTCACAAGTTTTTCTATCAGCTCGGGCATCTCGGATGAACAGGTGTCGGCATGATCCACAATGTATTCATACACCGCCATTCCCTGATGCTCCGGCATTTCTTTATTCTCAAATTCCATTTCTTAATGTTATCGCATTGCGAATCAATAGGTTAGTTCTCAACAGCAAGGATATTGCCGATACCGGCCGATGCCATCTGCAATGCAATTAGGTCGCAAATTTAAAAATTTTTCATTAATTTTGCGATGAAAGAGGTGATTTTTTTGATTTTAACGTTAAGAAATACCTCTGAAAACATATCGACATCATTCAATGAAGGCTGGAGAGAAAGTAGACAAAGACAATATGGAGGATAAGGAGAATAAGCGGTTTGTGATAGTGGTCGGGCGTCAGTTTGGCAGCGGTGGCCACGATATGGCCGTAAAACTTGCCGAAAGACTCGGCGTGCAATTCTACGACAACCGTCTTATCTCGGAGGCTGCCGGAAAGATGGGCTATTCGCCGGAGATTTTCCGGCGCATCGATGAGAAGCGCCCCTCCTTCCTGCGCTCGCTTCTTTCCTTCACTTACGGCACACAGAGCGCCCCTCCTGAAACCGCCATGAGCGGCGAGCACCTTTATGGGGCACAGGCAGCCGCCATCAAGGAGATTGCTGCCCGTGAGAGTTGCGTTATCGTAGGCCGGACGGCCGACTATGTGCTCCGCGACCATCCCGGCCTCCTCAGCATCTTTGTCAACGCGCCAATGGATTTCAGGATTAAGAATGTGATGAGCCGCGAGAATTGCGATGCCGAGGCTGCCGAATCCCTCATCCGCAAGAAAGACCGCGACCGCGAGGCCTTCTATAATTATTATACCAATCGCTCCTGGGGACACGCCGACAATTATCATCTCTGCTTCGACGCCTCCCGCATCGACGCCGACCGGATTCTCCCCCTCATCCGCCAGCTCCTCCATCTCAACTGAGAAGACTAACTTACCCTCCATCCCACAAAAAGTGCGGACACCGGGACCTCAGATATTTCCAAACCGCTTCCCGAAGCAAATTTAATTGCGGGGGCGGGATTTTTTTTGTAATTTTGTAGTCAAGGCAGAGTTCCGGTCTGTCGCTGCGCCGCTTTTGCGGCGTTGAGGAAAGTCCGGGCAACGCAGAGCAGCGCACTTTCTAACGGAAAGTCGACGGCGACGTTGAGGGAAATGTGACAGAAAATTACCGCCGCTTACATTTTTCAATAGTGGTAAGGGTGAAAAGGTGGGGTAAGAGCCCACCGGCGGATGTGGCGACACGTCCGGCCGCACATCCTGCGCGTTGCAAGGTCAAATACACCGGCAATCAAGGGTGGCTCGCCCGTTGCCGGGGGGTAGACTGCTTTAGCGCGCCGGGCAACCGGCCGCACAGATAAATGACAGACACGGCAGCTTCGGCTGGCCGCACATAACCCGGCTTACAGGACCTCTGCCTTCCCCATCACGGCGCCCTCCCCGGGGCGCCGATCCATTTAATTCCACTTTAACGCCTCCCGAGGCCTTTAAAAGCGAACTTTTATCTAATCCATAGAGTTTATTTTCTAAGAGCATAAACTGCCTCTTTTAAATATAACCCTCTCCTAAATATAACCCTCTCCCGCCATACCGATGAGCAAGAACGAAACATCTATGTCAGAGAAGCCCGGCCTGATAAGCAAAATCAAAGCCTTTGTGAAATACTGCATAAGCGGCGTCTGGAGCGACCCGCGCAATAACTGGCAAACACGCACCATCAAGACGCTCAACCTCACCGTGAGCTCTTTCTTCGACCGCGACCTGCAGAACAAGTCGATGGCGCTAACCTACAGCACCGTGCTTTCCCTCGTGCCGGCCCTCGCAATGCTTGTGGCCATCGGCAGGGGCTTCGGAATGTCGGAGGTGTTCCAGAACGAGCTATACAGCCTCTTCCCCTCCCAGCATAAGGCTATTTCGGTGGCACTCAAATTCTGCGACTCTTATCTCACGAATGCCACTCAGGGAATGTTTGTCGGCATAGGCCTGCTTTTCCTGCTCTGGACGGTGATTTCGCTGCTCTTCCAGATTGAGGACACCTTCAACGCCATCTGGGGCATCCGTCAGGGTCGCACCATCTGGCAGAAAGTAACGGACTATATTGCCATCTGCCTTATTATCCCCGTGCTTCTCGTATGCTCCGCCGGTATCTCGCTATTTATGACCGACACCATCCAGGACAATATTTTCCTGCCGGTGCTCACGCCGATGCTGAATTTCTTTCTCGAATTGATTCCCTTCGTGCTCTCCTGGCTGGCGTTCACCCTCACCTACTGTCTGATTCCCAATACTAAAGTACAGTTTAAATACGCGGCGATGGGTGGTCTCGTGGCATCAATCGGGTTCACAATCCTTCAGTTTATTTTCCTGAATTCGCAGATGTATCTCTCCAACTATAATGCCATCTACGGCTCCTTCGCGTTCCTGCCCCTGATGCTTCTCTGGCTGCAGTTTTCCTGGCTCCTGCTCCTCAGCGGCGCATTGCTCACATATTCAGTGCAGAATGTGATGACTTTCAACCCCGTGGGCAACTCGGGCAACGCCACTATCGCCGAATATCAGAACCTTGCCCTTATTATGATGGGAATCATCGCCCAGCGCTTCGTCAACAAACAGCCACCCCTCACGGAAAACCAGATAGCCATCGAGTATTACCTGCCCCTCAAGATTGTGAGCGATGTGGCGCAGCGGCTCCGGACCACAGGGCTCATCTATGATGTGGATGTGGAGGGGGAATCCGACAAGGGGCTTTCGCCCGCTTTGGGGATGGATGATTTCAGCGTGGAACAGTTCCTTCTCGTCTTCGACGGAGTGGGCAAAATCGAGGCCGACCCCGCCGCCAACAACATCTTCCCCGAGTTTATGGGAACAATGAGGCCAAAATGGGAAAACGTCTATTCCAAATTCAAGACGATGCTCGTAAAAGACCTGCCTCTCCCCTCGGCTCAGCAGGTGAAAGAGGCAAGAATCAGGATGAACAGCCAGGATTTGGGGACAAAATAAGCCCTTACGTGACAATAATCGCTCATAAAATGAGCGTTTAACGGCAACTCTGCAAAATATGCTGCATAACATTTTGCCGCCCACGAATTTTTATGTATCTTTGTAGAGGAATTCTGGTACATATCTAACACAAATCTTAAGGTAATCGCTCCCGGGATTGCAAACACACATTTTCTCCCCCCGGAATCCAATCCTTTACTCCAACATTTAACGTTAGATATCCTAAATTGAAAATTCAAACATCGATAAATAATCAACCCAAATCATGAGTTATCTTAAATTCGACAAGGCCCTTATGATCAACCTGGAGCAGTCGCTTCCCAAGGAGATGCTGCGCACCAACAAGAGCGGCGCGTATCATTGCACCTCCATCGTGGGTTGCAACACGCGCAAGCAGCACGGCTTGCTCGTGATTCCGATCCCCGAGATGGACGATCAGGCCCATGTGTTGCTCTCCAGCCTCGACGAGTCGGTGATTCAGCATGGCGCCTCCTTCAATCTCGGCCTGCACCAGTATGGCTACAATGTGTTCAGTCCAAACGGTCACAAATATATCCGCGAGTTCAATTGCGAGACAGTCCCCACGCTTACATTCCGTGTGGGAGGTGTGATCCTTACTAAAAAGAAGGTATTCATCTCTCACGAGAACCGCATCCTTATCAAATACACTTTGCAGGAGGCACACTCGCCCACAACGCTCCGCTTCCGCCCCTTCCTGGCTTTCCGCAACGCCAACAGCCTCGTGGTGGAGAACGGCGCCATCAACCGTGACATACAGCATGTGCCCAATGGAATCGCCACATGCCTCTACGACGGATACCCCTCCCTTTACATGCAATTCAACAATGAGGCCAAATGGGTCGACGACCCGCATTGGTACAAGGGCATCGAATATTACAAAGACAAGGTGCGCGGAATCCCCTACAAGGAGGATCTCTGGGTGCCCGGATATTTCGAACTCCCCATCAAGAAGGGTGAGACAATCATCTTCTCGGCTTCCACATTCGAGACCGACCCCGCACTTTTCGAGCAGACATACACTGAAGAACTAAAAACCCGCACGTCGCGCACAAGCTTCTATAATTGCCTCAAGAATGCGGCGATGCAGTTCTACCTCAAGAATGAATACGGCACATATATCATGGCCGGCTATCCCTGGTACAATGTGCGCGGCCGCGACGAACTCATCGGCCTGCCGGGCTGCACGCTCGCCATCAATCACGACCAGGAATATCATGTGATTCTGGATACATTCATCAAGGCTCTCCGCCATAATATCAAGACCGGCGAGAAGGACCGAGTGATTCATGAAATCGACCTTCCCGACATCCCCCTCTGGCTCATCTGGGCCATCCAGCAATACCGCCGCTATGTGAGCATCGACGACTGCCGCAAGCGCTATGCCGACACGGTGCGCTGGCTTGTGGAGACTATCCGCAAAGGTGGCATCAAGAATCTGCGTCTCGACCCCAACGGACTGCTTCACAGCGAAGGCCGCGAAACGCCCGTAACCTGGCTCTCCGCTTCCATCGGCGGACGCCCGATTATTCCACGCACAGGATATATTCTTGAATTCAACGCTCTCTGGTATAATGCCGTGCGCTTCCTTGCCTATCTCCTTGGCGAGTCGAAGAAGGACGCCGAATATGTGGCTGAACTGAATGCTCTGGCCGAAACCATCGGCGACAGTTTCATCAAGACTTTCCTCAATGGATATGGCTATCTCTATGATTATGTCGACGGTGCGTACACCGACCTTGAGGTGCGTCCCAACATGGCGATTGCCGTCGGTCTGGAATATTCGCCGCTCGACCGCCGTCAGCGCAAGCGCGTTCTGGATTTCTGCACCCGCGAACTTCTCACGCCCAAGGGCCTGCGCTCGCTGAGCCCGAAAAGCCAGGCTTACCGGCCCGTATATGTAGGCAACCCCACAGAGCGCGAATATGCCGTGCATCAGGGTCCCGCCCGCCCATGGCTCTTCGGATTCTATTCCGATGCCTATTTCAAGGTGTTCGGCCTCAGCGGCCTCTCTTTCATCGAAAGAATGCTCATCGGCTATGAGGACGAAATGTCGGAAGGCTGCATCGGCTCGCTCTCCGAACTCTACGATGGCAATCCCCCTTACACGGGACGTGGCGCCGTGAGCACCGCCAAGAATGTGGGCCAGATCCTCTGCACCATCAAGACCGTGAACCAGATGACAAAACTCCTCGACGCTCAGGAAAGCGCCAACTCAACCCTTTAACCCTTAACTCTCAAGATTATGAAAGCTTTAATGTTCGGCTGGGAATTTCCTCCCCATATCCTGGGAGGACTCGGCACCGCCAGCTACGGACTCACAAAAGGAATGTTCAATAACGGCGACATGGATATCACATTCGTGATTCCCAAACCCTGGGGGGATGAGGAGAAGGGTTTCGCACATATCGTTGGCGCCAACTGCACTCCGGTGGCCTGGCGCGATGTAAGCCGCGATTATGTGGAAAGCCGCATCGGCAAGGTGATGAGCCCAGACCTCTATTTCGCCCTTCGCGACCATATCTATGCCGATTTCAATTATATGCGCCTCAACGACCTCGGTTGCATTGAGTTCTCAGGCAGATATCCTGACAATCTCGTGGATGAAATCAACAATTATTCCATCGTGGCCGGCGTGATTGCCCGCACCATCCCCTGCGACATCATCCATTCCCACGACTGGCTCACATATCCTGCCGGCATCCACGCGAAGAACGTCACCGGTAAACCCCTTGTGCTCCACGTGCACGCCACCGATTTCGACCGCTCGCGTGGAAACGTGAACCCCACCGTGTTCGGCATCGAAAAGGATGGCTTCAACAATGCCGACCATATCATCACGGTGTCAAATCTTACACGCCGCACCGTGATTGACAAATATGGCGTTGACCCCGCAAAGGTGACCACAGTGCATAATGCCGTGATTCCACTTAGCGATGAACTTCTCAGCATCCCGCGCCGTGAACACAAGAAGGACAAAGTGATTACCTTTCTCGGACGAATCACGATGCAGAAGGGCCCCGAATATTTCGTGGAGGCTGCCGCCAAGGTGCTTTCCAAAAACCGCAACGTGCGCTTCGTGATGGCGGGCGGCGGCGATATGGAACACGATATGATCCGTCTCGCTGCAAAACGCGGCATCGCCGACCGTTTCCATTTCACCGGATTCCTCCGTGGCAAGGAGGTTTACGAGATGCTCGCCGACAGCGATGTATATGTGATGCCATCCGTGTCGGAACCTTTCGGAATCTCACCCCTCGAGGCTATGGAGATGGGAACCCCCTCAATCATTTCCAAGCAGAGCGGCTGCGCCGAAATCCTGCACAATGTGATCAAGACCGACTACTGGGACATCGACGCCATGGCCGACGCCATGCACGCCCTCGTGTCTTATCCCGCGCTTCATAACACACTCCGCGACCGCGGTATCGAGGAGATTCACGGAATCACCTGGGAGAAGGCCGGAAAAAAGGTAATCGACATCTATAAAAAGGTGCTCGGATGGAGCTGATCAAAGCTCTTTCAACTCCCTGCCATATCAGCACTCAAAACATTAATCAACCAACGCATCAACGTATAAACACGAAAATATGAAATCCATTTGTTTCTATTTCAAGATACATCAGCCAAACCGTCTGAAACGATACCGCTTCTTCGATATCGGTAACGACCACTATTATTTCGACGACTTCGCCAATGATGAGATCATCACCCGCCTCGCCGAGCATTCCTATATGCCTATGGCAGATACTCTCCTCGAGATGATCCGCCAGAGCAACGGCGCTTTCAAATGCGCCATCTCCATCTCCGGCACAGCCATCGAACAGCTTCAGGTTTACGTGCCCGAATGCATCGACAAACTCAAGGAACTTGCCGCCACAGGCTGCGTGGAATTCCTCGCAGGTCCTTACGCCCATTCCCTCGCTTCGCTCGAAGACCCCGAGGAATTCATGCGTGAGGTAAAGAAACAGGAAAACATGATTTTCAGCACTTTCGGCATCAAGGCCAAAAGTTTCTGCAATACCGAGCTTATCTACGACGATGACATCGCCATGCTTATCAACTCGATGGGCTATGACACCTGCATCACCGAAGGCGCCAAGCATGTGCTCGGCTGGAAGTCGCCCAATTACGTGTATAATGCCGCCACGGCTCCTAATCTCAAGCTTCTGCTCACCAACGACAAGCTTGCCGATGACGTGGCTCGCAATTTCAACAACACCTCCTGGGACGAGTATCCCCTCACAGCCGACAAATATATGTCGTGGATTGCAGCCCTGCCCGAGGAGCAACAGGTGGTGAACCTCTTCTTCAGCATGGACACTTTCGGCTCTTTCCTGCCCGAATACACCGGCATCTTCCAGTTTATGAAGGCACTTCCCCGCTTCGCAGCCGAGATGGGAGTCACATTCGCCACTCCTTCGGAGGTGACCTCCAAACTCAAACCTGTCGACGAACTCTCAGTGCCCTATCCTATCTCCGACATCGACGAGGCCCGCGACGTGTCAGCCTGGAAGGGTAACGAACTGCAGCGTGAGGCTCTTGCCAAACTTTATGGAGTGGCAGAACGCGTGAGCCTCTGCAGCGACCGTCGCCTCAAGCAGGACTGGGAGTATCTCCAGAACAGCGACCATTTCTATTATATGAGCACGAAGAATCTCGCCGATGGCGCCGAGCACGCAGCCTTCAGCCCATATGAGTCGCCTTTCGGCGCGTTCACCAATTATATGAACGTGCTGGCCGACTTCCTCGTGCGCGTGCAGGAACAGTATCCTGAAAGCATCGACAATGAGGAACTCAACTCGCTGCTTCTCACAATCCGCAATCAGGCCGGCGAAATTACATCCCTCAAGAAGGAGGTGAAGTCGCTCCGCACCACTATCGAGAATGTGGAAGAGGGCACAGACAAAGACCAGTTCCCCACAATCGAGGTTGATCTGGAGAATGTGAAATCTGATTCAGAATCCGCTCCCAAGGCTGCCGCAAAGAAAACTCCCGGCAGGAAGAGGGCAGCAGCTAAAAAGGATTCCACAGCTAAGAAATAAATTTCTACGGCAAAGAGATTATCAGGAGATGACAGGAAGATTTGCGCCTTCGCCCACGGGAAGAATGCATCTTGGCAATGTGTTCTCGGCGCTTGTTTCCTGGCTCTCGGCAAAAAGTGAGGGCGACCGCTGGATTCTTCGCATAGAGGATCTTGACCCGCAACGTTCCCGCCTTGAATATGCCCGTCAGATTGAGGATGACCTGCATTGGCTCGGTCTTGACTGGGACGAGGGGGGAATCGACGGAACCGGTTCTCACGGACCATATATGCAAAGCCTCCGCTGCGACATCTATCAGGATGCCCTGCGGAGGCTTTCCGCTACCGGCCTTACCTATCCCTGCTACTGCACCCGCGCCGACATCATGGCCACGCAGGCGCCGCATGAGAGCGACGGAAGAGTAGTATATGCCGGCACTTGCCGGCCAGCGCGCCTCGGGGGTTGTTCTCCTGATTCTTCTGATAATCAGAAGCCGGTTCGGGGCACAAGGCTGTTCGTCCCCGACAAGGATATCTATTTTACCGACCGCTATTATGGTCCTCAATGCGTCAACCTCCAGAAGCATTGCGGAGATTTCATACTTCAGCGAGCCGACGGAGCATGGGCCTATCAGCTCGCAGTTGTGGTGGATGATGCTTTGATGGGCGTTGAAGAGGTGGTACGCGGCGCTGACCTCCTACTATCATCGGCGCAACAGATATATCTCCATGAACTTCTTGGTTTCAAGCCTCCCCGGTTCGCTCATTTTCCTCTTATATGCAATGAATCCGGCCAGCGGTTGTCGAAGCGCGACCGTTCATTAGCGATGGATATCCTCCGCGAGAATCAATCCCCGCAAGAGATTATCGGCAGCCTCGCATTTGCAGCCGGCATAATCGACCGCAACGAGCCTGCCTCCCCGATAGATATATTACCCTGTTTCAATTGGAATTTCGCCCCGCAATCCTCCACCCTCCATCCCCGGAAGATTATCATCCCAGAGCTGTCTCTTGGTTCTGTGAGCCATTAGTTTACGCAAGCATTACCTGAAAATGGCTCGCAGAAGCTTCTTAATCTTCTTTTCGCGTTTGCGGTTGAGGATATGCCTGCCAACATAACTCTGGTCAGGGTCTTCATCAAGGCGCAGCGCCTCCTCATTTATATTATTGCCTCTTTCCACGAGGGCCACTATCGATGCGGGCAATTCAGGCGCATCATCCGGCACCATAATGTCGATTTCATCCGATTTGAATTCGATATGCTCTCGCTTCTTGGCTTCCCCCACACTCACATATTCCTTATCAATCACATATACTTCGGCATAGGTGTCTGCGTATACCGGTTCATTGCTCCGGAATATTTTATCCTGATCCTCTCCGCGCCCTTTCGACTGCACACTCATAGAGTATCTCACAAGATTGTCTGCGCGTACCTCTGTAGCGCTTACATCTGCAAAGAGATATTGCAGATTCATCCTCGTAAACTCAACGCCATTATAAATGAAATTGTAAAGCGGCGGCGCCCACACTTTGCCCACGCTGTCGGCAAGCATATCGACGTCTACTCTGACAGTCTCTCCGCGTCTTTTCCATATCTCGCGGGGACTGTATTTGCCCCGGAGGGTATCCGTAGCAGTCGGTTCATAGCCGAGAAGCGCTGCCGGTAACGACTGTGGTTTAGCCACGCCCACCCAATCGCTCCAGGAGAAATGATGGGGGAAACGCCGACTCACACTGTCCAATCCCTCATAATTGGTGAAATGGTAATATGAGCGCGAGGTCAGCACACGCGGGCGCATCCAACCGGCATATCGCCTTACCTTCTTAGAAGGCACCATAAAGTCAACCAGTTTCTCACGGAAGAGAGCCACCGTGTCATAGCTCACAGAGATGGTGGAATATTCCCGCACGTAAGCAAGGATATGAAGCACCTCGTGGTTCTTAGACCCTACAGTAACTTCCGGCAGTTCAAGCGAGGCTTCACGCATCTTCACGTCTGAGTCAGGCATCTTATCCAGTACTTCATTTTCATATCCTACCACACGGATTGTTACCGGGAACAGCCATCTGGAGACGGCGGGAAGCGCACCCTGGTCGCTGCAGACACCAATCATGTTCCCCTTATTGTCGAACACAGAGGCCCGGGCGATAGGTTCACCGGTGGCTGAATCCACCACACGAGCCCGTTTCTCTACTTTAGAGCCGATCACCTTTGTATTATCTACAGATGAATCTAAGATAAAATCAGAGCCGGATACAATCACTGCCGTCACCGCTATAGCGGCAACTAACAGCATTCCTCTATATTTAATCGAAATGTTCAAAGCAATATCTGAAATCAGCTCAAAAATTAATTAGCCCTGAAGCCATTATGGTCTGCACGCAAAATTAACAAATTTCATCCCAATGTCACCAATGCAAAATCCTAAATACAATCAATCTTTGCAAAAAAATCTAAAAGGGCCGGACTCAGAAGTCCGGCCCGATACAAAGGGATTTAGTATGATATAGTTTAGTAACTTCCGATTAGAGAAGTGAGAGCAGGCTCTCTTCCGCGCTTGTAACGCAGAACTGGTAGATGCAGGAAACAAGACCTACGAAAACGATACCGCCAACACAGATCCAGAGAGAAATGCGCTCGCCGATGCCGCTGCGGAATCTTTCCACCTGAGCCTCGCCCGGTGCAATCCATATTGCTTTCACCACAAGCAGATAGTAGTAAAGCGATATGATTGTATTGATCAATGCGATAAGCACAAGCATATAGAGTGCCATCGAACCGCTTGCCGTAACCGAAGTGAAGATAAGGAACTTACTGAAGAATCCTGCGAAGGGAGGAATACCGGCAAGGGAGAACATTGCAAGCGTCATCGCGAAGGAGAGCCAGGGATTGGTCTTATGAAGGCCATTGTAGTCGTCCATGCTAAGTTTGCCTGTCTTGTTCTCGATGGTCTGTATCACTGCAAATGCGCCAAGGTTGCTGACCACATATACAAGGATGTAGAACATCATCGAAGCCAGTCCGAGAGCGCTTTCCGTCATCACGCCAAGCATAATATAACCTGCCTGCGAGATTGAGGAGAAGGCCATGAATCGCTTCATGTTCTTCTGACGGATTGCGAAGAGGTTGCCCACAGTGATTGTGGCAATAATCACGGCATACATCATCCATTCCCACATCTCGCTGTAGAGTTCTCCGAATGCGTCCACAAAGATTACGAAGAATGCGAATGCGGCAGCGCCTTTCGACACTACGGAAAGATAACTTGTGATAGCCGTAGGAGCGCCCTGATATACATCGGCCGTCCAGAGATGGAAGGGAACGAGCGAGAGTTTGAAACCGATGCCTGCAATCACGAAAGCGATGGCGGCAATGAGGAGCCCTGCATGTTCACCGGCTGTAACAGCGGTGCGGATGTCGCTGAAATAGAGCGAGCCGCCTGAGAATGCATATACAAAGGATAGGCCCATGAGCAGGATTGCCGAAGAGAACACAGCCGTCAGAATGTATTTCACGGCTGCCTCGTGGCTCTCATAGTGCTTCTTGTTGAATGCCACCAGAGCGGCAAGGGGAAGCGATGCGGCTTCAAGACCGATTATGAAGAGCAGGAAGTGACGCGCCGAAATCATCAGATACATTCCGAAGAGCGTTACGAGCATCAGTTCATAGAATTCACCCTTGCGCACGGCCACTTCGTCGCTTTCTGTCCAGCTTGCTGACTGGAGCATCACGATGAATACGCCGATATTGAGAATGGCCTTCATGGCCTTGCAAGCCGGAGAGTCGATATACATTCCGCCGAACACCATTTCATTTCCGGCAGGAATAATCCAGATGGCCACGGTGGCCAGTCCGAAGAGCACTGTGGTCACCGGTGTGAGCCACGCCTTCTTAGAGCCGTCGGCCGTGAAGGTGTCCAGCAGGAACACTATCAGGAACAGACCGAGAATTATAAGTTCGGGCACCATAGCCCCAAATTGTGAATAATCCATTGTGTATTGTTGTTCTGAATTTCTAATGAAGGGTGGCTATCAGATCACACTCTGAAGAGCGCTGATCACAGGCACAAAGCTTTCGCGGATGGTGTCGGCAATCCAGTTGGGGAAGAAGCCGATTCCGGCGAGACAAACGATAAGAGTCACTGTGGAGAGTCTTTCCCACCAGGATGCATCAGTGAGCTGGAGGTGATGTTCATCCTGCACGGGACCAAGGATAAGCTTGCCCACAACGCGGAGGATATACACAGCCGTAATCACGATGGAACATGTGGCGGCAATTACAAACACTCTGTGGAACATGTCGGCATGTTCGAACGATCCGAAGAAGATTGTCATCTCAGCCACAAAGCCGGAGAGGCCGGGAAGACCGAGCGATGCGAAACCGGCAATCATATAGCAGACGCCGAGGTAAGGCATCACTTTCATGAGGCCGCCCATCTGACGCACGTCGCGGGTGTGGGTACGTCCGTAAATCATACCGATGAGTGCAAAGAAGAGGGCTGTCATCAGACCATGGGAGAGCATCTGGAGGATACCGCCCGTCATTGCTGTCTCGTTAAGCATCAGGATGGCGAAGAGCACCATGCCGCAGTGCGACACTGATGAATATGCATTGATATATTTGAGGTCGGTCTGAACACATGCGGAGAACGCACCATATACAATGCTGATACCGGTAAGGATGATGAATATCCAGGCGAGTTCATTAGCGGCGGCGGGAAGCAGATAGATGGCGATGCGGAAGCATCCGTAACCACCAAGCTTCATGAGCACGCCTGCATGAAGCATCGACACAGCCGTCGGCGCACATGCGTGACCATCGGGGCTCCATGTGTGGAAGGGGAACATCGCACCCAGCACACCGAAACCTACGAAGGTGAACACGAAGAGCATGTTCTGCCAGCCATGGTCGATGCAGTTGTTGGCTGCAATCTCAAGGATATTCCATGTGTGAGGTTCGCCAGCAGGAGTGCCGTGCCAGTAGATGCCGAGAAGACCGAGCATCAGGAAGGCCGAGCCGCCCATCAGCATAAGGGTAAGTTTCATTGCCGAATATTCCTTGCGGCCTGTGCCCCACACTCCGATGAGGAGATACATAGGAATCAGCGCAACCTCATAGAACATGAACATTGTGAACATGTCGATTGAGATGAAGAAGCCGAACACGCCGGTGGAAAGCAATGCAAACCAGAGGAAGAAATTCTTGGGAAGCGGGTCGATTTTCCAGGATGCGAATGTGCCGGCGAATACGATGATTGCCGAAAGCAGAAGCATCAGGACGGAAATGCCGTCAACACCTACAGCGAGGTGGATATTGAGAGGCTCATACCACATCCAGCTGCCTGTGAAAAGCATCGGGTCGGTGGCGCCGGCGGCACGCTGGGCCAGGAAGTCAACAACGAGCCAGATGGCCATGCCGAGAAGCACGGTGCTGCATGTCACCATCACCGCACGGATGGCCTTCATATTGCTATTGCCGCAACATGCAAGCCCCGCCATCATTATGATGGGGACTATTACAAACCATATTAAGATATTTCCAAACATAATCTATATTTCTTTATGCGACAATTATTATCAGATGAGACAAATCCATGTGATTGCAGCCAGAAGAACGGCTCCAAGGAAATACCAGATAACGTAGGTCTGGACACTTCCGCTCTGCATTCCGCGGATTTTGAAGGAGCACCACTGTGTGAGTGCTGCGAGGCCGTTCATTGCGCCGTCAATCACATGGCGGTCGAACCATGCTATCGGGCGGCTAATGTGGGCGAAGATGATTCTATGAGTAATGTACTGATAGATCTCATCCCAGTAGAAGCGGCGGTTGGCAGCAGTCCAGAGAGCCGGCCAGATGTTCTTGACACGTGTGGGCCAGGGATTCTCTTTGTGATACATCACATATGCCAGTCCGATTGCGAGCAGTGCGATCACGATAGAGGTGACAGCCACCGAAGCCTCGAGATGGATATGATAGGGCTCGCCATTATACGTTACGAGTTCACCGAATGGAATGAAGCCGGCCACACAGGTGATGGCGGAGAGGATAATCAGAGGCACTGACATCTGCCAGGGTGCATCGTGGGGTTTGTGACCCTCGTGCTTGTACTCGGGATTCTCTTTCCACCAGAACACGAGGAAATACATACGGAACATATAGAATGCCGTGAGGGCAGCCACCATTGTCATCCAGGCTCCATAGAACCAGTGACGGTTCCACATTGCTGCGAGCATCTCGTCTTTGGAGAAGAATCCGGAGAAGGGAGGAATACCTGCGATTGCCACACATCCGATAAGGAATGTCCAATGGGTGATAGGCATATATTTGCGCAGGCCGCCCATCGCTGTGTAATTGTTGGAGTGAACCGCATGAATCAGAGCGCCGGCTCCGAGGAAGAGGAGCGCCTTGAACATGGCGTGTGTGAAGAGGTGGAACATACCGGCCATATATCCGAGACCGCTGTAATGCACACCCTCAACAGGCATATTGTAGGCACATCCGAGCGAAACCATCATAAACGCGATCTGCGAAATGGTGGAGAAGGCAAGGATACGCTTTATGTCGATTTGAGCGCAGGCCACCACTGCTGCGTAGAATGCCGTGATAGCACCCACGATGCAAATGAATGTAAGCGAGTCGGGCACCACGCAGAAGAGGGGGAAGAAGCGGGCTACAAGGTAGACACCGGCAACAACCATTGTGGCTGCGTGGATAAGGGCCGATACAGGGGTCGGGCCCTCCATAGCATCGGGTAGCCAGATATGGAGCGGCATCATTGCCGATTTACCCATACCTCCGACAAATATCAGAATCATGGCCCAAGTGAGCACGCTGCCGCTCATGAATGTGGCTCCGAGCGTGGAGGCAAGCACATTGGTAGGCTGCGAATTCAGCATAAGGAAATTGAATGCCGATGCACCGCCGAGAGGTCCGTCGGCCGGAGTGTGCGCCACATAATATGAGAGCACCAGAATACCGATGAGCATGAACAGGTCAGCGAAACGGGTCACGATGAATGCCTTCTTTGAAGCAGCCACTGCCGAGGGGAGCTTATAGAAGAATCCGATCAACAGGTAGGAGGAAACACCCACGAGCTCCCAGAAGATATACATCTGGAAAATGTTGGTGGCCACCACAAGACCGAGCATCGAGAACGTGAAGAGCGAAAGGAAAGCGTAATAACGCTGGAATCCGGGCTCATGCTCCATGTATCCCCAGCTGTAGAGATGCACCATAAATGAGATTGTGGTGATCACCACGAGCATCATTGCAGCAATCGGGTCGAGAAGGAAGCCGATGTTCACCACCATGCGGTCGGTAAACGCGAGCCAGGTGTAATCGAATAGTTCCACCTGCTGGCGCACGCCGTCGACGATGAAAGCAGGGTCGCCACTGAAGAAATAAGTGAAGGCCACCCAATAAGCCATGACGAGAAGGACGCCATTGGCCACGATGCCAAGCGATCCCGCCAATTTGCGGCTCATTTTTACTCCGCCGATGCCCAGAATGAGGAACATCGTGAAGGGGAGCGCAAGAATTAATATCGGAAGTGTAATATCCATAACTGCTTAGAATCGCATTTGTTTAACAGAAGTGATATCGGTGTTGCCAACCTCGCGGTATACATTGATGATGATTGCGATGGCGATGGCTGTTTCGGCGGCTGCGATGGCTATGGCGAAGAGAGTGAACACCATGCCCTCCATCTGGCCGGGGAAAAGGAAACGATTGAACACCACGAAATTCAAATCGGCCGCATTGAGCATAAGCTCCAGGGAGAGGAGCAGCGCGATCATGTTTTTACGGGTCACAAACCCGTAGACGCCTGCTGCGAACATCACCACAGCCGGCACGAGATACCATAACATTGAAAGGTCCATATCCGTCGGGTTTATCTTTTACGGGCAACAGTGACGCCGCCGATTATACATGCGAGAAGAAGCACTGAGATGGCCTCGAACGGGAGCAGATACTGGAAACGGTCGGTTCCGGTAAATGCATGGCCGATATCAGCCATTGTGATCTGCGAACCGTCAGCGAGACATTGCGTCAGCGACAGGCCATTGATCAGAGGCATTGTGAAGAGCGCTGCCACGAGAAGAGCAGTGCCGAGCACGGCTACAGTGATGCCTGTGGCGCGACGGTGCGAGTCGAGGAAGGGCACCTGCTCATTGGGTTTGTGCGTAAGGAGAATCGAGAACACAAACAGCACCATGATGCCTCCGGCATATACCGCAATCTGCACGGCACCAAGGAACTGATATCCGAGCTGGAAATAGAACACGGATGTGCCCAGGAGCACGAACAGCAAATATGTGGCCGCACGCAATATCTTTCGCGAAGTGACTGTCATCACGGAGAAGACCACGATGATCGCCGCTACCACGAAATATAAAATAATATTGGCTACTGAATCCATTATGTTAAGTTGTTTTAATCATCTGTAAAATGAGCCTTTTCTCAGGCTTTGGGTGCATCGCTGCCCTCTTCGGCTGCTTTTTTTGCAGCCTCAGCCTCCTTGGCGGCCTTGAAAGCGAGAGCCTTCTTCTTGGCCTCCTCTATCTTTGCAAGCTGCTCGGGGGAAAGCTGCGGCTTCGGTGATGCCACTTCCCCTTCCGGCTCGGGACGATAGTTGAGCTGCTTCACAAGTTTGTCACGCTCGAACACTGCCTGCTCGAAATCATTGGAGAATTCCAGCGCGTTCTGCGGACAGGTGGTGACGCAAAGCATGCAGAATGTGCAACTTCCAAGGTCGTACATATATTTGTCGAGCTTACGCTTCTTCTTGCCGTCGGGAAGTTCCACCATCTTGGTGTCGATATGAATCGTACCGTTAGGACAATTCATCTGGCAAATTCCACAGGCTATACAGCGGTGGCGCCCTTCGGCGTCATATTTCAGTGTCAGCTCGGCACGGAATCTGTCGGCAATCTGGAGAGTGGCCCTGTTCTCGGGATACTGCTCCGTGATTTTGGGCGTGACAAACTCACGTCCGGTGACACCCATGCCCGTAAGCAGGCTGCCAATTCCTTTACCCACAGATTTGAAATAATCTAAAATATTGCCCATCAGTGATATTCTGTTTATGTGCTATTGTTATCTCATTATCATCGTTCCACCTGGCCGCCCAAAATGTCGAGCAACTCGGTGGTGATACTTTGCTGACGCAACTTATTATATTCGAGGTGCAGCTGTTCGAGAAGTTTCTGTGCGTTGTCGTTGGCGCTCTGCATTGCCATCACACGGGCTGCCTGCTCCGAAGAGCGGTTCTCGATTGTGATCTCCTGCATCGACGACAATACGAACATCGGCAGAACCTCATTGAAGATGCTGTTGGGATCAGGCTCAAATATATAGAGTTGATTGTCGGCCTCGGCCTTCTTTGAAGCGTCGCCCTT
The DNA here is from genome assembly GCA_905209725.1 of uncultured Muribaculaceae bacterium. Taxonomy (GTDB): domain Bacteria; phylum Bacteroidota; class Bacteroidia; order Bacteroidales; family Muribaculaceae; genus Lepagella. Next base: position 29,075 of record CAJLTZ010000004.1, read on the forward strand.
TATGGCCTCCTCGGTCACGGGGAAGAGCTGGTCGGTGGTGAGACGCTGGCGGCTCATTGAGATATACTTCATATATACCACCTCCACCAGGTCCATCTCGCCGCGAAGGAATCCCTCACGCAGCGATCCGGTGAAGGCATTCACCTTGTCGCCCTTCATTTTGGAATCGACACCCTCCGTCATTACTACATTGAGATTCGGGTCGTCGAGTTTTTTCACCGCACGCGCTATCTTCTGACCCACAGGGAAGATGGTGACCTCCAGTTGCTGGCCATAGATCTCGCGCAGACGGTCGATGCGGATGAGGAGTCCTTTGAGGATATTGATATTGTAAGCGCCGCAGAGGCCGTCGTCGGAGCCATACACCACGATTCCGGCACACTTCACCTCCCTTTCCTCAATCAGGGGCGAATGGAATTCCATCCCCGTGGAAAGGATATGTCCCATGATCTGCTTGATCTTCTCCTTGAAGGGCTGCAGCTTGCGCAATGCCTGCTCATTCTGATGCACCTTCGCCGAAGATATCATCTTCATGGCACCGGTGATCTTCTCGGTGGAGGCCACCGATCCGATGCGGGTCTTTAATTCTCTTAGAGTTGCCATTGGCGATATTCTGAATTGTTGTTAAAGGTGTGTGGAGGCCGCTTTATTTAGCGTGGCTTATGCGGGATGCCACATCACGCGCGCATGCCGTGAGTTTCTCCTCCACCTCGGGTGTGAGCTTGCCCTGACGGAGTGTGTCAAGCACCACCTTATTGTCACCAAGCTGGAGCTGCTGCATGAGCTGGGTCTCGAATTCCTTCACCTTCTCAATAGGAACATTCTCGAGAAGTCCATTTACACCGCAATAGATCACAGCCACCTCATTCTCCACAGGCCAGGGGTGATACTGGGGCTGTACAAGAATCTGCTGGTTCTTGCGCCCGCGGTCGATCACGGCGGCTGTCACGGGGTCGATGTCGCCGCCGAATTTGGTGAACGATTCAAGCTCGCGGAACTGTGCCTGCGCAATCTTCAGCGTACCGGCCACCTTCTTCATACACTTGATCTGAGCGTTACCACCCACACGCGATACGGAGATACCCACATTGATGGCAGGACGGATACCCTGGTTGAAGAGACCGGTCTCAAGGAAGATCTGACCGTCGGTAATGGAAATCACGTTGGTCGGGATATAAGCCGACACGTCGCCTGCCTGAGTTTCGATGATAGGAAGCGCCGTTAGGGAGCCGCCACCTTTCACCAGAGGTTTCATCACCTCCGGGAGGTCGTTCATGGCCTCGGCCACCTTCTGGTCGTTGATAATCTTGGCAGCGCGTTCCAGCAGACGTGAATGGAGATAGAAGATATCGCCGGGATAAGCCTCTCGTCCGGAGGGGCGCTTAAGGATCAGCGAAATCTCACGGTAAGCCACAGCCTGCTTGGAGAGGTCATCATAGATGATGAGAGCATCGCGGCCTGAGTCGCGGAAATATTCGCCGATGGCCACGCCCGAGAAGGGAGCGTAGTATCTTGCCGTAGCGGAGTCGGAAGCATTCGCAGCAACCACCACCGTGTAAGGAAGCGCGCCATATTTCTCGAGGGTGTTGACGATTGAAGCCACGGTAGAAGCCTTCTGTCCGATGGCTACATATATACAGTAAACAGGTTTGCCCTGATCATAATTTTCTTTCTGATTGATGATGGTGTCGATCGCGATAGCGGTCTTACCCACCTGACGGTCGCCGATAATCAGCTCGCGCTGGCCGCGACCGATAGGAATCATTGCGTCTACGGCCTTGATGCCGGTCTGCAATGGCTGGTTTACAGGCTGACGGAAGATAACTCCGGGGGCCTTGCGCTCGAGCGGCATGCGGATGCGGTCGCCCTGAATGGGACCGCGGCCGTCGACTGGCTCGCCGAGCATGTTGATAACGCGGCCGAGAAGGCCCTCGCCAACGGGGATAGATGCCACCTCGCCTGTGCGGCGCACCGACATGTTCTCCGTCACCGAGTTCACCTTGTCAAGGAGCACTACTCCGACGTTGCTCTCCTCAAGGTTGAGAGCCACGCCCTTGGCGCCGTTCTCAAACTCCACGAGCTCGTTGCTCCTTACATTGTCAAGTCCATAGACGTGTGCCACGCCGTCGCCGACATTGAGCACAGTTCCGACTTCCTCGAACTTCACTTTCGAATTGATGTTTTCAAGCTCCTGCTTCAGGACATCAGATATTTCGCTGGGATTAAGCATCTTCTTTAATGATCCGTTTGGTGCGACAGGCCTGTTGGTATCTTTTCAGCCCGCGCTAATGTTTTTTGAGTGTTTGAATTTAAAAAGGAACCAGTGTTGACTTCGCCTCCCTCAATGCGGGGTCGCTTCTCAAACACTCTCCAATAAGTTAAGACGTAACTGTTCGAGCTCGTTGCTGAGCGATGCATCCATCCTTGTGGAATCGACATCGATCACGAACCCGCCGATCAGACCGGGCTCCACATCGTAGGAATACTCGAATGTGTATCCCTTGAAGGCATTTTCCACCACTTTCCGAAGTTTCTGCATCTCTTCGTCGCCGAACTTGGCGGCAGTGGTGATCTTCACTTCTGAGATTTTGTTTTCGCGGCGGTAGATATCGCGATAGGCATAGGCCATAAGCATGGCGAAGTCCTCACGGTGATGGTCAAGGATAAGAGTCACAAACCGTGCGAAGTCGTCGCTGGCTTCGGGGCCAGCTGCCGTAAGCAGAAGTTTGCGCTTATCTTCGACACTGGCAAAGGGATTCTGCATCACCTTTTCCATGTCGGGATTCTGAGTGAAGGCCGTAATTACGCTTTTCATCTCCTTATAAACCCTTTCAGTGCTGTTCGACTCAAGGGCAAACTTGTAAAGAGCCTTAGCGTAGCGGTGTGGTATCAGTCCGGAAATCATCAGCTATCAGTTTTTCTCAATTTCGTCTAAGAGTTTGTCGACAAGTTGTTTCTGGGCGGGTTCGCTCTTCATCTGAGTGCGGAGCATCTTCTCGGCGATTTCGATCGAGAAGCGACCCACCTCATTGCGGAATTGCGACTCAGCCTCTTTTCTGGCTTGTTCGATGGCCACCTTTGCAGCCTCCATTTCTCTGCGGGCTGCGGCCTGAGCCTCCTCGCGAGCCGAGTCGATGATCTCTGTCTTCATCTTGGCGGCCTCACGAAGCATGTCCGATTGCTTCTGCTGTGCCTCGAGAACAAACTTCTGAGCCTCCTCACGGGCATTGGCAAGCTGTTCGCTGGCTTTGCGGGCATCTTCCACACCCTGGTCGATCGTGGCGGCTCGCTTGTCCATCATCTTGATTATAACGGGCCATCCCCACTTAGCAAGAATGAGGAAAAGCAGGATGAACGCTACGAACATCCAGAAAACCAGGCCGGTATCGGGCGTGAATAATTCCATTTCGTTTCTTTTTTGGAAGGTTTCACGCTCCCCGGCACAATGGCCGGGGGGCATGTGAGAAGATTATTACATGAAGATAGCGAGTGCCGAAACAATCACTGCGAAGAGGGCAACACCCTCGATAAGGGCTGCGATCACAATCATGTTGCTTCGGATGTCACCAGCACTTTCGGGCTGACGTGCGATTGCTTCCATGGCAGAAGATCCAATCTTGCCGATGCCGATGCCTGCTCCGATTGCGGAAAGTGCTGCTCCAAGAGCGCCGCCAAACGACGCGAGAGGCGCTGCTGCTAATAATGTCGATAACATAATTCTCTGTTTTTAGTGTTATTTGTTTTTAATTTATTCTTTCTAAGTCCTATCCAGTGGGGTTAGACCGCGTCAATCTTGACGCGCTCATTGCGGAGGGCTTCCTTCTCCTCAGCGAGTTCCTTCTTGTCCTCAGCCTCGAGCACGGGGTTGTTGGCATCCTCCTTTACCTTATGTTCCTCCTCACGCACCTGCGACATAGCGATGAAGAGGGCCGAGAGAAGCGTGAACACATAGGCCTGGATGAAACTGACAAGCACATCGAGAAGAAGCATGAAGATCGAGAAGAGCACGCTTATCACCGAGGCCGCGCCGGCAGCTGCCGCGCCGAACGCCGCGAAGATGAAGATAAGAAGCGTAAGCGTGATCACAATCATATGACCGCCCATCATGTTGGCGAAGAGACGCACGCAGAGTGCGGCCGGCTTTGTGAAGATACCGAAGATTTCGATGAGCTGCATGATGGGCAGTGGGCATTTCAGCCAGATGGGCACATCGGGCCAAAGGATCTCTTTCCAGTAATGCTTCGTGCCAAGCACATTTGTAATCACGAATGTGCAGAGCGCAAGCACGAGTGTCACAGCGATATTGCCGGTAAGGTTGGCTCCGCCGGGGAAGATTACCACCAGACCCACGAGGTTCATCGTCAGGATGAAGAAGAAAGCCGTGAGCAGGTAAGGTGCGAATCTCTTGGCATTGTCGCCGAGGGCAGCCTTGATGGTGTCGTAATATACGAACTGAACCACAAGCTCGAAGAATCCCATTCCCTTTCTTGGGGCGCGGAGTCCGCTGCGCTTGTAATAGTTCTTGAGGCCCATCACCATCCAGATTACGAGGCAGACGGTGATGAAGAGCGCGAGCACATTCTTGGTGATTGAGAAATCCCAGGGACGATACTCCTGGCCATTATCGAGCAGCTGCACCACCTTGTCCTTGTGGCTGCCTTCTGTGGCAATCTGGAACCGGTAGGTCTTTCCGTCGCGCTCGATGGTCTTTACCATGGGCACGGCGTGCTCAATCTCTTTGCCATTCTCGTCCACATGTGTCTGGATGGTGCGGAGGTCGGCCGAGGAGAAGGTGAACCATTTGCCGTCCTGAGCGCGCACGATCACCGGCAGAGGAATACGGCGTGTATGGCTGAAAGGCACCTCCCAGCCGTAGCCGTCGCCAAGGTGCTCGAATATCACCTCCTTCACATCTAGGTCGTTGCCCTTCTTCTCCTCCTTTGCGCCGGAGGCGAATGCAGGCACCGCCATCAGGAGGCAGAGCAGCATGGTCAATATGGATATTCTTTTCGGCATCATTATAATCGTTAATAGACGCATACGGAAATACGGTTGTGGCACACGTCGGCCAGTCCACCCTCTATCGGCAACAGGTGTTCTTCGCCATCGGAGGTGACATATTTCACATTGCCCTTCACAAGCACCGATATGATGGGCGCGTGATTCTTGAGCACTGTAAAGCGACCCAGTTTTCCGGGGAGCATCACCGAAGAGGCCTCACCCTGGAAAGTGATCTCATGTGCCGATATAATTTCGAGTGTCATTTTTAATGTGTATTTAATCCCGTATGTTCTTATTTCACATTTTGGAGGAGTTTCTCACCCTTGGCAATAGCCTCATCGATTGTGCCGACATTGAGGAATGCCTGTTCGGGAAGATGGTCAAGCTCGCCGCTGAGAATCATCTTGAAGCCGCGGATTGTCTCTGCGAGGGGCACCAGCACGCCGGGAAGACCGGTGAACTGCTCAGCCACATGGAACGGCTGCGAGAGATAACGCTGTGCACGACGTGCACGGGCCACTACCTGCTTGTCCTCGTCGGAGAGCTCGTCGACGCCGAGGATGGCGATGATATCCTGGAGCTCGTTATATTTCTGCAGAAGCTGCTTCACAGCCTGTGCGGTGTTGTAATGGTCCTCACCTACGATGTTCGGGTCGAGGATTCGCGATGTGGAGTCGAGCGGGTCAACTGCGGGGTAGATACCGAGCTCGGAAATCTTACGCGAGAGCACCGTGGTGGCGTCAAGGAAGCTGAACGTGGTGGCAGGTGCCGGGTCGGTAAGGTCGTCGGCAGGCACGTAGATGGCCTGCACTGATGTGATACTACCCTGCTTTGTGGATGTGATTCGTTCCTGAAGCGCACCCATCTCCGATGAAAGTGTAGGCTGGTAACCTACGGCCGAAGGCATACGGCCGAGAAGCGCGGACACCTCAGAACCGGCCTGTGTGAAACGGAAGATGTTGTCGATAAAGAGGAGGATATCCTTACCGCCGCCGTCGATGTCGCGGAACTGCTCAGCCACCGTAAGGCCGGAGAGCGCCACACGAAGACGTGCGCCCGGCGGCTCATTCATCTGGCCGAACACAAGTGTTCCCTTCGACTCGCCCAGGGCCTTGTGGTCAACGTCGTCAAGGTTCCACTCCCCTTTCTCCATGCCCTCTTCGAATTTCTCACCGTATTTGATAACGCCGCTCTCGATCATCTCGCGGAGCAGGTCGTTACCCTCACGGGTACGTTCTCCTACGCCGGTGAACACAGAGAAACCATTGTGGCCTTTGGCAATATTGTTGATGAGCTCCATGATAAGCACGGTCTTACCTACGCCGGCGCCGCCGAAGAGGCCAATCTTACCACCCTTTGAATAGGGTTCGAGAAGGTCAATCACCTTGATACCGGTGGTAAGCACCTCCTGAGAGATAGCCAGGTCGTTGAAAGCCGGGGCCGGCTGATGGATCGGGCGGAGATTCTCACGGTTGAGGTCGCCAAGCATATCGATCGGTTCGCCAATCACATTGAGGAGGCGTCCCTTTACCTGGTCGCCGGTGGGCACCGAGATCGGGTGACCGAGATTGCGCACTTTCACGCCGCGGCGCACTCCATCGGTGCTTTCCATGGCCACACAGCGAACGATATCCTCGCCGATGTGCTGTTCCACCTCGAGGATCAACTCCTCGCCATTGTCGCGCTCCACCTTCAGAGCGGCATAGATGGGCGGTATGTTTTCCTTGCCGCCCTCAAACGAGACATCGATCACGGGGCCAATCACCTGGGTCACCGTACCTAAAATTTCGCTCATATCAATTAAGTCTTGTTATGCTGTTTGCAATTTATTTTCAGATATTAGAAATGCCATCCCAGAGCCACAAACACTGTCATAAGAAGCAGGTTGGCGAGGGCGAAAGGCATGAGGTATTTCCATTCGAAGCTGAGCATCTGGTCGATTCGCACGCGGGGGAATGTCCACTTGAACCAGATGATCACAAAGGAGATGAAGAACGCCTTGAGCAGGAACCATACCGGGGAGGGGATATAATTCATCACTGCGTTGAATCCATCCCAGCCGGGCACGTGGAGGGGCATCCAGCCACCGAGGAACATCAGCGATGCGATGCCCGACACGATGAAGAGGTTGAGATACTCGGCCAGATAGAAGAAGCCGAAATGGATGCCGGAATACTCTGTGTGATAACCTGCGGTAAGCTCATGCTCGGCCTCGGGGAGGTCGAAGGGGCCGCGGTTGGTCTCCGCAGTGGCGGCGATGATATAGATGATGAATGCTATGATGGCGGGGATATGGCCCTTGAAAAGGAACCACGCATCCTCCTGGGCCCAGACTATCTCGCTGATGTCCATTGTGCCGCCAAGCACGATGATTGTCATCAGCGCCAGACCGAGCGAAAGCTCGTAGCTCACCATCTGCGCGCCGCTTCGCATCGCACCGATAAGGGTATATTTATTGTTCGAACTCCATCCTGCAAGAAGGATACCGAGCACACCCACCGACGAAACCGCCAGCACGAAGAAGATGCCGATGTTCCAGTCGATGATCTGAAGTCCGTTGCCCCAGGGGAGACATGCCAGCATCGTCACCGAGCTTGTGATCACCAGATAAGGAGCAAGCTTGAAGAGGAAGCGGTCGGTGCCTTTAAGACAGATAAGCTCCTTGATAAGGATCTTGAACATATCCGCGAACACCTGCAGCAAACCCCATTTACCCACACGCATCGGGCCGAGGCGGCACTGGAACCAGGCGCAAAGCTTACGCTCGTAAAGGATGTAGAACAGCGCCAACACGGTATAGACGCCCAGAATCAGAACCCCGATTATTACGCACTCGATGAGGATTGCGAGCCAATCGGCCATGCCGCATCCCAGCAGCCAGGCGTTGAACTCAGAGGTCCATTTTCCGAAATCAAACATGATGTTGTCTTGTTATTTCTTGTATGATACTTAGGTATGTTCTGTAAAGGATATCGTCCGCATCAACGGTCGATATCGGGAATCACGAAGTCGAGAGCGGCTCCGATTGTGATGAGGTCGGCAATCATATAGCCTGTGCAGCAGAGGTCCATCACGCCCACAAGGTTGAAGCAGGGGCTCTGGAAGTGCATGCGGTAAGGGGTCTTCTCGCCGGTCGACTCAATGTAGACGCCAAATGTGCCGCGGCTTGCCTCCACCTGCTGATACCAGCGGCCGGCAGGAAGCTTGACGATCTTGGGCACCTGTGCGCGAATCTCGCCCTCGGGGATATTGTCCACGAGCTGGGCAAGAATCTTGCAGCTCTGCTCGATTTCTTTCATGCGCACCATATAGCGGGCAAACGAATCGCAACCGTCGAGGAGCACCTCGTCGAAGTCGAGCTCCGAATAAATGGAATATGGATGCTTCTTGCGACAGTCGCAGCTCCAGCCGGATCCACGTCCGCTCGGGCCTGTGATGTCGTAATTGATGGCATCCTCCTTGCTGAGATGGCCCACTTTCTCAAGACGATTGCGGGCAATCAGGTTGTTGCTGAATACATCGTGATATTCCTTCAGGCGCTTGGGCATGATTTCAATCAGGGCTTTCACGTCTTTCTGGAAATCGGGATGAACGTCGGCAATCACGCCGCCGATCACGTTATAGTTCATCGACATGCGGGCGCCGCAAGTTTTCTCAAAGATATCGAGCACCATCTCGCGCTCGCGGAATCCATAGAAGAAGGCGGTGGTGGCGCCAAGGTCCATGGCCGTACATCCAAATGAAAGGAGGTGGGAGGAGATACGCATCAGCTCATCCATCATCACGCGGATCACCTCAGCACGGCGGGGCACCTCGATGCCGAGAGCCTTCTCGATGCACATGCAGAGACAGTGGCGGTTCTGATGGGCCGACATATAGTCCATGCGGTCGGTGAAATGCAGCGTCTGCGGATATCCTACGCCCTCGGTGAGTTTCTCGATGCCGCGATGGATATAGCCCGACACAACGTCGACATGCTTCACGGTCTCGCCGTCGATGGAAGCGCGGAAACGCATCACGCCGTGGGTGGAAGGATGCTGCGGGCCAATGTTTACCACATATTCATTCTCATCGAACACCTTGCCCGGCTTTTCTACCAGTTTGCCGTTCTCGTCAAGGTGGTAAGAGCGTGTGTCGTCCTCATTCTTCTCGTCATCGAGACGGATGGGGTTGATTTTCGGGTCGGCGTCATAATCCTTGCGGAGAGGATGGCCCACCCAGTCGTTGCGCAAGAAGAAGCGGCGCATGTCGGGATGGTCCACAAACTTGATGCCGAACATATCGTAAGCCTCGCGTTCCTGGAAATTGGCCACCTTCCAGAGGTCGCTCACCGTGTGGATGTAAGGATTCTCACGGTCGTCGGCAAGCACCTTCACGCAGAGCATCTCCCAATTGCGGGAAGTGCAGGTGAGGTAATATATCACTCCGAAGGCATCTTTCCAGTCCATGCCCACAAGGGCGGTAAGCACGTCGAATCCGAGCTTCTCCTTGAGTGCCTTGGCTGTGGAATGCCAGTCTTTTTCGGCAACGTTTACGAGCAGGACGTCCCCCTCCTCGAAAGTGGCTGCCGGATATATCTTCAATATTGATTCTTTGATATCGCTCATGATTGATAAGGTTGGATGTGGGTTATCCTATTTCTCCCTTCTCTTCGGGATGTTCTGCGAAGAATTCCTCGATTTTCTCCTTTCTGTTGGCACCGCCGAAGAATTTCTGCACCTTGATTTTTCTCTGGAGCTGCATGAGGCCATAGAACATGGCTTCGGGGCGGGGAGGACAACCGGGGATATACACATCGACGGGGAGAATCTGGTCGACGCCGGGCAACACGCAATAAGAATTCTTGAACGGGCCGCCTGAAACTGCGCAACCACCGCATGCGATCACATATTTCGGTTCGGCGAGCTGCTCATAGAGACGGCGCAAAGCGGGAGCCATTCTATGGACTATTGTGCCCTGCACCATTATGTAGTCGGCCTGACGGGGGGAGTTACGTGCCACCTCGAAACCGAAGCGTGCCATATCATAGCGGGCAGCGCCCAGACACATGAATTCGATAGCGCAGCAGCTTGTGCCGAAACAGAGAGGCCAAAGCGAATTGGCGCGACCCCAGTTGATAAGCTCATCAAATTTGCCAACCATCACGTTGGCACCGGTAGCGTTGAGTTCCTCTACGAGTTTGTCGATATACTCGTTGTTCTTGAAGTCCTCACGCTTCATGCTTTTAATACTGTCTAATCCCATTTCAACGCTCCTTTCCGCCAAGCATAAGCAAGGCCCATAATGAGGACGAACATGAAGATGCCGATGCACAGGAGACCCTGCAGGCCCATCGACTTCATCACTACCGACCAAGGATAGAGAAACACCACCTCGACGTCGAAAAGCAGGAAGAGAATGGCGAAAATATAATAGCCGGCCTTGAACTGAATCATCGACTCGCCACGCGTGGGGATGCCGCATTCATAAGGCTCGGCTTTCTTCACCGAGAACGACCTCGGGGAAATCAATTTCGCTATAAGCAGGGCGGCAAACACGAGCGCTATACCCGTGACCACGGCTGTGATTGAAAGCACACCATTGCTTATCTCGCACAATAAGTTCATATCGTGTTAATATTTAAACAGTTAGTTTAGTTCATCAGAATCATCGGGCTTGTATAATCCCATTCTTATTCGCAAAAGTAGTCAAAAAATCTTAAAGAACAATAAAAAAAGCACACATTTTGCACAGTACTATCGTGGCTGCGCAAAATGCGTGCTGAATTTTTGAAAGGGATATTCCCTATTTCTTGGGCAGAATGTAGGAGCCTGTGAAATTAAAGGCGCCCTTGTCGGCAATGCGGCAATTAAGTGCCGAACTTGTAAGATTGCCCGATGAGGAGATGCGGAGCGACTCGATCTTATAGACGTCTTTCTCGATCTTGTCGGTGCCGTTGGCGTCTCTTATGTACTCATCGGCCTTAAGATCGGAGGCATTGATTTTCCATCCGTCGGCATCAAATGTCAGGGGAACGTCACGGATAATCAAGGTATGGAGATTCTTCTTATCATCGTTCTGGCGGAAGTCCACGCTATAAAGGAAGATGTTTGCCTTATAGTCGGCGCGGTCCTTTAGGTTCATCTGAACGCGCACCACAGCCTTGGGGTCTTTGATCGGTTCGCCGCCTCCTGCCGGTGTGAAGGAGCCCGGGCCGGTGAAGAGTACATCGTTCCAGAATGTGCGCACCTTATAATTGTTCTCCAGTGTATAGCTCATCACGGTGAAAAAATTAATCGGGAGGGAAACCGGATAGTCGCGGATCACGCTGAAATCGGGCAGATACTGCGCGTAGAGCTCGCAGTTGAGGTTTGAAATCTTGGAGCCGCTTGTGGAAGTTGGGTTGGCCGAGACGAATTTGTAGGACTGCACGTATTTCTCTTCAAAATTAGTCTCATACGCGCTGAAAGCATAGGCCATCGGCTCGAGATTGAAGGTAACGTCGGTGCGGTCGGCAGAGAGGTCCACGTCAAGGGCACTCAGCGCCACAGTGGCCGCCGGATCCTCAAATGCATACTGATATTTGCCGGGAGACACATATACCGATCCGTCGGCTGCCACGATATGGTTCACCGTAAGGTCGGTCAATGTGGTGGATGATGTGTTTTCGCTCTTATTACAAGATGCGAGGGCGAAGGCCATTGCGCCCAGCGCCAGGATTGTCATTTTTTTCATACGATATTAACGCTTCCCCGGCATCATTATTATATAATGACGCCGAGCAATTCGCAATAAACGCGGGGTGGATTCCGATATAAATATATGTCGACATTCAAGATTCATAACTTAGGGTGCGGATCGGCGAAACCCACGCCACGCCATCTTCCATCCTGCACGGTGGTGGAGCACCGTGGCAACCTATTCATGGTGGACTGCGGCGAGGGCGCCCAGCTCAGTTTCATGCGTCATCATCTCAAATTCTCACGCTTGGCGCACATCTTCCTTACCCATCTTCACGGCGACCACGTGCTCGGGCTGCCGGGGCTCATCTCCACGCTCGGACTCGGGGAGGTGGGCGGCACACTCACAATCCACACCTTCGCAGAAGGGAAGAAAATCCTTACCGACATCTTTAAATTCTTCGCGCCGCAATTGAGTTTCGACCTGCAATTCGACGTGATAGAACCGACCGAGGGGATTGTGCTCGACACTCCGGCGCTCACTGTCCGCACAGTGCCCTTGAAGCACAGGATTCCCACCGTAGGCTATGTTTTCGAAGAGAAGCCGAAACAGCGGCATATCATTCCCGACATGATAGCATATCACGGGGTGCCCGTGGCGCAGATACGCGATGTGAAGGCCGGTGCCGACTTCGTAAAGGCCGACGGCAGCGTGATACCCAATTCCTGGCTCACGCGCGATGCCGACCCCTCCCTTGCCTACGCCCACATCTCCGACACTCTCTATATGCCTGCACTGGCGGAGAAGATCGGACCTGTGGATCTTCTCTTCCATGAAACCACCTATCTTGACGAGCATGCCCAGCAGGCGCGCGAACGCTTCCATTCCACCGCACGCCAGGCCGCGCAGGTGGCCCGCGACGCCGGTGCCAAATGCCTGCTCACCGGCCATTACTCCAGCCGCTATGACGACGAGACCCCCTTCGCCACGCAGGCAAAGGAGGTCTTCCCGAATGTGATTCTTGGAAAGGAGGGACTCGTCACTCCTCTTGACTAAAGCGACTCATCCCCCACGATTAAGACCCCATCCCACAAAAAATGTTAACGCAGGGGCGGCGTATTTTCGAGGAATTTTTGCAAGCTGAAGAGGGAGCATAGCGAGCTATGTGACCGATGAGGCTTGGCGAAAATTACCGAAAAGACGCCGCACTAGAAGTAATTTTATTCCAGACTGTCCGAATGATGGAGGTATGGATATGATGTGTACGCTCCACCACCCATCTGCATTGAATGGGAATGAAATGTGGAGAGCCGAAATTAGATTTGACGCATTCCAGCACCGGCATGTCTGTACTCTCAAGCGCGGGCCTTAAGAAAGCATATCCGAGATCTGCCTTTATCTGGTGAATATCCCTATGGTTGACAGCGAGTTGTGCTGTCAATGGAATCGCGCCCTTTGAATCACGGACATTTGCCGTAGTGACCGACACGCCAATCACATAGCCGTTGGAATCAACGGCTACCTGACGCTTTATTCCCTTTATCCTCTTGTTGCCATCAACTCCTTTCTCTGAATGGGGAAGTGCAGACCTTACACTCCGGCTGTCCATGACACCTGTTTCCGGTTCGGGGGCTGCCCCATCGAGGCACGCTTTGCCTCAACCAATGCGCTCAGAAATGACTTGAACCAGCCCCGGTCGCTCAAAGAGCGGAAATGGTGATACACTGTCTTCCATCTCGGAAATCCCGATGGAAGCATCGACCACTGGCAGCCGCTTCTGACCACATATGCGATGGCGTTCAGTATGTCAACCGCCTTATATTTGCGCAGTCGCGACAGATGCCCTTCAAGGCAGGCCTTGACAAGGACGCCCTGCATGGCGGAAAGGTCTGTCGCATAGGTCCTGTTCTCAAAATTAAATTCCTGCAATCCTTTTTAACATACAATCCTGGCAATTGCCATGCCGCAAGCAATTGGCAGATGCAGTTTTGTGAAACAATGCAAATCCCAGAACGCGCACCGCCTCCTTTAAAATTACCTATGCATCGCAGCTGCACCTCATCTTCGGCCTTTTGGCTCAGTCACATAGCCCGCTATGCTCCTTCGCCTGCAAGCCCGAATATGAGGCACAGCTGCGACCCTGCGTTAACATTTTTTGTGGGATGGGGTCTAATTACTTCACGATGATCACTGTGCCCTTGCTGTGAGCCGAGATCACCGGTGCATACTGCGACTGCGCCTGTGAGATTCCGAGGGAATATTCTCCGGCACGGTCCACGAAGCATTCATAGTTTATCACATGCGTACCCTTCGTGAGATAGGGTATGAAGATATTGGTGGCATTTCCGCGAACCTCGCGATAGAACCATGTTCCGTCGCTCTCGGCATAACCGGAGATCTGCTCGACCGGTTCGAGACAGGCGGCACGCGAATCAAGCACTGCCACATAGTCGAGGTCGCGGTCGGCCTTGATGGTCAGAGTCACCTTCACACGGTCGCCCACATTGAAGGGACCCGTTGTGGCCACATTCTCCTTGCCGCTCATCGTCACGGCGTACACATTCTTCTCTATAGACAACTGAGGCACCGAAGCAGATTTCACATCCTTAATAGGAGCGACATACTGAGTGACTACCCCACCCCACGACGGACCTGCCGCATTCTTGCTTACCGAGAGTGTCTTGCCGGATGCCTCCGAGGCGTCAAGATTTACCGTGAACGAACCGGTAAGCGCCGCAATGCGTCCCGGGTTGACAGATTTACCGGCGAGCGTGATTACCGGAGTCTCTGAAGCGGAGGTCCACTTGGTGCCGGTGGTGAGAATTGCATGCACCACTTCGCATGTGTTTCGCTCATCACCCCAGTTCTGCACTTGCTTCTGCAGCAGCAGCCACTGACGCAGACCATCCACTGCCGGGCTCTTAGGTTCAATCTCGGCATATGCCTCGAGCACCTGAGCCGTGGTGATCAGATTATTGAACGAACTGAATGAGGATTCATTCAGATTGTCATACCACATTCCTTTCGTCTCCGACTTCGAGGCGAACTGGCGGAGCGATTCGAGAATCAATGTTGCATCCTTGCCGAATCCGCGTCGGCTCATAAGCGTGGCGGCAGTGGCCTTGTTGTAGATATCGAAGTCTCTCCATCCGCTGCGTATCTTTGAGATGGCGAGTTTTTCGAGGGCGCCGAAACCGTTCGTTGCCTTTACGTCGGGGAAGGAACTCTTCACATAAAGATAATTGAGGAGTTGCAACACGCTGAAATAGCGCGGCGTGGTCCGCTGCCAGTCCTCCACGAGTTTGCGGTCGCAGAATGCGAAAGCCTTTATGGCCATGGCATCGCACTCCTTGGGGAGATAGCCCATACCGCGGAGCATACCGAAATAGAGAAGCACGCGACCTGTGATATACTGCGACGACTCGCGCATGTCGGGACACCAGCTCCAGCCGCCGTCGGCACGCTGAGTATCCTTAAGCGTCTTGACAATCGAGGCCACGCTCTTCCCGGCAGCCTCTTTGTCGGCATATTTCACGAGCTGCGACATACGCTCCGTCTCAGCCTCCGCATCATTCACCCAGGGGGTATTGTTCAGCGTCACGGCCTTGAGGTCGGCGTTTTTCTGAAGGTTCGAAACCAGAGTGCTGTCAGCGGCATTTTCCTTGCTCGCAAGCAGAAGGATTCCCTTCATAAGTTCGGGATAATCGCGGCAGAGTCCGGCGGCCACGGCATTGCCGTAAAGCGCTTCAATCTGCGCAAGCGCGTTGACCGACTTGGGCTCGAGCAGCGAGGGAAGCGCTGTGACGCACTCCCACACAGGATTGTCGCAATATGTGAGGGTCACCTTGGAATTCTTGCCATACTTGGGCAACTTCACATCGAGCGTAGCCGAGCCCGGGTGCAGATAGAATGTAGTGGATTCCGTCACAGGTGTCGATGAAGGATAGAGCGGAATGAAGGTCTGCTCACCGTCGGAATTCGAGCCGGAGTATGCGTAGGCCCGGATGCCGAGTTGCGAGAGCATCATGTCGGCGGCAAAACTCATTGTCACGGTTCGCGAACCATCGGCAGCGACATTCTCCGCAGCAAAATCCTCTGATGCGAGCACCATGCCGGTAGTGGGGTCGAACACCTCGATGCGTCCTGACAGGTCAGCCTGCTTGTCGGTATTATTAAAGAGGGTTGCGGAGATCTGCGCATTGTCGCCATAGCGTAGGAAACGGGGCGCGTTCATCTGCGCCATCACGCTCTTTGCGGCCACAGCGTCATATATGACAGCCGTGCCGAGCATATCGGGGGTATAACCCGCTATCTGGAATTGCCAGGTGCCCACGAATAGCGGTGCATCAAAGTCGACCGTGGCCACTCCATTGCCATCGGTGTGGAGGTCGGGCTTGAAGAATGCCAACGGGCATTCCACCTGACGGAGCTGTACCTCCTCTTTTTCGCTGCTTCCGTTACCACCATCGGCATTTGCCGAACCAGCCTCTGCAACTTCTTCATCAAAAGCACTCTCTTCTTTAGCTGCATAATCCATCGCACTTTCAACCGTAGCCGCGCGCTTCATCACTCGGCGGGAGTCACGGATATGTATATTGCCCATGGGTGCAGCCGGCATAGCCGCAGACATCTCATTCATCACCATATAATCGGCGCCACCATAATATCTTCCATAGAGGCTCTGGCCATAAGTGTCGAAATCCGGGACATTAAACTGCGGCATACGGCAGCGCACATTGGCCAAGTCTCCCATGCCGGAAATGGTCATCGTGGTGGGATTGCTGAAATCAATGCGGGTGGGATTGTTCCAATAGAGGCCTAACACGGGATTGAAACTCCAGCTGAAGGGATTCAACGCATTGAGCGCCTTATTGGTCATCACGGCCATCACAGGGATATTGGCCATCGGTTTCCCTTTGACACTGAAACGGAATTTCCAGCTTTCACGGGCACCGGGTTCGATGCGGTCGCGGAATGTCTCCACTCCTACCTCAAGGCTGCGGGCCTGCTCGGCGGGAATCACTGTCACGGTCTCCTCACTGCTCGTAAGGTCGCGCGTGGCGGAGACTGTCACATAGATTCGGGAATTGTCAGCCGGTGCGGGAACATCTATGGTGATATTCTCACCTTTGGGCTGCACCCAGCGCCGGTCGATTATATGTTTTGTATCAGCAGTCTCTACAAGCAACCAACTGTCCTTATAACTTGAGCCGACTGTAATTTTCACCTTGCCTCCGGCCTTTACATCTGTCACGATGCTCTTTACCGGCACCCATAATGCAGTTTCCACCGGTGGACGGCGCTCGCCAACCCGATATATCACAATCTTACGCTCCACATTGGGCATATCGCTGCTCTCTTCAAACTCCTTGCTGAATGAAAACAACACATTATATCCCCCTGCATCGAATGATTCAAGAACCGGCTTAAAAAGTGGCGACTCAAACGAGCCCTCCTCTACAATTTCCTCCTTACTATTCTTTATCCTATAATAGATTGTTTTCTTGGCCGGATGACCCATGGCGTCTACTGCCGACACCTTCCAACCCTTGAATGTCTCGGAGGCATCCACGCGCTCCGGCATCTCGGGATTTATGGCATAGGCCACCACGGTAGAGAACCAGGCACTCGGCGACTGGCGGGTTTCACCTGCAGCATCAGTCACATCCGCCTGCACCGTGAAGCATCCGCGTTCATAAGGAGAGCCCTTCAGGTCGGCTGTGGCAAGCACAATCTTAAATTCACCTTTTTCGTCTGTCACTGTTTTGCCGCCATACTTAGCCTCCGGGCTACGGAAGCGCCACCACCAGGGCATGCTGCTGCTCACTGTGTACTTCACTTCGGCTCCGGCCACCGGCATACCCGAATATGTCCGGGCCTTTCCAAGAAGCGTCACCGTGTCGCCCAACCTGACATTGCCGTCGGCACCGGTTAGTTCCACATAGAAGGTCGGCGACTTATAGTCGGCCACCTCGACAGAGGTAGAGGTGATATTATACCATCTGTCATTCCTCAAAATGGCGGGATAATTAAGGGCCACGGAATATGTGCCGAGCAAGCCATCACGCGGCACCGTGAATTCTCCATGGAAGCGGCCGTCGGCGTCGGTAGTCAACTTCACGCTGTCCACCATTTTGTCATTGGCATCATAAAGCATCGCCTTAAAATCATGATTGGCCACAGGAGAGAGCGTATTGCTCCGGTTCTTCCAGACCACCGCCGTAAAACCGATTTTCTCGCCCGGCTTATATATCGAACGGTCAGTAAGGATTTTTGCAAGAGTATCGGTTTTCTCTTTATTATCATATTCATTGCCAAGCCACATGCTGGAGGAACAGATATTGCCATCCTTTTCTGCCGTAAATTTCAGCCACCTGTCTCCCGACGGAATCTGACAATATCCATCAGCATCCGTAACCGCAGATTTCACAAGGACCGGTTTATTGTGTGATTCATTGTAAAATTTCACGGTGGCTCCTGCCACGGGAGCGCCATTTACGCCATCCACGATATAGAGTCTCTCTTTCCCATCGCGACGGTATGTGATGCCACTCACATTGAAAATCTGCCAGCGCACATAGTAATCACGGTTGATCACCCCTGCCGAAGAGGAATTCCGAGAGATTACGGCAAGATATCGGCCCTGATTGAGGGCGGGCATCCCAATCTCACCTTTCGCGATATCAGGCACTACGCTATCCGCCTGCACACGCACAGAAGCCACAGGCATGCGTCCATTTACAAACTGCGACACCTTGGTCTGTGAATAGCGTTCGCTATCCACATTTCCCGGACACTCATAGATAAGCACATGAAAATCATAGATATTACGAGCCTCGTAATTCGCCTTTGCTCCTTTGCCCGGCAGAATCTGATTTTTGAAAGTGAGGCTCACCGACTCCTGGAGGAGTTCGGCACGCTCATTCTTCACCTCGCAGACGCCGGGGGCTTCCGGGAATCGTTTCAGATAGTCGTCATAGAGCGAGAGACGTTCGCGGCGCGCACTGTTAGGATTCTTATCATTTTCAATGGTATTGGCATACAATACCAGGAGATGACTGCAATTGGGAGTATCCTTCAGACTGTCTACACACTGTTTCAGGAATTCTTCACGCCGGGAATCGGGAAGGTAACCATATTTCAGGAGATAAAGAAACGCGAGCCCATTGGCATTGGCATCATTGATATGACGGGAAATGGCATTGCCAATCAGATGCAGGCACATTGAGTTGGCCGACTTGTCAGCTATGCCGCTGTTAGAATTATTTCCTTTTGATGTGAAGGGAAGCATATTTGCTGACTGTTTTGAAAAGGCACTCACAATCTGGGCTCCCCGGATATCTATGAAGTCGGCCACACTGAATCCGGCCTTGACAGCATCTTTATAATTTTGCAGAATGGGAACTACGTTGGCCAGCGGAATCTTTGCAAGGCCGTCGCCGGCCGCAGCCTCTGCCACAAGCCTGCGCACTGTGATCGAAAACATATCGCCACTCCATTCCGTGACATCTGCCGGGAAAGTGTCGAGAGGCAGCGTGCGTCGGTCGTACTGCCATTGGTCATCCTGATAAATCTGATTGTAGAATTCCGCTTCAAGGAGTTTGGCGAGGGAGGCATAGGGTTCGCCACACTCCGAAGAGATTCGCCGGAAACATTCCAGCGACTTCGCATAATTGGAATGGCTGATCCGGTCGCGGGCCACAGTAAGTTGGATGGCCGCACGGATTGCCTTGTCTCCGTCGCGCGCAGCTATCGCATCGTCGAATATCGGCAATGCATGTTTTTCCACCGTCTCCGGAAAAGCGAAATCCGGTTTTTCAAATGTATTTTTCACTGATTGTGGTTTTGCGCCCCATGCCGCCACTAAGGCAAGCAATGCGGCAATAATTGTGATTATCCTTCTCATATCTCCTCATTAGTGTCCACTAAAAAATCATAAGAGTACTTTGAAATTATTGAAAATCAATTTGTTGTGAGGGATTTTGGAGTCAACGGATTTCAAATTACATTTGCGGTCAGAATCAGACCGTTATGCATAAAGACCCATTCGTTTTCTCCCAATTAGTCCAGTTTCTGGATAGAAATCACTTCAACTATCTCGTAAGGAAGTATGATGGAGACAAGTATGTAAAGAGTTATACTTGTTGGAATCAATTACTTACGA
>CAJLTZ010000005.1 GCA_905209725.1 uncultured Muribaculaceae bacterium
ATGAGGCACATCTGCGACCCCTGCATTAACATTTTTTGTGGGATGGGGTCTTAATGCTCAAAATTACGAATTTTTTGGTAATTTTGCAGAATAATTAGGATCATAAAACACAGACACAAGTGCAGAAAAACGATTATATCTTCGGTATCAGGGCTGTGATGGAGGCCATTGAGGCCGGCAAGAGCATCGACAAGGTGATGGTGAGAAGAGACCTCGGCGGCGACCTCGCAAAGGAGTTGCTTACGCTGATTCGCGAGCGTGAGATTCCGATGCAGCGCGTGCCGCAGGACCGTCTCAACCGCATCACGACGAAGAATCATCAGGGAGTGATAGCGCAGGTGTCGCCGGTGACATATCAACGTCTGGAGAATGTGCTTCCGATGCTATATGACGATGGGAAGGTCCCTTTCATTGTGGTGCTTGACGGAATCACGGACACGCGCAATTTCGGAGCCATAGCCCGCACAGCGGAATGTGCCGGAGTGGATGCCGTGGTGATACCGGAGCGCAACAGTGCGAGCGTGACATCAGACGCCGTGAAGACGAGCGCGGGGGCGCTGTTCCATCTGCCGGTGTGCCGTGAGCGGAGTGTGGCCGACGCCATAAGGACGCTCCGCGAGAACGGCGTAATGGTGGTAGGAGCCACAGAAAAAGGCTCGGTGCCATATACCGACATCGACATGACCGTACCCGTGGCCATAGTGATGGGCAGCGAGGACACCGGTCTTGAAGAGGATGTAATCAGGAGTTGCGACCGCCTTGCCGCCATTCCGATGAGAGGAAGAATCGGCTCTCTCAATGTGTCGGTGGCCGCCGGAGTGCTGATTTATGAAACGGTGCGCCAGCGGGGCAACGAGGATTAATCCGCTCCTCTCCATAATATAGATAAATTATTCGCCTCAGATTTGCAGGATTGAGGCGAAAAAGGTAATTTTGCAGATGAAAGACGCCATCCGGCAGCGGGCGGCGCGCTTTCCTAATGTTAAATAAAGGGGTGCTTGAGAGCATCCGACACCATAGAAACAGTAAAGATGATAAACCGCGTACTGATCCGCATAAAGGTGATTCAGATATTGTATTCATTTCTCTTGGTGGAAAAACAATTCACTCTTGAGAGCAATCCGTCTGCGCCGACAAAGGAAAAGAGGTTTGCCTATGCGCTCTATCTTGATTTCCTCGTGCTTATCGTAAAGATATCAAGGCGAGTGGAGCGCAGGAAGGGTGAATACCCGCTGGCTGAGACACGGTTTGTGTCGCGTATCCTGATCGACGACATTCTCAAGAGCCGACTTCAGAAATATGATTTGGATCCGTTTCCTTTTGAGCGCCTCGTAGGGCCTCTCGCCGAGAGTGTGGAGGAGTCGGGAGTATACCGCAATTATCTCCGCGACCTCGACAAGGGAATAGCCGCAGCGGATGAGAATGTATGGCGAGAGTTGCTCAGACTCGTGATTTTCCCTGACACGAGGCTTACATCTGCGATAGAAGAGCGGGAAATGTATACGCTCAAGGGAATGGAGCGTGCCCAGGATATGCTGCTCCGCACGCTTGTGAATTTTCTTGCCTCGCAGGATAATGTCGACGAGGTGGTGGAATCGCTCGAGGAGAGCCTCGACCAAGCCCGCGAGCTTTATTTCCGCCTGCTCCTGCTTGTGATGGAACTTACCCAGATGCAGGACCGCGTGCTCGATGATAACCGTCATAAATTCCTCGCCACGGATGAGGACCGCAACCCCAACATGCGATTTGTGGACAACCGGGTGGCACATGCCATCGCCGAAGACCCCAGGGTGCAGGCATTCCTCAAGGAGAGCAAGAGGAAATACAAGCAGGAGATATGCTGGCTCCGCGATCAGCCCCTCCTGATGCACAAGTTGCTTAAGTCGATCACGTCGTCCGAAATATATCGTGAATATATGGAGGCACCCGAGTGCACCCGCACCGACGATGGTGAACTCTGGCGCGACCTTATGAAGAAGGTGATTCTTGAAAACGAGGATTTTCTTGAGACGCTCGAGGAGATGTCGGTGTTCTGGAACGATGACCTTGAAATCATGTCGACCTTTGTGCTCAAGACGCTGCGCAGATATGAGAACGAGGATTGTGAAGACGCCATAATGAATAAATATAAGGACGCGGAGGATGAGGCTTTCGGTCAGCAACTGATGCGTGCCGTATATAAAAACAAGGAGACCTACCGTCGCTATATCGACGAGGTCCTGACCAACGGCAATTGGGATGCGGAGCGTCTGGCGTTTATGGATGTTGTGATTCTGGAGACTGCTCTGGCGGAAATCATGAATTTTCCGAAGATCCCACTAACAGTGAGCATCAACGAATATATCGAGATTGCCAAAAGCTACAGCACTGCGCGCAGCGGATCTTTCGTGAACGGCATCCTTGGAGCCGTGACCAACAAACTGCGTTCCGAAAGAATCCTTTTAGGGAAATAATCGGGGCGGCTCTACAAAATCCGATACCGATTGACCGATAAACCGAAACAAACTCAAAACAGAAATAATTTCAACTGAAAGATATGAATCAGCTAAATTTCATTTTGGCCGAGCAGGCAGGCGGAAGCGGCTTGAGCGGCATGCTAATGATCGTGGCAATGATTGCGATTTTTTATTTCGTGATGATTCGCCCTCAGAACAAGAAACAGAAAGAGATCAAGCGTCAGCGCGAAGCCATGCAGAGCGGCGACAAAGTGGTGACAGCCGGTGGCATCCACGGCCGTATCAAAGAGATCAAGAACGACACCACAATCCTGCTCACAGTGGCCGATGGCGTCACAATTGAGGTGGACAAGGCTTCGGTGTATCCCCTCGTGGAGGCAGCCCCGAAGGCAGCAAAGAAGTGAAATGAGTAAGAAAATCGAGTCGATTAAGAATAAGTGGCGTTCTGTAAAGAAGTCGTCACGATTTCATAACGCCTTGATTTTTCTTATTTTTGTGATAATCGCCACCATCTTTTGGTTCATTCTTGCGCTCAACGACAGCGTCTCGGAGACATTCCATGTGAAGATGACGCTGGAGAATGTGCCAGACTCGGTGACATTCATAAATGACCCTCCGGGCGAGATTCATGTCACAGTGCGCGACAAGGGCACTAATCTTCTTCGTTCGGGGATTATGAAGCAGCCATCCGTGCGTTTCAACTTCCGCGACTATTCCGACCAGGGGGTGTTCCGGCTCTCCCGCAACGATATCAATTCCGCTCTCAAGAGCACATTCGGCAATAGCGTGCAGATAATGTCGACCTCGCTCGATTCGCTCCGCCTCAGCTATACAGTAGGCCGCGGCAAGCGTGTGCCGGTGCTGGTGGAGGCGGATGTCACGGCGGCCTCCGGCTATATCATAGCATCGCTTCCTGAATCAGTGCAGCATGGAGTGATGATATTCTCCGTGGGCAACGAGACCGACACCATCAACCGGGTATATACCCAGCGAGTGACGCGCCATAATCTCTCCCAGACCACATATGTGGATGTGGCTCTGCGGCCAATCCCCGGAGTTAAGGCGAAACCTTCGAAAGTGAGGGTGAAGATTCCGGTTGAACCCCTTGTAAAAAAAGAGGGAATGGCGGTGATTGAGACTGTCAATGTGCCTGAAGGCATAAATCTGCTCCTCTTCCCCAACACGGTTCCGGTGTCGTGCTATGTGCCGATGAGCCAGTTTAGCGACAAGGATCTTCCCATCAAGGTATTTGTGGATTATAATGAAACGCTTCAGCACAATGGCAACCGCCTTGCAGTGCATCCAGGTTCATATCCATCATATGCCATGAATGTGGAATTGGGCAAGGACAGCGTGGAATATACCCTGATGAAGCAATGACACGCGTGATAGGAATCTGCGGAGGGATCGGCAGCGGGAAAAGCGTGGTTTCACGCGCATTGAGATGCATGGGACATCCTGTGTATGACTGCGACATCCGCGCCCGCGACATCATGGATGCCTCGGAATCGCTAAAGAGAGATATTGCCAGTTGTCTCGGCCCGGAATGCGTGCATGATGACGGAAGTCTTGACCGGAAGGCGATTGCCCGGCGTGTTTTTGCTGATAATGAGGCTTTGCAATGGCTCAATATCAGGGTTCACGCACTGGTCCGGGCCGACATCCTCGACTGGATTGAGGAACTTGAGCATCGCGGCATAAAACTTGCATTTGTGGAATCCGCCATAATCGCATCAAGCGGTGTGGCTGAATTATGCGAGGAATTATGGCTTGTGGTTGCTCCTGAAGAAGTGCGTATCAAGCGGGCTGCTATACGTGACAACGCTTCTCCCAATCAGATCCGCATGCGAATCAAGGCTCAGGAACGGGAAATGGATCTGATAAGCCATTACAATTCCCGGAGGATTGTGAACGACGGGGAAACGCCGCTTATTCCTCAGATTCAAGTCTGATGGATAAGAGGAACTGAATGAATTTGAATATACTTAAAAAGAACACATATGCTTAGAGAAATAATTTCCATCACCGGAAAACCGGGCCTTTTCAAGATTCTTTCACAGGGAAAGGGCACACTGATTGTAGAGGAACTTGGCAGCGGCCGTCGCTTCCCGGCCCACGCCCGCGACAAAGTGGTGTCGCTCGGCGACATCGCAATGTATACCGAAGCCGGCGATACCCCCCTTGGAGAAATCCTCGACAAGGTATATGCAAAGCAGGAAGGCAAGCAGATAGACACCAAGGCACTGCAGGAATCGAAAGGCTGGAAAGAGGCTTTCGGGGCAATCGTGGAGGACTTCGACCGCGACCGCGTGCACGATAGCGATATCAAGAAACTCTTCACCTGGTATAATATTCTTTCCAGCAACGGCTTCACAAAATTCACCGAAGAAAAAGAGGAAGACACCGAAACTCCGGAAGAGAAAGCCTGATAAAACCCCTTTCACGCAATTTTATCGATGAATTTTTTGTTAAATCATCCTTAAAATTTGTAAAGAAGGTTTAAAGGGACTAAATTTGCACTTAGAAGAGACAAGAGTGCAAATGAAGCTGATACATAATGGATAGAGAAGATGTTGTCAGGACATGGTCCGGACAGCATCTTCTTGCTTTATATGCATAAAGCGCCAATTGGTGAGGGCTATTTGCAAACATGCTGTTCACTTCAATATAAACGAATATAACTAACCTAAAATAAATCGATATGAAGAGATTAATTCTTCTCGCCGCAGCGACGGCAGCCGCCTTCAGCATAGAGGCAAGGGCGGATGTGACTTGTCGTGGACAGGTTGTTGACGACCTCGGCGAGCCGTTGACCGGCGCCGTAGTGACGGTGGCAGGCACAAACATCGGCGTAAATACCGATATTGACGGATATTTCACCATCAAGGTGCCTGACAAGACAAAGAAACTTAAGATCACCTATGTGGGCTATTATCCCGAGTCGGTGGATGTACGCCAGAACCTTGGTGAAATCAAGATGAAGATTGAGAGCAAGATGCTTCAGGACGTAGTGGTCACATCTTCAGTGGCGAAGACACGTCAGACACCTGTGGCACTCTCCCAGGTTGACGCTCTCACCATCGAGACAAAACTGGGAAACCAGGAGTTCCCGGAGATCCTTAAGACCACTCCCGGCGTATGGGCCACTCCTGACGGCGGAGGTTTCGGCGACGCCAAGATCAACATGCGTGGTTTCAAGTCTGAGAATGTGGCAGTGCTCATCAACGGTATTCCTATCAACGATATGGAATGGGGTGGCGTATACTGGAGCAACTGGGCAGGTCTTTCCGACGTAACGAGTTCGATGCAGAGCCAGCGCGGTCTCGGAGCTGCTATCCTCTCATCCCCCTCTGTGGGAGGCACAATCAACATCACCACCAAGTCGCTTGATGCCAAGAAGGGCGGCCACGCATGGTATGGCATGGGCAACGACGGCATGATGAATCTTGGCCTTATGGTTTCCACAGGTCTGATGAAGAACGGCTGGGCAATCACAGTGCTCGGTTCAAAGAAATGGGGCGACGGATATGTTGAGGGCACACAGTTCAGTTCCTACAACTATTTTGTGAACGTCTCCAAAAAACTTGGCGACGACCATCAGCTGAGCCTCACAGCCTTCGGCGCTCCCCAGGAACACTATCAGCGTTCCAATCAGAACGGTCTTACCATCCAGGGCTGGCAGGACGCAAGAAACTACATGAACGGCAAGAGCCCCTACCGCTACAACCCGACTGTGGGCTACGACCGTCATGGCCAGTTCCGCAACTCCAACTATAACTTCTACCACAAGCCTCAGATCTCACTGAGCCACATCTGGCAGATCGACTATAAGTCGTCACTTTCCACAACGCTCTATATGTCAATCGCCACAGGCGGCGGCTACAGCGGCCAGGGTCATGGCAGCTACAGCAACGCATCATGGTATGGCGCAAGCAACGGCGTGCTCAATCCCCTCTTCCGCTGCGCTGACGGCACTTTCGACTATGCAGCAATCCAGGAAATGAATGCCGCTTCGGAAACCGGCTCCAACATGGTGATGTCCTCATCCAACAACAACCATGAATGGTACGGACTTATCTCAACATATAAGAATGAGTTCATACCCAAGACCCTTACATTCACAGGCGGTATCGACGTCCGCTATTACATCGGCCACCACAACAACAAAATTGTGGACCTTTACGACGGCGAATACTATATGAACTATGAGAACCGCAAAAATGTGATTGCCGAAAACAACAAAGCGGCACTCGACCCCAACTGGCAGTTCGAGCACCTGGGAGTAGGCGATGTGGTTTACCGTAACTATAATGGCTACACAGTGCAGGAGGGCGTATTCGCACAGGCTGAATATACCGGCCTCGACAACCGCCTCACGGCAGTGCTCTCCGGCTCGCTCAACAATACAAGTTACTGGAAACGCGACTTCTTCTACTATGACAAGGATCACGAGCGTTCCGATACAAAGAACTTCCTCGGAGGATCGGTGAAAGCCGGTGTCAACTTCAACATCAACGAGCACAACAATGTATTCGTGAACGGCGGCTTCATCTCACGCGCCCCCTTCATGAGCTATGGAGTGTTCCTTCAGGCCGCCACCAGCAATGTAACCAACCCCGATGCCAAGAACTCCAAGATTGGAAGCGTGGAGATTGGTTATGGATATCATTCACGCGTGTTCTCTGCCAACCTGAACATGTATTACACCAAATGGATGGACAAGATGGACCGCACCACCATGCGTTCCGGTGAAATCACACAGGGACCCCTCGCAGGCCAGTATTACCGCATCGTGCTCGGAGGAGTTGATGCCCGCCATATGGGTATCGAACTCAACGCCACCTACGAGCCCCTCCCCTGGCTGAAGATCGAGGGTATGTTCTCCATCGGCGACTGGACATGGGATTCCAATCCTACAGGTTATCTATATAGCGAGCAGGGGCAGCCTCTTGCCAATGCCAACAAGGGTATCCTCGCAAGCGGCGTGATGGCTCCCGACCATCAGAAAGCCACTGTGATGCAAAAGGGCCGCAAGATTGGCGGTTCGGCTCAGACCACAGGCTTCGTGGGCATTCAGTTCAAACCCTTCAAGGGATTCCGCATCGGTGCAGACTGGACTTGCTCCGCACGCAATTATTCCGATTATGAGATTCCAGCAAAAGAGCTCGAATCGAAGAATGTGATCGACCTCAAAGACCCCTGGATGATTCCTTTCGGCAACGAACTTGACCTCAACGCCAGCTATTCCTTCAATATCGGCAAGGTGGGCGCCACCATCATTGGCAATGTCAACAACCTCTGCAACAACAATTATGTGAAAGATGCCTACACCGCCGGCACAAGCCGCGGCGACTGGGACAATGCCTACAGAGTGTTCTACTCATTTGGCCGCACCTACTCCATCAAGCTTAAAATCAACTTCTAAGAGTCTGTTAAAATGAAAAAATACATATCAAAAGCGCTGATATTCGCGGGCATGGCGGCGATGCTGGCCTCTTGTAGCGAAGACAGCTGGAACGACCTCTATCTCGACGGATTCGAAGGAGGCGCCGACAATACCAACGCCAAGGCTATCAATTATACGCTGACCAAGGACGATTATGCCCTTCTTGTCAAATGCGATGCTAACGTCAAACTTGCTCTCGAGCGGGGCGATTCCGCCGAACTGAAGGCCCTTGAGCGTGTGTCTCAGCAGGGATATTTCACTAAAGAGATCCCCGCCGATGTATATCTGCCGGCTCTCTTCACCAATAATAAGTTCGCTCTTGCAGGTCTCGGCGACGGAAGTGCCGTAAATGTGACCTATCGCGAGCTCTCCGATGAAGAACCAGCCGAACTCAAGGGAATCAATGGACTCACGGAATTCAAACTTTCCGACGAGGATTATCAGATTGCCTACGAAAGCAAGAACGACTATACTCCGGCCTTCACACCCTCATGCCCTGCGTCTGTAGGCATGCCGCGTGTGCTTGAAAACGCCATGGATGAACCCCTGGCCGGCCAATATGTGATTGCAAGTTACAATGTCTCCGACGTTGACCCGGACTTCGGTCAGAAGTTCGAGATGACCTCCGTAATCAACAATAATCTCAAGAGCGGAGAAAAGGTGGAGATCAGCGGAGTTGTGACAGGCATGTGCGAACGCGGCGTGATTGTCGCCGACAAAACCGGCGCCATTCTTGCTTACTCCGGTTCCTATACCCCCGGCACTTATGCCATCGGCGACCAGCTTAAGATCAGCGCTACTCTGGGTAATTACAAAAACTGTCTGCAGGTAGACCTCGACAATAGTTCGGTAATAAAGATGGGCTCACAGAAAGTGGAATATCCCAAGGCTGTGGAGCTCACTGAAAACTATCTCGTAGAGGCCGGCAAGAATGAGAATCCCGTATGCGCCGTATATGGCCATATCACGGGCACAGTGAAGGTGGACGGCACTTATATCAACATCATTTTTGGTGAAAACGCCAAGGCTCGTGGCAGTGTCTACTATGCCTCAGATGAAACCAAAGCCCTTCTTGTGGATGGCTCAAAGGTATCCATCCTCGGTTACTTCACACAGACCTCCGGAAGTTCTATCACCAATGCCAACATCGTAGTTACCGACGTAGAGGCTGCTGCCAAGGCTCGCCGTCGTGGCGCTCCTAAGCGTGTTGTGGCTGTGCCCTCCACCCAGGTGTTCGCCGCATGGGTATGCAATGGCTCATCATGGAGCCAGGCCGCAAGCAATGTCAATGTGCTCCAGCCTGCAGATTATTCAAATATGGGTCTCGGATACGGCTCATTCACCAACAAGGTGGATATCGCCACAATCCAGAGATATCTCTCGCTTAAATACCCCTACGCTGCCAAAGACGCTGTGCAGTATGTGGCATATAAGGTTTATGCGAACAAGGAGACCAAATACCATTGCACCCAGTTCACATTCGATGGCACAGAATGGACTGACACCTTCTCTGAAAATGGTGTGACAACCGTTACCAACCAGTATGTGTTCCGCAACGGCAAATGGCAGTTTGACCCCTCCATCGAGATCACTCTACCCGTGGGACGCAACCAGCCCGAATCCATGAAGTTCTTCCAGGCATGCGTTGACTGGGTAAAGGACAATGTGCCCAACGGCTCAGAGTATATCACAAGCTACGGCAATAACGATTATTATACCGGCGCTTCCGCTTATCAGGGCAATATCGACCTTCGTCCGAAGGCTGCAAGAGACCAGTATTCCGGATATGACGGCATGAGCGATGAAGAAGTGATTGCAATTCTGAAGAAGCATTTCGAGGAAGAGGTTGGTCCGGCAGTGCTGTCGCAGTTCTATCCCGACCTCGCTCCTCTCGGCGACTTCCACCCCACCATCACAATACACTTCGGCGCTTACAACGGTAGCACCACTGAAAACGAGACCATAGTATTTGAAACTGTGGAGACAGGCAAATATAAATTTGTTTCCTGCACATGGAATAAGAATCCGGAGTAATCCCGCAACCACCTTAAAAACAAAAATGGACGCCTTCTCAGACGTCCATTTTTTTGATAATATCTAATGTCTGTTACAGCAGTTGAGCCGAACGGCGGATAAATGCCGTGAGGTCCTCACCTTTCAGAAGATTTGCCTGAAGAAGAGCTAGGTCAATCACTTGCTTAACAACAGGCTGTCCGGAAGCATAATCGCTCACCAACTTGTCCTCCTTGTCGCGGAGTTCAGCCACGCTCTTTTCCTTTTCGCCAATCTGCTTCTGAAGTTCATCCTTTTCAGACTGCTCTTTCTTTTCGGCCATCTCCTTGCGGAGTGTCTCGACTTCTGCATTGGTTTTCTCAATGTCGCTGCGGATGGGTCCGACCTCTAAGCCGAGAGCCTTCTCAGCATTCTCAAGCACACGCTTCACAGCAGGCTGATTGGTATTGACCACGACGGCATACATATCAGGCATCTGTCCATAGAAATTCATACCGGGCTGCAGCGCGGCCATATCTTTCATGCGTCGCATCATCTCATTCTGTGTCACTACGGCTGGAGCTTCATTCTCTGAAAGTGCCTCATATTCCACGATGAAGTTGGTATCCTTCATCTTGGGAAGCTGCGAACGGAACATACCTGTAAGGAGTTCAGCCTGAATACCTGTAAGGTTGGCGGATTCCTCATCCTTCTTCGGGATAAGGCGTTCGGGGATATCGCTGTCAACACGTACGAAACGAGTCTTCTCGAGTTTGCTTTCAAGGAGATGGATGAGATGCTGGTCGAGCTGGCCATCCATCAGGAGAACATTGTAACCCTTCTCCTCAGCACCCTTCACATAGGCATATTGTGCAGTCTTATCCGTGGCATAGAGATAAACCACGCTTCCCTCCTTGTCGGTCTGCGAAGAAGAAACAAGCGCGGAATATTCCTCAAAAGTATAGTAATTGTCGTTCACGTCGCTGAAGAGGAAGAATTTCTTCGACTGGTCGTAGAACTTCTCATCCGTGAGCATGCCGTATTTGATGAATATCTCAATGTCATTCCACTTTTTCTCATAGTCCTTGCGGTTGTCGCGGAACATACGGTCGAGCTTCTCTCCTACTTTTTTGGAGATATAACCTGAAATCTTCTTTACCTGCGAGTCGGCCTGCAGATAACTGCGGCTCACATTCAGAGGAATGTCGGGCGAGTCGATCACGCCCTGCATGAGCATCATGAATTCGGGCACCACACCCTCCACCTGATCGGTGACATAAACCTGATTGCAGTAAAGCTGAATGCGGTTTTTCTGAATGTCGATGTTGGTCTTTATCTTCGGGAAGTATAGAATTCCGGTAAGATTAAAGGGGTAGTCCACATTAAGATGAATCCAGAATAGGGGATCCTCCTCGCCGGGACGCAGTTCGTGATAGAACTTGAGATAATCCTCATCGGTAAGGTCAGCCGGCTTGCGGGTCCAGAGAGGTTCTGTGGCATTGACAATTTTGTCTTTGTCAGTGTCAACATATTTGCCATCCTTCCATTCCTGCTCTTTGCCGCTGATTACCGGAACAGGGAGGAAACGGCAGTATTTCTTAAGAAGTGCGTCGATGCGCGATTGCTCAAGGAATTCCTTGTTGTCGTCATCGATGTAAAGGATGATATCGGTGCCTCGCTCAGTCTTGTCGCATTCCTGCATGTCGAATTCAGGACTGCCGTCGCATTGCCATTCCACAGCCTTTGCTCCATCCTTGTAAGAGAGGGAACGGATCACAACCTTCTTCGAGACCATGAAGGCTGAGTAAAATCCGAGACCGAAGTGACCAATTATCGAATTGGCTGTATCCTTATATTTCTCGAGGAATTCCTCTGCTCCGGAGAATGCAATCTGGTTGATGTATTTCTCGATATCGTCTGCATCCATTCCGATTCCATGGTCGGAAACGGTGAGAGTGCCGGCCTCCTTGTCAATCTTGACGCGCACGTTGAGTTCTCCGAGCTCACCTTTGAAATCACCAAAGGAAGCCAATGTCTTAATCTTCTGGGTAGCGTCTATAGCGTTCGAAACCAATTCGCGGAGAAAAATCTCGTGGTCGCTATAGAGGAATTTTTTAATCACCGGAAAGATATTTTCGGTGGTTACACCAATTTTACCTTTAGCCATAACTATATGATGAATTTATAATTTTCTATCTATACAATTAGCAAATTATGTGCCATAGATAAAACGAACATACTGCGCTAAAGGTTTGAAATGCAAGAGAGGTCTCACATAATTGTGAGACCTCTCCAGCTTTGATATTATATAATTGATGATTAGAGCCAACGGAGTTCGGGATATTCACCCATCTTCCAGATGCTATTGAAATCCCAATCCTTGAATGTGGACTGCTGCTTGAGCTGAGCGTCGGAAACATTGCCCCAACCATAGCAGCTTGTAGCGAAGTGTTTCCATGCTTCAATCTTCTGGTCTTTCACTGTTATGATCTTGATGGCGTCGACATGAGTCGGGATAGCACCAAGTATGTAGCAGTTGGTGGCAGTGAGTTTGTTGCGGGTTGTGCAGTTGTTGAAAGGATATACAGCATAGCTGCAGGCTTCCTTCTCACCGTTTGCATTTACGCCGTGGGTTATATGACAGTCAACACTGACATTGCCAACTACATAGCAGTTTTCTGTGTTTGCGTTGTTGACAAGACCACATGCCGTGCTACCGACTCCATGGGCTCTGACGTCAGCATTAACACGGCATTGCTTGATTGTCTGGGGGAAGCGCGCGCTGAGCGAGTAGTTGCCGAGACCGGAAACGATGTATCCGCCGCAGATGGCACCGTTGCCAGCGACACTAACACATTCCATAGCCTTTGTGGAGAAGTTTGCTGCTGAATAAGCAATCACACCGGCTGCATATCTGGGACCCACGATGCCTTTTTCAGTAATCTCAACACGAAGATTCTTCACCCCAGATGTGCCCTCACAGTTGCCGAAGAGACCGGCATAGTCATAATCTGTATCAATCCAGAGACCTTTGATGGTGTGTCCCTGACCATCATATTTGCTCGACATATCCACAGGAACCCATCCGTTTTTAGGATTGGTCTGGTTGATATATGAAGTGAGATCAATATCCTCAGTCTGCACAAAGTAAGCGTTCTTAACCTTGCCTACGTTGGCAAGCTGGCCTGCTGTGGCAATCTGATAGGGATTGTTCTCTGTGCCCTCTCCACCAGCGAAAAGACCTTCCTGAGGATTCTGGATTACATGGAATTTGAAGGAATAAGCGCTACCTCCTTTTACTATCACGTCGCCTTCACGCTTGGCACTACCAGTATTAGGCTCTGCCACGAGAACAATCTGCTTGTTGGCTGTGAGTGTAACGGAGGTTACCCAACTGGGCTTTGTAACGGCGCTCGACATAGCGGGAGTCTTCAGGTCGATGGTCTGAGTAACACCGTCGCCTACTGCAGCGAACTCAACCTCTGCGAGATCCTCTTTCACAGGCTCGATGGGAGTATAGAAAGGAATCTGATATTTCACTACTGCGAGAGTGGTGTCCATTCTTGTCTGGATGTCCTCTACCACCATGCGGCCATATAGCACAGGTGCACCTTCATATTGAGAATAGCGAAGCGCGTAGCCATTGCCTTTCTCAACCTTTACATCGCTCTGCCATGCATCCTCGGGAATGCCTACGATGTTCTGAAGAGCATCTACATGACCGAGATTCGTGAAGTCTGTGTAGCCGTTGGAAACGAAACGATCGCCCTCAACACGGACATATACACTGCGATTTGTGACAACTGCCAATGTGTCGAAATTGGCCTGGCCGTAAATCACTTCAGCCGTTGTTCCGGCAATCTCGGGAAGATCCTTATCGCTGCTTACCACTCCGCTGAGGCTGGGAAGCTTGTCGTTGCCGGGCTCATCATCGCTGCAAGACACGAAGCCGAAGCCCATCCCGAGCACGGCAGTTGCGAAACATAACGATTTGATTAATGGATGTTTCATAAGCTGTTATTTAGTTTTTAAATTATCATTTTTGGCACGGTCAATATATCCCTCTGGATTGTATCCATTAGAGTTTTTTGTATATTCCGTTAACTTTGCCACAAATTTAAACAATATTTCACAATTCCATCCGCCGATAATGTTAATAAATGTTAATTTATCCCTTCAATATCGTTTACACGCGAATTTTATTGTCAGAGCCTGGATAGACATTCCGACACATTGCGGAAAATTCGCTCCTCAAGATTGTCTTCATCAGCAGGAACAAATGTTTTTCCGGTGATATGTTCATAAAGTTCGATGTAGCGTTTACTTACTTCCTCGCAATATTCCGGAGTCATCTCGGGCACCTTCTGTCCGGGCTTTCCCATAAAGTCGTGTTCGATGAGCCACTGACGCACGAACTCCTTCGAGAGCTGACGCTGCGGCTCACCTTTTTCGAAGCGCTCTTCATATCCTTCGGAATAGAAATAGCGTGATGAATCGGGAGTATGTATCTCATCGATAAGGATCACCTTACCGTCGAGGATGCCGAACTCATATTTTGTATCCACGAGGATTAGGCCTTGTCGTGCGGCCATCTCCTGACCGCGAGCGAAGAGGGCGAGAGCATATTTTTCAACCTGCTCGTAGATATCCTCAGCCACGATACCCTGGGCAATAATCTCCTCACGTGAGATGTTGAGGTCGTGACCGGCATCTGCCTTGGTGGTAGGAGTAAGAATAGGATGAGGGAGTTTCTGGTTTTCACGCAAGCCTTCGGGGAGAGACACTCCGCAGATGGAGCGTGCTCCGGCCTTGTAGTCGCGCCAGGCCGATCCTGCGAGATAGCCTCTCACAATCATCTCGATCTTTAGCGGCTGGCAGCGAAGGCCCACAGTGACCATCGGATCGGGAACGGCCACTTTCCAGTTGGGCACGATATCCTTTGTGGCGTCAAGGAAGAAATCGGCAATCTGATTGAGCACCTGTCCCTTGTAGGGGATGCCCTTGGGAAGGATCACATCAAAGGCAGATATGCGGTCTGTGGCCACCATCACAAGATAGCGGTCGTCGATGTCATAGACATCGCGCACTTTGCCATGATACACTGATTTCTGGTTTTTAAACTCAAAGTTAGTAGATGTAAGCGATCTGGACATGTTATGTAAGTTTAAAGTTTATTCATCCTGAAGGGCTTCGGCAGGGGATATCCTCGCCACAAAGCCGGAAGGTATTATCAAAGCGAGCCACACGGCGGCAAAGACTGCCACATTAAGTATCACCACATGAAGAGGGTTAATCTCAACAGGCACGAAGTCGATATAGTAGGCATCGGGATCGAGAGGGATGAAATGCCATTTGTCCTGACAGAAGAGCAGGATCAGCGACACTGCATTTCCAATCAGCATACCCCAGAGCGCCACTTTCATGGCGAGCCAGAGGAATGTACGGCGCGTCATCCCAAGCGAGGCGCCGACCGCACGAATCACTCCGATGAAGCGTTTTTTGTCGAGGATAATAATGAGGAGTCCGGATATAAGCGTCACCGCAGCCACAAAAGTCATCAGCACAAGAATCACCAACACATTTGTGTCGAGCAGAGATAGCCAATGGAAATATCCCGCTCCCTGCGACATGGCATTGTCCACCTGATAGAAGCGGAACAGTGTGCCGTCGGCCACCTTTTCCGTAAGAAGGTTATGAAGTTTGCCGGCACGTTCCTCCACGCGTGAGAAATCGTCGGTGTGGACAGCAAGGCTTGTGCCCTGATTGCTGCTGATTCCGCCAAGATTCTGAATCAGTTTCAAGTCGCCATATATAAATAAGCCATCGTAGGAATCGAAATGTGTATTGAAGATAGCAGCCACTTTAAGCGGGCGCACTCTGACATCATCAGAAATGAAATAGGTGTTTATCTTGTCGCCTACCTTCAGACCGAGTTGCCGGGCCGCTATCCTGGATATCACGATATCCAGGCTTGCCGACTTCTCATAGTCGGGAATCCGTCCTTCCTCGAGATTGCTCTTAATAAAATCGCGTATAGCCTTACCGTTAAGGCTTTTGAGATAAACGCCTTTGAAATTATCATCGGTCTTGAGAATAGCCGGAATCGATGCCTCAAGGCTATAGTCGGTGATTCCTTCAGCCTCGTCGAGAGTAGCGGCAAGGGATGGAGTGAGGGTTATAAGGTTGTCGTCGCCCTCTTCCGAGGGTATTGCATAAAGGGAGATATGGGAATTGAAGCCCACCACCTTCTCGCGGATCTCGCGTTTGAAACCGAGCACAATGGCTATGGACAGGAGCATCACCGCCACCGACAATGCCACGGCGGCTACGGCCACCTTAACCGCCGGGGCGCTCTTGCGCCTCGATGACGAAAGCGACAATCGCCGCGCAAGATATAGAGCTACGTTCATCTCTTATTCAATGACTTGTCCAATAATTCCCTCGCGGCCATCCGGGCAGTATCGGTCACTTCCGAGCCGGAAATCATAGCTGCTATCTCATCAATTCTTTCCTTTGAGTCGAGCAACCGCACGCGTGTCACGGTGTGATTCTCCTCATCATGCTTGAACACCTTGAAATGGCTGTTTCCCTTCGCAGCCACCTGAGGAAGATGAGTAATGGCCATAACTTGCATCCTGTCACCCATATCGTGCATCATCTCGCCCATCTTGTCGGCAATTTCACCGGAAACCCCGGTGTCCACCTCGTCGAATATGATTGTGGGCAACTGCATTTTTCCGGCAAGTTCCCCTTTCAGACAAAGCATCATTCTGGAGATTTCGCCACCGGATGCTACTTTGGCGATTGGCTGCGGCGTCCCGTTCTTATTAAATGAGCAAAGGAATTCCACCTCGTCGGCTCCGTTCTGTTTCACCTTTGTGGGAGTCAGAGTAGCCACAAAAGTCAGATTCTTCAATCCAAGAGGACGCGCAGCATTTTCTATAAGTGCGGAAAAATTTTCCGCTGCCATGCGTCGCGACTCGGTAAGGAGTTCGGCGGCATGCTTCAGCGCACGGGCCAGATTTCTCGACTCCTCCTCAAGTGCAGGAATCTCATCGCCGGCGAGTTCCAATCCCTGTAATTGAGTCTTCACCTCATTATGAATCTCCGCAAGACGGTCGGCATCGTCAACTCGGAATCGCTTCATTAATTCATAATAGAGGTTCATCCGGGAAGAAAGGCGGGCAAGGGTTGACGGGTCTGTGTCGATGCCGGCATTGTAATCCTCCACAGTCTCCGCAATATCCTTCAATTCCAGAATCACAGCATCAAGTCGCGATGCCACTTCCGGGATATCCATGACATCCACAATCGAGCGAGCCTCGGAAAGTAGCGGTAAGGCAGCTGAGTCACCGCCATTTATTATATATGAAAATCGGGAAAGTTTTTCTTTTATTTCATCGGCATCGCAGAGAGTCTCGAATCGCTTCTCAATAGCGGCCAATTCCCCGGCGCGAGGTTTGAGTTTATCGAGCGACTCAGCTCGGAAGCGGAGGAATTCCTCATTCTCCGTGGCACGTTTCAGGCTCTCCCTGGCAGCGGCAAGACGCCGGCGCACAGCCACATAATCGGCGAAGCGTTTAGCAAAATCAGCACGTAAATCAGCGTTGTCGGCAAATGCATCGATAATCTCGAGGCGCTTTGCGGGGTCGTTGATACTGGCATTGGCGTGCTGCGAATGGATGTCGATAAGTCGCGGCGTGATCTGCTCGAGCGTACGCAGGGTTACAGGAGTGTCATTTATGAACACTCGCGAGCGGCCGGACGCTGCTATCTCGCGGCGTATCAGGATTTCCGCATTGCCATCAGGAAGAGCCACCCACTCGATACCTTTCTCCTCAAGCATCGGGCGCAACGACTCGTCGCCCGTAAGGAAAAGAGCCTGCACCTCGGAGCGGGCTTTGGCGTCACCTATCACGCGCGTATCAGCCCTTCCGCCCAAAAGAAGCGAGAGGGCTCCGAGCATGATTGATTTGCCGGCACCCGTTTCACCAGTGACAATGGTGAGACCGTTGTCAAATTCAAGGTCCACCGTGTCGATCAGTGCGTAATTTCTTATACTCAGACTGCGAAGCATGCCTATTTCTTTTCCGGGTTCTTAATCTCGTTGAGCCGTTTCGACTCTGTGGGATATATGGGCTGGAGGAGATCGTATACTGAGGTCCGCTCCGATTCGGGAGCTTTCGAATATACATTCACCAATTCATCAAGTTTGGAGTCGCGGAATATCGAGAGAGCCACCGACATGGGAGCATTGTCGTAAACTTTCTTTATCTCCTGCAGCGACTCTGTGATAACGCTTCTACCCTTGTCGGGACTTGTCACCATCTCGTCAAGACCTTTTCGATGGTAATTGTAAAGGAGGTCGCGGATACCGGAGGTGTTGCTTTCAGTGTAACTGTTGAGCACGGCGGCACGATTCTTGGTGTCCTCGAAAGTGCGCCATCCCACCTCTCCGCTCGACTGCTGTTGCTGCACAATGCTCTGGGCACGGTCGAAAAATTTCTGGCCCCCCTTTGGAGAGAAACTGTCGAAGTCGATGCCAAGCATCAGATTGGCATAAAAATCGAGGATGGCAGTGAGATTATTGTCAGGCTGCGTTTCATTATATATAAGCGGAAGGCCATCGGTATATTCAAATTCCACCTTGGCATCACGGAAATTGAAAAGTGTTGTGGTGTAGGTGCTGTTGTATACCGGGCGGGAAAGCTGAATCTGGAGATCGCATTTCACCCTGTTCTCAGCGTATTCGGCCACAGTGAAGAACATTCGGCACTCTATCTTCTCGATGGGAGAAAATGTGGCGTCGCTGAATTTCGTTTCATTCATATAGGAATTGATAGCCTCCTGCAGAGTCTCGAAAGTGCTTTTGTTCGTGCCTTCGAGCTGCTGGGCGTTCACTTCAACGTTGCAACGGAATTCCTGTCCGCACGCCAGAAACGCGCCGAGAGAAACGAATATCAAGAGTGTAAGTGCGAGAAATCTTTTCATTTATTGTCTTTAGTATTGTCAGCGGGTTGCATCAGGCTCAATGCATCCGCGATGTCGGCAGCCACCTCCGACTTTGGTTTGAGAGGGAATTCCGATATGGCGCCATCATTGCGAAGCAGGGTTACCTTATTGGTGTCGGTGCGGAATCCCGCTCCCTTATCTTTCAAGGAATTGAGCACGAGCATGTCGAGACCCTTTTTCTGCATCTTTGTGCAGGCATTTTCGAGCTCATGGTCAGTTTCGAGCGCAAATCCCACGAGCAACTGACCATCCCGGCGCATTCTTGAGCATTCGAGGGAGATGTCGGGATTCTTCACAAGTTGCAATTCGAGTTGCTCCACACCTTCTCGCTTTATCTTCTTATCTTCGCACGAGACGGGACGATAATCTGCAACAGCTGCCGCAAACACCGCGATATCGGCCTGGCCAAATGCCTCTTTGCAGGCATCGAGCATCTCGATGGCGCTCTCCACATCTATGCGCTTCACGGCCGGATTGCGTGGCGACAAGGATATCGGACCTGCCACAAGCGTCACATCGGCTCCCCGCCGTGCGAATTCATCTGCAAGAGCCACGCCCATCTTGCCGCTGGAGAAGTTTCCTATAAAACGTACCGGGTCAATGCGTTCGTATGTAGGGCCGGCGGTGATGAGCACTTTTTTCCCTAGGAAATCACTTTCTCTCCGGAAATAATCCTCTATGCGGCTCATGATGTTCTCGGGCTCCTCCATCCTACCCTTTCCTACCAGATTGCTGGCGAGCTGCCCGCTTGCAGGACTGATTATCTCCACGCCATCCAGCTCGAGCTGACGGATATTGCGCTGCGTGCTCGGATGGCGCCACATGTCGAGATCCATTGCCGGAGCCACCATAACATGTTCCTTAGCGGAAAGATATGTGGTGACAAGCATGTTGTCGGCCACTCCCGAAACCATTTTCCCGATTGTCGACGCTGTGGCCGGGGCTATCACCATAAGGTCGGCCCATAGACCGAGGTCCACATGAGAGTGCCATTCGCCGGTATTCGCGCTGAAAAACTCGCTCACCACCGGTTTGCCGCTGAGAGCCGAGAGTGTCACCGGGGTTATGAACTCCTTGCCATTGGGCGTGATCACCACCTGCACCTCCGCTCCGGCCTTTACAAGCAGGCGGAGAAGGTAAACCGATTTATATGCGGCAATTCCGCCAGAAATTCCTAAGACAATATGTTTTCCCTGGAGTGAGCTCATATTCCTGTGGATTTGACAAGTATTTTTTCTATTTTATCTGCAGTGAGAGTCTATTTATTCAAAGGAGCGGGACGTGACTCGCGGAATAGCACCGTGACAACATCCTTGGTGTTCTTCGGGAAGTCGCCCTGCATCATCCAGGAATAGAATGAAGGCTCGCGGCGGAACACCTCTTTCACAGGCTGCCCCTTATGCTTTCCGAAATTGAACACCGGCACATCATTATCGTTGAGCACAACGCGTGCGGCCAGGTCCACTGCCCGTCCCGAACGCGAGAATTTGTCAAGGAATTCCACGTCGTTCTGCAGTTCCGGGTAGCGTTCGAGCTGGGCGAGGAGCACCTCATAGGTGGCCATGGTATCAGCTGTGGCGGAATGCGCCTCCTCGAGATTCTTGCCGCAATAGAATTTGTAAGCGGCCACGAGCGTGCGCTGCTCCATCTTGTGGAATATATTCTGCACATCCACAAAGCGGCGTCCACTGATATCGAAGTTCATGCCCGCCCGGCCAAATTCCTCAATCAGAAGAGGCACGTCGAATTTATTGCTGTTGTAGCCGGCTATGTCGCAGGCATCGAAAATCGAATACAATGCCTTCGACACCTGACGGAATGTAGGCGCATCCTTCACATCTTCATCGGTGATATGATGGATTGCAGTGCTTTCCTCCGGAATATGCATCTCCGGATTGATGCGGCGCGATTTGCTTTCAGTAGTCCCGTCGGGAAATACCTTGATATAACTCAATTCCACAATCCTGTCCTTCACGATGTTGGTCCCCGTGGTTTCCAGATCGAAAAAGATTATCGGTCTCTCTAATTTCAGCTTCATAGGGTCAATGATTTCGCTTCTTATTTCTGACGTAGGTGTGTGCCTGTCTCCATTCGCTTTATCAGATCACCTGCATCGGCATCTGGATTGTCACGAGTTCCTCCCCCTCTTTCATTGTAAGCGGGGAATAGAGGCAGGGACGTGCGGGATCAGATAGCTGCATGAGGATTGACTCATCGCTGATGTTGGAAAGGATCTCGATCATGAACACGCCGTTGAAACCGACCACCATATCATTGCCCTCATATGAGCAGGCCACTTGTTCCTCGGCCTGTGTGGAATAGTCAAGATCCTGGGCGTGGAGCACAATCTGGTTGTCGCGGATGTCGAGAGCCACCAGATTAGAAGCCTTCGAGGCGAAGAGGGTCACGCGGCGAAGGGCGTTGATAAGGCTCAAGCGATCCACAGTAAGGACGAAGGGATTCTCAGCAGGAATCACTCGGTTGTAGTCGGGATAGCGACCGGTGATGAATACGGTGGAGAGCATGAAATCGCCAAATTCAAACACTCCGCCCTTGGCATCGAAAGTAATCTTTATGTCGGCGTCATCCTTGCCGATGAGATTCTTGAGGATGTTGGCTGCCTTCGAGGGGAGGATGAAGCTGCTGTTGATGCCGGGAGCCTTCTCCGTGTTTACGTACTTCACAAGCTTGTGGGTGTCGGAACTTACGAACGTGATGTCATTCTCATGAATGTCCCAATAGATACCGGTCATTATGGGGCGTGTCATCTCGGGACTTACAGCGTAGATGGTGTTGTTGATACCCGAAGATACCATCTGCGTGGGGAGGAGAAGTATCTGGGGATCCTCCTGCGGGGCGCGACGGCGGGGATAATCCTTACCCGACACACCCATGAAGTCGAAATGGCCGGTGAGATAATAAATCTTGATTTCCTTGGTCTCGTCGTTGATTTCGAATGTGAGGGGCTGATTGTCTATCTCCTTGGTGATTTCGAGAAGACGACGTGCATTGACTGCCACGGAACCGTCGGAGTCCGATTCATAGACGGTGATGTAATTGGTAAGTTCATTCTCGGAGTCGCTGCCGGTGATGCTGAGGCGGTCGCCCTCCACCACAAGCAGGAAATTGTCGAGAATCGATATCGTATTTTTGGAATTAATCACTTTGCTTACAGCCTGAAGCGACTGCTGGAAAGCTTTACCGTCTACATTGAATTTCATATATCTTTGAGTATTAATCGGTTTGCAAAATCAGCGCCGACAATGCGAAATTTCGCGGGCATCGGGCAGGTTATAACACGCAAATTTAACAAAAATCCGCAGGAAAAGCAAGGGCAATCCGGATAAAATAAAACGCCCGCGCACCAACACAATGATTAGTGTAGTGCGCGGGAGATATAAATTTTAGCCTCTGTGCGGGGGATTATTTCTCCTCCTCCTCAGCGATTACCTCAACTGCTATCTCAGCAGCAACGTCGCGGAGATAGCGAACGGTGGCTGTGTATGAGCCGAGCATCTTGATGGTGTCCTTGAGTTCGATGAGCTTGCGGTCCACTTCATGGCCGAGCTTGGCAAGAGCCTCGCTGATATGGGCGGCGTTTACGGAACCGTAGATGTTTCCATTGGCGGCTGCCTTGGCTGTGATGGTAAGAGCCACACCCTCGAGAGCAGCGGCGGCAGCCTCTGCGTCTGCGTGGATCTTCTCAATCTTGTGGGCGCGCTGTTTCTGGTCCTCGGCGAGACGCTTCAGTGCGGCGTCGCTGGCGATGATGGCAAGGCCCTGGGGGATAAGATAGTTGCGGCCATAGCCACTCTTCACCTCGACGACATCATCCTTATAACCTAATGCGGGGATATTTTCCTTAAGAATAACTTTCATTTGGAGTTCTTTTTAGAAGGTTAGAAAAATGATTATTTCATCAGGTCGGTCACGTAGGGAAGAAGAGCGAGGTGGCGGGCACGCTTTACTGCCTGGGCCACACGGCGCTGGAACTTCAGCGATGTGCCGGTGATGCGACGGGGAAGGATCTTGCCCTGTTCGTTGAGGAACTTCTTGAGGAACTCGGGATCCTTATAATCGATGTATTTGATACCGCTGCGTTTGAAACGGCAGTATTTTTTCTTCTTTGTGTCTACGGTGAGAGGTGTGAGATAGCGGATTTCGTTGTTTGCTGCCATGATTATGCCTCCTTTTCATTAGCCTCGGCTGCTGCCTCGGCGGGTTGTTCCTGGGGTTTGCTTGCTCTCAGTTTGCGGCGCTTCTCTGCGTATTCCACTGCATACTTGTCCAGACGGAAAGTAAGGAAGCGGATCACGCGCTCGTCGCGACGGAAAGCGGTCTCAAGGCGCTTCACGATGGTGGGCTCTGCCTCAAACTCGAACAGGCTGTAGAAGCCGGTCGACTTTTTCTGGATGGGATATGCGAGCTTGCGAAGTCCCCACAGCTCCTCGTTCACGAGAACTGCGTCGTTCTGCTTCAGCACATCCTTGAATTTCTCTACCGCTTCCTTCATCTGTTCGTCAGACAAAACGGGAGTTAAAATGAAAACGGTCTCGTAATGATTCATAATGTGAATGAATGTGTTATGATTATAATTTTGCCGCAACAACGCGGGCGGCATCAGTGTCGCCCGCGTTTTTGCGGTGCAAAGTTACTACATTTTTTTCAATCCTGCAAATAATCCTTCAGCATTTCAGGCTTGAACGATTCGATAAACTCGGTATGCTTTGCCACCTCGGCCTTCCCGAGATTCACGAATACGCGCAGCGAACGGCGGAAGCAGTCGCAGCGGGTGGTGTCATCGAGAAGCAGATAGCCCATCACGATATATCCGGCCATCTCCACAAGACGGCGTGCCATGAAATCGAGGTATTCGGGATTCTCTGTGCCTGTCACTGCCTGGATGGCGTTAGCATACTGCTGTGTCATGAACTGCAGGTCGGCCTTTGTCTGCTGGTCCTCGGGCTTGCACTCGATGGCTTCCTGCTCGCGGATCCAGTTGAGATAGGTGCCTGTGGTGACGTGGCGGATGGCTGCCACTACCTGGAGCTGAGTGGTGCCCTCATATATCGACGTGATGCGGGCGTCGCGGTAGATGCGCTCGCAGGCATAGTCTTTCATGAAGCCGGAGCCGCCATGAATCTGGATGCAGTCGTAAGCATTCTGGTTGCAGAATTCGGAGGTCATGCCCTTGGCAAGAGGCGTGAAGGCATCGGCGAGACGGCTGAACGCCTTGGCTTCTTTCTTCTCGTCAACAGTGAGTTTGCGCTCCTTTGCGATATCGTCGTAAACCTTGTAGAGGTCCACAAAGCGAGAGCATGCATAGAGAAGTGCACGGCTCGCGTCGAGTTTTGCCTTCATCACGCTGAGAATCTCGGCCACTGCCGGGAACTCGATGATGGCTTTGCCAAACTGGCGACGGTCCTTGGCATATGCGAGAGCCTCTCGGTAGGCATTCTCGCTAAGGCCCACGCTCTGGGCGGCGATGCCGAGACGTGCGCCGTTCATAAGCGCCATCACATATTTGATGAGGCCCATGCGGCGGCTGCCCACGAGTTCACAGGGGGCATCCTTATAGGTGAGCTCACATGTGGGGCTTCCCTTGATACCCATCTTGTTCTCGATGCGGCGCACATTGACGCCACCGTTGCGCTTGTCGTAGATAAACATCGAGAGGCCTCGGCCATCCTTTGTTCCCTCCTCCGAGCGTGCGAGCACCAGATGGATGTCGCTGTCTCCATTAGTGATGAAGCGCTTCACTCCATTGAGCACCCACTGTCCGTCGGGACGCTGCGTGGCCTTGAGCATCACCGACTGCAGGTCGCTGCCGGCGTCGGGCTCTGTAAGGTCCATCGACATTGTCTCGCCGGCGCATACTCGAGGAATATATTTCTGCTTCTGCTCCTCGTCAGCGAATTCATAGATTGTCTCGGCGCAATCCTGAAGGCCCCAGAGGTTCTCGAAACCGGCATCTGCACGGCTCACGATATCTGCGGCCATGATATAAGGAGTGATCGGGAAGTTGAGACCGCCTAAGCGGCGGGGCATCGACATGCCCATCAGTCCGGCCTGACGGCAGGCTTCCAGATTCTTCTTCGTGCCCTCGGCATAGGTGACGCGGCCATTGGCCACTGTGGGGCCCTCATGGTCCACATCCTCTGCGTTCTCAGCTACGATGTTGGCGCAGATGTCGCCCACGATATCGAGCACACGGTCATAGCTGTCCTGCGCAT
Source organism: uncultured Muribaculaceae bacterium (assembly GCA_905209725.1). Taxonomy (GTDB): domain Bacteria; phylum Bacteroidota; class Bacteroidia; order Bacteroidales; family Muribaculaceae; genus Lepagella. The sequence continues at coordinate 25,140 of CAJLTZ010000005.1, forward strand.
CGGCATAGTCGTGCGGGGCATAATCATATTTCTCTGCGTCGGTATAGTCACGCTCCTTCAGCGCCACTATCTTCTCCATCATCGGATGTGTGAGATAGTGCTTCAGCGAAGGATTGTCTGTATAGAAATTAGCCATGGTTAGCTTACTTTGTGTTCTTTTTGTAATACTTGATTAATTTGGGCACCACATCCTCGATTGTGCCGGTGATCACATAGTCGGCAATCGTATTGATCGGGGCATCGGGATCACTGTTCACCGAGATGATAATCGAGGAATCCTGCATGCCGGCGATGTGCTGGATCTGGCCGGAGATGCCGCAGGCGATGTAGAGTTTCGGACGGACTGTGAGACCTGTCTGACCGATCTGACGGTCATGGTCGATCCAGCCAGCGTCTACAGCTGCACGGCTTGCGCCCACCTCGGCGCCAAGCACCTGCGCCAGTTGCTCGAGCAGCTGGAAGTTTTCCTTGCTTCCCACGCCGTAGCCTCCGGCCACCACAATCGGGCTGCCTTTCAGGTTGTGGTTGGCTTTCTCCATATGGCGGTCGATCACCTCCACCACATAATCCTCGGGGCGGGTATATTTGTCGGCATCGAGGTCTACCACCACGCCCTTGTAATTCTCGTCGCGCACTTCCTTCTTCATCACTCCCTCACGCACTGTGGCCATCTGGGGACGGTGCTCGGGGTTGACGATGGTGGCCACGATGTTGCCGCCGAATGCCGGACGGATCTGCAGCAGCAGGTCCTTATATTCCGTGCCGGTGCGTGCATCCTTGTGGTCGCCGATCTCGAGGCTTGTGCAGTCGGCCGTGAGACCGCTGTGAAGAGCCGATGAAACGCGCGGGCCAAGGTCGCGGCCGATAGAGGTGGCTCCCATGAACGCGATGCGCGGCTCCTTCTCCTTGAAGAGATTGATCAGAATCGACGCATGAGGAAGCGAGGTATAGGGATAGAGGCGCTTGTCCTCGAATCTATAAAGGGTGTCCACCCCATAGGGCATCACCTGCTTCTCGATATCCTTGAGGTTGTCGCCTGCCACCACTGCCTCGAGTTTGATTCCCAGACGGTCGGCGAGCTGGCGTCCCTTTGTGAGGAGCTCAAGGCTGACATCGGCCACCTTTCCGTCCTCATATTCGCAATATACTATGAGATTATTCTTGTCTGTTGCCATGATTCTGAGATTTAGCCGATAGTGTGGTTAGCGATAAGTTCCTTCACGAGAGTCTCGATTTCGTCGTCAGTGTTCTGCACGCGGCGGGCATCCTTGGCGGCGAACACCACATTTTCAATTCCCTTCACCTTTGTGGGGCTGCCGGCAAGACCACACTGCTCGAGGTCGGCATCTACGGTCTGCGTGTTCCATTCCCCGATCTGGAGATACGGGCGGCCCTCCACGAAGCCTTTCTTGGCCTCGTCCGTGGCCACTTCGCTTGGCACGGCTGCATATTTATATTTCTGCACATTGCGGGCGTTGCGCGGACGGCAGGGTGCGGCAGATCCGTTCACTGTCACCACCAGGGGAAGAGGAGCCTTCACTGTCTCCACACCGGCTTCCACACGACGCTTCACCATTGCCTCGCCATTCTCAGCGCTGATGATCTCCTCTGCATAGGTCACCTGGGGCAGGCCGAGTTTCTCGGCGACCTGAGGGCCAACCTGCGCCGTATCGCCATCGATGGCCTGACGGCCGCCGATTATCAGGTCATAGTCGCCTATCTTGCGCACTGCTGCGCTCAGAGCATACGAGGTGGCAAGAGTGTCGGCTCCGGCAAACGCGCGGTCCGACAGAACCACTCCATTGTCGGCACCCCTGTAGAGACCCTCGCGCACTATCTCTGCGGCACGTGCCGGGCCCATCGTAAGTACGGTTACCTTTGTGCCGGGATACATCTCCTTGAGCTTCAGTGCCTGCTCAAGCGCGTTGAGGTCTTCGGGATTGAAAATGGCCGGTAGGGCCGCACGGTTGATCGTGCCGTCCTCTTTCATCGCATCCTTGCCCACATTGCGTGTGTCGGGCACCTGCTTGGCCAATACAATGATGTTCAAACTCATATTTGTCTTTATTGATAATTTTCTGGTTATACCTTGACACGGATAATACCGGATGTGCGCTCATGTTTACGCTTTCATCTGCGCACAAATCAGGTTGCAAAGGTAATAAAAATTTCTCATATTTCCGAATTATGTGCAAATTCCCTCTTTCCCATATGCCGATAAGGCCATTATCCTCCACTTTTTCACATCAAGCAGGGATGAATCTTACGCATTTATTAAAGAAGTCTTTGCAGTGTGAGATTAAATTTTTAATTTTGCTGACATGAGATTTAGACACATCATATCCTCGGGGATTCTCACGGCCATAGCCGCCGTTTCGCTTCCCCAGGCTCATGCGCAGTCGGCCGCCGAACTTCTCGGACGTGGCCGCGCCGCATATCGCAATTATAATTTCTCGGAGGCCGCCAAACAATATGCCGCGGCCGCCCGCAAGCTCCGCAAGGGCGACACAGCCCTGCAGGAGGATATCGCCGATGCCAGACTCCGGCTTGCCTCCGCCGAGAGTTTTCTCGGCCGCGTAGAGCAGATTGCCATCATCGACAGCATCAGTGTGCCCCGAAGCGAATTCTTCAAGGCTTACCGCATCCCATCCTCCTCCGGGCGTCTCGGTGGCGCCGACGACCTCCCCTATCCTCGCGAGGATGTGGATTATGTGTTTACAAATGAGGGGGACGACTATAAAGTGTGGGCCGAGCCGGACAGTCTCGGAGCGCTGCAGCTCGTGGAGGCCACGCGACTCACCGATGGCAAATGGGGTGAGCCCCAGCCCCTTTCCGACGACCTACGCGAAGGGGGCGAGAACGCTTACCCGTTTATGATGGCCGACGGCGTCACGCTCTATTATGCCTCCAACGGCGACAATTCCATCGGCGGATACGACATTATGATTGCCACCCGCGACCCTGGCGACGGCACTTTCCTCCAGCCCCAGAATCTCGGTTTTCCATACAATTCCCCCTACGACGACTATCTTCTCGCCATCGATGAACTGAATGGCGTTGGCTGGTGGGCCACCGACCGCAATCAGCTTGGCGACGACATCACCATATATGTGTATGTCACCAACGACCTCCGTCGCAATTATGATGCCGACGAAGAGGATATCATCTCCCTGGCCCGCATCGACGACTACATCGCCACTCAGGATCCCGATTCCGACTATGACAATCTCCTCACCACCATCCGCGAGATCCAGCCGGGCACAGCGCCGAAACACGCCGATTTCCACTTCCCGATGCCGGGAGGCGTGGAATATACTTCGTTGGGCGACTTCAAGAGTCCCTCTGCTCGCGCTGCCATGAAGCGCTGGCTCGAGGCCTCGAAGAGTCTCGCCGAGGCTGAAAACAGTCTCGACTCCCTGCGCCGCAAATATCACTCCCAGCCCGATTCCAAACTCGGCAAAATGATTGCCGATGCTGAGAAAAATATCGAAAACCAGCGAACTGAAACCCAACAATTGCGTAACGAAATCTATAAGGCTGAAAAACGATGATATCCTTCACAATTGCTCTTGCCATCCTTATCTTAGGATATTTCACTTATGGCAAATTCATCTCACGCGTGTTCGGAGAGGACTCTTCGCGCCCTACGCCGGTGACCCATATGGCCGACGGCGTGGACTATGTGGAACTCCCCGCATGGAAGATCTTCCTTATCCAGTTTCTTAACATCGCCGGCCTCGGACCGATCTTCGGCGCCATCATGGGCGTGATGTATGGCCCGGCGGCTTTCCTCTGGATTGTGTTCGGCACTATTTTCGCCGGCGCCGTGCACGACTATATGTCGGGTATGCTCTCGCTGCGCTCCAACGGGGCGTCGCTGCCTGAAATCGTGGGTGCCCAGCTCGGCAAGGGCGTCAAGACTGTGATGCGCGTGTTCGCTTTGCTGCTGATGATTCTTGTGGGTGCCGTGTTCGTCTACAATCCCGCCGACCTCCTGGCGATGCTTACCCCCGACCATCTCGACAAACTTTTCTGGATTGTAGTGATTTTCGCTTACTATATGCTGGCCACGCTCCTGCCCGTCGATAAACTCATCGGCAAGCTCTATCCCATCTTCGGGGTGGCGCTCATCTTCATGGCGGTCGGCATTATGGTCACGCTTTACATCCACGGCGATGCGATGCCGGAGGTATGGGAGGGATTTTATAATCACAAGGCCAATCCTGAGGCCAACCCCATCTTCCCGATGATGTTCGTGTCGATAGCCTGTGGAGCGATCTCGGGTTTCCATGCCACGCAGTCGCCGATGATGGCCCGTTGCATGACGAGCGAGCGCTATGCCCGTCCCGTATTTTATGGCGCCATGGTCACCGAGGGCATCGTGGCCCTTATCTGGGCGGCGGCCGCCATCGCCTTCACCGGCGGCTACGACGGCCTGCAGCAGTATCTCGGCACCGGCAGTCCCGCAGTGCTTGTGAATGATATCTCGAAGACATGGCTCGGCGCTTTCGGCGGTGTACTCGCTGTGCTCGGCGTGATTGCGGCTCCTATCACCTCCGGCGATACGGCGCTCCGTTCCGCACGTCTCATCGCGGCCGATTTCCTCAGCCTCAACCAGCGAAAGATTGCGAAGCGTCTGCTGGTTTCCATCCCGATTTTCGCCATCTGCTTCATTATCATGCTTATGCCTTATGACGCATTATGGCGTTATTTCGCATGGTGCAATCAGGTGCTGTCGGTGTTCACTCTCTGGACCATCACCGTATGGCTCGCACGCCACGGCAAACAGTATGTAGTGACATTGCTGCCGGCCCTCTTCATGACGATAGTCACTGTGACATATATCTTCTTTGCGCCTGAAGGCTTCGGCGCACTCACCGACACCCTCTGGGGCTTCAGCATCAGTTATGAGTTCTCGCTCGCGGTAGGTTTCACGGTAGCGGCCGTGTTTGGTTACATGTTCTTCAGCATGCTCTCCAAAACCCCGCGCCTCAAACCCGAAGTCTGATTATTCTTCCGGCTCTGCCGGGACGTCTTTCTTTTTGGGAAGTGTGAGGTTCAAGAAGAGCCAGCCTAAGAAGCCCGCAAGGAATGAGCCTACGAGAATACCAAGTTTCGACTCATTCAGAAGGATGGAGTGCATCGGGTCGACATCCCCGAAACTCAGGTTGGCGATAAAGAGCGACACTGTAAAACCGATTCCGCCCAACACTGCCACCGACGCAAGCCGCGCCCAGTTGGCCCCCTCCGGCATCGGCGCCAGCCCAAGCTTGATGGTTCCCCACGAGAAGAGGAATATCCCTGAGAACTTACCCACCACTAGGCTCACCATAATCGCCAGGCTGATTCCCGACACAAGCATCGATGCCTGCATATCGTGGAAATATATGCCCGCATTAGCGAAAGCGAAGAGCGGTACAATCAGATAATTCACGAGCGGGTGAAGCGTATCCTCCATATCCTGCAGCGGAGAAATCACCTTGTCGGAAGCCGTCTCAATCTCCTTGAGCCAGTTCATCTGGTCGTGGTCGAGGATAGTGCGCGAGTTGAGGCTCTCGTCATCGTCGTGCGCGAAATGGGAGATGTTCTTGCGGATGGCCTTGATATATTTCTTAGGTGCGAACACTGGTTTCGCAGGCACCGTGAATGCCACAATCACGCCCGCGATTGTCGGATGGATTCCCGCATTCAGGAAGCAGAACCACACCCCGATTCCTATCAGCGCGTAATAGAGTTTGCTCTGCATACCGAGCATTCCGCCGGAAATGAGCATAAGTATTCCGCCAGCCGCATATAGCATCATCATCCAGTCGATGGAAGTGCTGTAGAAAATGGCAATCACAAGGATACCGCCAATGTCATCAACCACAGCCAAGGTAGTGAGGAACACTTTCAGCCCTACAGGCACACGCTTGCCGAGCATCGCCAACACGCCAAGCGAGAAGGCGATATCTGTGGCCATCGGTATGGCGGCGCCACGCATATAGTCGGTGCCGGCGGCGAACCAATAGAAAAGGGCCACAGGCACAATCATGCCGCCCACGGCCGCAAGGATTGGAAGCAACGCCTGCCGAAAGCTCGAGAGTTCCCCCACCAGCACCTCGCGCTTTATCTCCAGTCCTACGGTGAAGAAAAAGATTGCCATGAGGGCATCGTTGATGAAGGCCATCACCGACATTGGTTCGCCATGGTGGCTGAAGAGGTTAAAATTCCCCACTCTCAACTCAATCTCGTTAACCCACAGACTGTTGTAGAAGTCTGTGCAACCCGGTATATTCACAATGATAAGGGCGAGAGCGGTGGCCATCATCAGCACATTGCCGCCGTTGGTGTAATTCTTTATGGTCTTTTGGGCAGTGTAGAATACGGACATAGTGTAATCGGGGTAATTGAAAAAAACAACAGGGTAATCAATCAGTATGCTAAGATACTACTAAACAATCCGGGCGCTTAGGCCGGATTGATGCTGTCGCGCCCTTCAAGCAGTTCGAAGAGCTGCTCGGATGCAGTGGCGGTCTTCACCTTCTTCACCACATCGGTCACAACGCCCTGCGCATCGGTTACGAAAGTGGTGCGCACAATGCCCATGTATTCGCGGCCGGCCATCTTCTTCAGCTGCCACACCCCTGCCTGCTCACAGAGGGCGCAGTCGGTGTCGGCCACCAACGGGAAAGGCAACTCATTTTTCTCCGCAAATTTGCGGTGGCTTGCCTCAGAATCCTTGCTCACGCCGATAATCTGATATCCCATCTGCTGGAATGTGTCATAATTATCGCGGAAACTCTTCGCCTCCAGCGTGCAACCGGGCGTATTGTCCTTCGGATAGAAATAGATTATGAAACGCTTGCCGGGGAAATCGGAAAGCTTCACCTCATTGCCCTGGGCATCCACGCCGAGCATATCCGGAAATTTGTCTCCTATAGTCATCTTATATTAATTATGAATATTGATTTGTATTCTTGGGCCAAATGGCCTGGTTGAGCGGGGCAACGCTTGCGTTGCCCGAAGATGCTCGAATAGAGTCTGCAGTTATAATCTGCAGTTATAAAGAGAACAATTCTCGAAGCTTTTTGGATTAAAAAAATTTGCCGGGCGCATTACCCGGCAAAAAATTATATCAGTCAAGCTTCAGCACGGCAAGGAAGGCTTTCTGAGGCACCTCCACCGAACCAATCTTCTTCATTCTCTTCTTGCCCGCCTTCTGCTTCTCGAGCAGCTTGCGCTTACGGGAGATATCGCCGCCGTAGCATTTCGCCGTCACATCCTTACGCACCGCTTTCACCGTTTCCCTGGCGATGATCTTCGCGCCGATGGCCGCCTGGATTGCGATGTCAAACTGCTGGCGGGGAATCAGTTCCTTCAGTTTCTCGCACATCCGTCGTCCGAATTTCACGGAATTGGTCTCATGGGTCAGCGTGCTGAGCGCGTCCACGCTCTCGCCGTTCAGAAGGATGTCGAGTTTCACGAGCTTGCTCTCCCTGTAGTCGTGGATATGGTAATCGAAGGAGGCATAGCCTTTCGAGATGCTCTTGAGCTTGTCGTAGAAATCAATCACGATTTCGCCCAGCGGCATGTCGAAGGTAAGTTCCATTCGGTTGCCGGAAATATATTCCTGTTTCACGAGTTCGCCGCGTTTGGCGAGACAGAGCGTCATGATCGGGCCGATGAATTCGGCGGCGGTAATCACGGTGGCGCGGATATAAGGCTCCTCGATATGGTCGATGAGGGTCTGCTCCGGAAGCCCGGAGGGATTGTGCACCTCTGTGCGGTTTCCTTTCTTGTCGTATACGAGATAGGACACGTTGGGCACCGTGGTGATCACATCCATGTCGAATTCGCGGCCGAGGCGCTCCTGGATTATCTCCATGTGTAGCAAGCCGAGGAAACCGCAACGGAAACCGAATCCGAGCGCTGCCGACGACTCAGGCTGGAATGTGAGCGAGGCATCGTTGAGCTGCAGTTTCTCGAGACTGGCGCGCAGGTTTTCGAAGTCTTCGGTGTCAATGGGATATACTCCGGCGAAGACCATAGGCTTCACTTCCTCGAATCCCTCGATGGCTTTGTCGCAGGGACGGCCCACATGGGTGATTGTATCGCCCACCTTCACCTCCTTGGAGGTCTTGATGCCGGAGATGATGTAGCCCACATTGCCGGCCGAGAGTTCCTTGCGGGGCGACATGCGCAGTTTGAGCACGCCGATTTCATCGGCGTGATATTCCTTGCCTGTCGACACGAATTTCACGAAGTCGTCGGTGCGGATGGTGCCGTTCACAATCTTGTAATAGGCGATAATTCCGCGGAAGGGGTTGAACACGGAGTCGAAGATCAGGGCCTGCAGCGGAGCGTCGGGGTCGCCATCGGGCGCCGGAATCCGTTCCACGATGGCCTGCAATATCTCGTCTACGCCCATGCCGGTCTTGCCGCTGGCGCGGATTATCTCCTCCGGCTTGCAACCGAGCAGGTCCACAATCTGATCCTCCACCTCGTCGGGCTTCGCGCTGTCGAGGTCGCACTTGTTGATCACGGGTATGATCTCCAGGTCGTTGTCGATAGCCATATAGAGGTTGGAGATGGTCTGCGCCTGGATTCCCTGGGATGCGTCTACAATAAGGAGCGCGCCCTCGCAAGCTGCGATAGAGCGCGACACCTCATAACTAAAGTCTACGTGTCCCGGAGTGTCTATAAGATTAAGCACATATTTTTCGCCGTTGAGCGCATAATCCATCTGGATTGCGTGGCTCTTGATGGTGATGCCGCGCTCTCGCTCGAGGTCCATGTCATCGAGCACCTGCGCCTCCATGTCCTTGGCATCCACGGTGTGGGTGCGCTCGAGGAGACGGTCGGCAAGCGTCGACTTTCCATGGTCGATATGTGCGATTATACAGAAATTCCTTATATTCTTCATTAACGTCTTTAAAGTCTTATTTCATCGGGCAGCGGGGCTTCAACTGCTTGAAGAAGTCGTTGCCCTTGTTGTCCACGAGGATAAAGGCGGGGAAGTCTTCAACCTCAATCTTCCAGATGGCCTCCATGCCGAGTTCGGGATATTCGAGGAGCTCCACATTCTTGATGGAGTTCTTGGCGAGGATGGCGGCGGGTCCGCCGATGGAGCCGAGATAGAATCCGCCGTGCTTCTTGCAGGCATCGGTCACCTGCTGGCTGCGGTTACCCTTGGCTATCATCACCATCGAACCGCCTGCGGCCTGGAACTGGTCGACATAGGGGTCCATGCGGCCTGCCGTGGTGGGACCGAACGAACCTGAGGGCATTCCTTCGGGTTTCTTGGCCGGACCTGCGTAATAGATGGGATGGTCTTTGAGATACTGCGGCATCGGTTCGCCGGCGTCGAGACGCTCTTTGATCTTGGCGTGTGCGATGTCGCGGCCCACGATGATTGTGCCGTTGAGCGAGAGACGGGTCGACACAGGATATTTGTCGAGCTGGGCAAGAATTTCGGGCATAGGACGGTTGAGGTCGATCTTCACCACTTCGCCTTCACCCTCCTTGCGCATCTCTTCGGGGATGAGTTCGCCGGGGAATTCGTCGAGTTTCTCGATCCAGAGACCATCTTTATTAATCTTGGCTTTCACGTTGCGGTCGGCCGAGCAACTAACGCCCATTCCCACGGGGCAGCTGGCGCCGTGGCGCGGCATGCGGATCACGCGGATGTCGTGGGCGAAATATTTGCCGCCAAACTGTGCGCCAAGTCCGATGCAGTGGGCAGCCTCGAGGAGTTCCTTCTCAAGCTCCACGTCGCGGAATGCGTGACCGTATTCGTTACCCTTTGTGGGGAGGTTGTCGTAATATTTCACACTGGCCTTCTTCACGGCTGCGAGATTGGCCTCAGCCGATGTGCCGCCGATCACGAATGCGATGTGATAGGGAGGACAAGCCGCTGTGCCGAGGGTCTTCATCTTCTCTATGAGGAAGGGCACGAGGGTTTTCTTGTTGAGGATGGCCTTGGTTTCCTGATAGAGATATGTCTTGTTGGCCGAGCCGCCACCCTTTGCCACGAAGAGGAACTTATACTCGTTGCCTGTGGTGGCGTGGATCTCAATCTGCGCGGGGAGGTTGCAGCCGGTGTTCACCTCGTCATACATTGTGAGGGGAGCGTTCTGCGAATAGCGGAGATTGTTTTCGGTATAGGTCTTGTATACACCGAGGGAAATCTTTTCCTCGTCGTCGCAACCGGTCCACACGTGCTGGCCCTTGTAACCGGCGCAGATGGAAGTGCCCGTATCCTGGCAGAAGGGGAGCACGCCCTTGGCGGCCACCTCAGCGTTACGGAGCATCGTGAGGGCCACGAAGCGGTCGTTCTCGGAAGCTTCGGGGTCATGAAGAATCTTGGCCACCATCTCGTTGTGCTCGCGACGCAGCATGAACGAGCAGTTGTGCGACGCCTCGTTGGCGATGATGGTCAGCGCTTCAGGATCCACCACGAGCATCTCGTGGCCGTTCCAGTTTTCTGTCTTTACATAGTCTTTGGTGATAAGACGGTATTCCGTGGTGTCCTCGCCGAGGGGGAACATTTCCTGATAATGGAAGGGTTTGGTAGCCATTGTATCTTGATTTTGAATTATATCGTAATAAAAAGGGCTATAAAAGCCGTTCGCAAAATTAATAAAAAATCGCATGAAAAGCAAAACCGGCCAAGAATTAGTCCAATTAGTCCAATTAGTCCAATTAGTCCAATTAGTCTATCTGCCCTGTCAACCCCATCTGCCCTAATTCCTATATTATTGAAAAGAATTTTGCTTTAACCGATATTATTTCGTAATTTTGCACACGAAAAAAAAGCCCGCGGCAGCCGCATTTCCCCAAAAATTGCAGCCGCCTGTGAGCAAAAACGGCTCCAATCGCGTTATTATATCGATGACGGCGACAACCCAAAAGCCGTGACTTTTACGGAAAACACATTCAATATTCTGCGTATCAATAACTTACAACGAAATGCAGGAATAGAAAGTGTGTCTGGTATCTAAGAATTCCACCCCTCATTAAGGATTCCACCCTACTATGGAAAGCTGGTTTGCAATGCGCGACCTTACACGCCCGAACGCTCTGAATCCCGCCTACCTCCGCCTCGGAGTGGCCGGTTTCAAGGTTTTCACGCCAATGGTGTGGAAAGTGTTCGGCACCACCAGCCATAAGCACCGCCGCCTCGTTCCGGCCATCCACGACCTTCTCTTCGTGCGCTCCGAACGCCGGCGCCTCGACCCCGTGGTCGAGTCAATCCCCACCCTTCAGTATCGCTTCGTCAAAGGGGGCACCTACTGTCAGGCAATGACAGTGCCCGACTCTGACATGGACCGCTTCATCCACGCTGTGGAGCAGAGCGATGAGCCACGCTATTTCATGCCCGGAGAGATCCGTCCTGAGATGGTAGGCAAGCGCGTGCGCATCATCGGCGGCCCGCTCCACGGTTTTGAGGGCAACCTCCTCTCCATCCGCGGCATGCGCAAGCGACGGCTTCTCGTCGACATCCCCGACATGCTCACCGCCGCAGTAGAAGTCCACCCCGACTATATCGAATTCATCTGAAAAATTGAAAACATGAAAATATCCCGTCTTGCCATCACGGCGTTAATCTGTGCTTCCCTCGGAAGCTGCTCCTCACGCAAGGAGATCACATATTTCCAGGACATCCCTGCAGGCAGCGAGAACATTATCTCAAAGGCCGTTCCACTAAAACTTAAGGCCAACGACAAAGTGTCGATCATCGTGTCGACCTCCGACGCTCGCCTCAATTCCCTCTTCAATCTTCCCGTCTCCACCAACCGTATCGGCTCCTCCGGCACCACCACGTCGGGCAACGGCGAAGTGGCACCCTACACCATCGACTCGCACGGCGACATCGACTTCCCCGTGCTCGGCAAACTCCACATCGCCGGCATGACGCGCGAGCAGGTGGCTGAATACGTGCGCCGCGAACTCATCAGCCGCGACCTCGCCAAGAATCCCATCGTCACCGTGGATTTCCTCAATCTCGGCGTCTCGGTGATCGGTGAGGTGCAGAAGCCCGGCCGCGTGGAAATACCCCGTGAAGACTTCACCATCCTCGACGCCATTGCTTCCTCCGGCGACCTCACCATCTATGGCCGTCGCGACAATGTCAAGGTGTTCCGCGATGAAAACGGCGTCCAGAAAGTATATACCCTCAATCTCAACTCCGGCGCCGGCATGACCCAGAGTCCAGTTTACTATCTCCAGCAGAACGATGTGGTATACGTGGAGCCCAACAGCGTAAAGGCACGCCAGAGCACAGCCAATGGCAACTCCTGGCTCACCCCCACATTCTGGATCTCAATCGCCTCCTTCCTCACCACTATAGGCATCCTCATCTTCAATAAATAAATTAGTTGAATCGAATTCAAAATTCAAAATTCATCATTAGTCTGCAATGTCTGCTCAACAACAGAAAAAGACAACCTCCCGCCCCGCCGACAAGGGACAGATGAAAATCAACGAGTTCCTCTATCTCTGCATGGCTCATTGGCAATGGTTTGTAATCTCATTAGTGGTCTGCCTTGGCCTCGCCTATATCTACCTGCGCACCACAACCCCCACATATAATAAGACGGCGTCGATCATGATCAAGACCGACACCAACGGCAACTCCATCTCGCAGAGCGCCGGCATGTTTGAGGACCTCGGCCTCTACCAGGGCAATTCCACCGTAAACGACGAAGTGGCCCTCATCACCAGCCCCGACCTCATGCGCGACGTGGTGCGCCGCCTCAGCCTCGACATCAGCTATTCGCGCCCCGGCACATTCCGCCCCCACGTGCTTTACGGCTCGCAGCTTCCCGTGCAGGTGCAGCTCCCCGACGTGCCCGAGAATTCCACCGCCTCCTTCCATCTCAACCTCGACAAAGACGGCGAGTATGAAATGAGCGACATCGTGCTCAACGGCCGCGCCTTCGAGGGCAAGACAGTAAGAGGCCGCATCGGCATCCCGCAGAAAACGGTGCTCGGCACCGTGACCGTCCTCCCCGGCAAGGCCTATAACGGCAAGCAGCCCACGGAGTTCGACGTCAACAAGGGCACTGTGAAAGGCACGGCGGCCGGTTTCAGCGGTTCGCTCACAGCCACCGTTGAGGAGGATTCCTGGAACATCGTGGAATTCTCCATGACCGACACCGACCCCGAGCGCGCCGAGGATGTGATCCGCACCCTCATCGCCTGCTACAACGACCGCTGGATGCAGGATAAGCGCGACCTCGCCGACAATTCCTCCAAATTCATCGACGAGCGCATCCGCCTCCTTCAGAACGAACTCGGCAGCGTCGACAATGACATCTCCTCATTCAAGAGCGCCAACCTTGTGCCCGACGTCGATGCCGCAGCCTCCCTCTATATGAGCCAGGCCTCCCAGGCATCCATCGCCCTCAAGGACCTCCGCAATCAGGAGTACATGGCCAAATATATCCGCAACTACCTGCGCAATTCCGAAAACAAGTTCAATCTCCTCCCCACCAACTCCGGCCTCGCATCGCCAAATCTCTCGGCGCAGATTTCGCAGTATAACGCCAAGATTCTCGAGCGTCAGAGCCTCGTGTCGCAGAGTTCGGCGTCCAACCCCCTCGTGGCTGAGCTCGACCAGCAGATTGCCGCCATGCGCGGCGCCCTCGTGGCATCCATCGACAATGAGACCGTCGCCCTGCAGGCCCAGATCAAGAGCCAGGAGGGCGTGAGCGGTTCGGCACAGAGCAAAATCGCCTCCAACCCCCGTCAGGCCAAATACCTCCTCTCCGTGGAGCGCCAGCAGAAGGTGAAGGAGACCCTCTACCTCTATCTCCTCCAGAAGCGTGAGGAAAACCAGCTCAACCAGGCCTTCACCTCCTATAATACGCGCATCATCCGTGAGGCCGACGGTCCCGACTTCCCCGTGGCTCCTGTCTCGAAGAAAGTCTATCTGCTCGCCTTCGCCATCGGCATCATCCTGCCGATGCTCATCATCTTCATCAAGGAATGCAGCGTGCATGTGGTGCGCGGCCGCAAGGACATCAAGGGCATGAAGATCCCCTTCGCCGGCGAACTTCCCCTATATGGTCCCAAACAGCGTATCACCCACAAGGTGCTCCGCAACAACGACCCCACCCCTATCGTCGCAGTGCAGCCCAACTCCCGCAATGCCATCAACGAGGCATTCCGCGTAGTGCGCACCAACCTCGAATTCATGTTTGGCAACGACGCCGCCTCCCGCGTGGTGATGCTCACATCCGCCAATGCCGGCAGCGGCAAGACCTTCGTCACCTACAACCTTGCCAAATCCCTCGCCATCAAGAATAAGAAAGTGGTGGTGGTCGACCTCGACATGCGCAAGTCGTCGCTCTCCAAATATATCGGCTCCCCATCCACAGGCGTCGCCGACTATCTGGCCAACCGTGCCGACGACATCCAGCACATCATCAAGCCAGTGGCCGACTGTCCCAACCTGAGCTTAATCCCCGTGGGCACCACGCCTCCCAACCCTACCGAGCTTCTCTTCTCCGACCGCCTCAACGCGCTCATCTCTGACTTGCGCCGCCACTACGACTATGTATTCCTCGACTGCCCGCCGGTAGAGGTTGTGGCCGACGCCTCCATCGTAGCCAAATATGCAGACAACACTATTTTCGTGATTCGCGCCGGAATCCTCGATCTCAGCATGATTCCCGTAGTCGACGAACTCTATGAAAGCGGCAAATATCCCAACATGTCGTTGATACTCAACGGCACTCTCAATCCCAAAGGCCGCTACGCCAACCGCTACGGCAACCCATACAGTTACGGCTACGGCTACGGCAGCTCCTACCGCTACTCCAACGATTAGACAGTAGAACATTCTTTTGGACAGGAGAACAGTAGAACATTCTTTTGGACAGCAGAACAGTAGAACATTCTTTTGGACAGGAGAACAGTAGAACATTCTTTTGGACAGCAGAACAGTAGAACAAAAGAAGCAACCTCCTGTTTCTACTGTTCTCCTGTCAAAAAAAAAGAAGAGTTCTCATGTCAAAACCACAAAATTCAAGATTATGAAAGGCATAGTATTAGCCGGCGGATCCGGCACCCGTCTCTATCCCATCACCAAGGGCGTGAGCAAGCAGCTCCTCCCCATCTACGACAAGCCGATGGTATACTATCCCATCTCGGCCCTGATGCTCGCCGGCATCCGCGACATCCTCATCATCTCCACGCCCTACGACCTGCCCGGCTTCAAGCGCCTCCTCGGCGACGGCAGCGACTACGGCGTCCACTTCAGCTATGCCGAACAGCCCTCGCCCGACGGCCTCGCCCAGGCCTTCATCATCGGCCGCGACTTCATCGGCGACGACTCCGCCTGCCTCGTGCTCGGCGACAACATCTTCCATGGCGCCGGTTTCTCGAAGGTCCTCCGCCGCAGCGTCGAAGCCGCCGAAAAGGATGGCAAAGCCACCGTGTTCGGCTACTGGGTCGATGACCCCGAACGCTACGGCGTAGCAGAATTCGACAAGCAGGGCAACTGCCTCTCCATCGAGGAAAAACCCAAGAACCCCAAGTCCAACTATGCCGTAGTAGGCCTCTACTTCTACCCCAACAAGGTAGTTGACGTAGCCGCAAGAATCAAGCCCTCCGCCCGAGGCGAACTCGAAATCACCACTGTCAATCAGGAATTCCTCAACGACGGCGAACTCAAGGTGCAAGTCCTGCCGCGCGGTTTTGCATGGCTCGACACCGGCACCCACGACTCCCTCGCCGAAGCCAGCATCTACGTCGAAGTGCTTGAGAAGCGCCAGGGCCTCAAGATAGCCTGCCTCGAAGGCATCGCCTACCGCCAGGGATGGATAAGCAAAGAGAAGATGACCCAGCTCGCCCAACCCATGCTCAAGAACGGCTACGGCCAGTACCTCCTCAAAGTAATCGACGAAATCAACCGCACACACTCACCCAACCTCGAGTAAGACAGTAGAACTTTTCTTTGGACAGGAGAACAGTAGAACAGTAGAACATAAGTAGCAAACTCCTGTTCCTACTGTTCTCCTGTCAAAATAATAGAGATCTCCTGTCAAAAATAATTTAGACAATGACAGTAACCGACACAGCCATCCCCGGCGTGAAGATAATCGAGCCGCGCGTCTTCCCCGACGCCCGCGGCTATTTCTTTGAATCCTACAACAAGCGCGACTTCGACGCCCAGGTAGCGCCCGTGGAATTCGTTCAGGACAATGAATCCTGCTCCGTGCGCGGCGTGATGCGCGGCCTCCACTTCCAGCGTCCCCCCTTCGCTCAGGCCAAACTTGTCCGCTGCGTGCGCGGCCGCGTGCTCGACGTCGCCATCGATATCCGCAAAGGCTCCCCCACATATGGCCAGCACGTCGCCGTGGAACTCTCCGAAGACAACAAGCGCCAGTTCTTCATCCCCCGTGGCTTCGCCCATGGCTTCGCCGTCCTCTCCGACGTTGCCGTATTCCAATATAAATGCGACAACTACTACGCCCCCCAGGCCGACGGCGGCATCTCCATCCTCGACACCAGCTTCGGCATCGACTGGCGCATCGACCCCGCCTCCGCCATCCTCTCCCCCAAAGACACCGCACATCCCCTCTTCGCCGACTTCGAAACTCCATTCCTGATTGACGATTGACAGTAAAACTTTTTTTGGACAGTAGAACAGTAGAACTTTATTGGCGACCTCCTGTTCCTCCTGTTCTCCTGTCAAAAAAGAAAAGCACTTCTCCTGTCAAAAATTCAAATTTCCGTAGGCGTGTCTGAGCAAACCCTCCTCCGCTGGATAGTAGCAGTCAACATCGTGGTGGCCGGCACCTGTCCCGCCATCTTCCGCAATGATGCCTATCTCAACGTAGCGCTCTGCATCCTCATGGCCCTCTCGCCGCTGCTGCTCCTCTTCCGCAGTTGCCGGCGCACCCTCCCCCTCCTCGACATCCCCTTCCTCCTTTACGCCCTCTCCGCGCTATTACTACCCGCCATCTTCCATCCCGCCACATTGCGCTGGAGCACCCAGTTCTTCACCGCCGCCGGCGCCGTATGGTTTGCAATGATGGCGCGTGCCGTGCCCGCCGCCGGCCTCAGTCCCCGCCGTATCGTCACTATTCTCGAATGGCTTGTGGCCGCCTATGCCATCGTGCTGGTAATCCAGCAGATCTGCGTCATCTCCGGCCTCCCCGTATTCAACTCCGGACTTGTTTACACCTACGCCCCTTTCAAACTCAACTCGCTGATGACAGAACCGAGCCATAGCTCCTTCTTCCTCAGCGTCATGATGTTCTACCGCGGGCTGCAACTGCGACTCGTGCAACAGCGGAGCGTTCCGCAAGGCGCCTCCCTCCTTGCCGACCTTCGCACGCGCTGGTGGGTATGGCTCGCATTCTGCTGGGTGCTCTTCACCACCTGCAACGCCTCCGCCTATTTCTGGAGTCCCCTCGCGCTGCTTCCCTACATCGGGCGCCGCAACTATTACTATTACCTCAGCGCCGCCGCAGTGACGCTCATGATTGTCGCCCTCACGCCCATCGGGCAAAGCACACAGATCAAGCGCCTCACGCGAATGACGACGGCGATAGTCACCCTCGATCCCGACAGCATAGACGCCGCCGACGAAAGCATCGCCGCGCGGGTAGGGCCCAGCATCTACGGTGCGCGGGCCGTTGACGTCTGCAGCCGTGACGCCTGGACCGGCCATGGCGTCGATGCCGACCGTCGCGACCTCACCCCGCCCCGTATTTTCGAAGAAGGCAGCGCCGGCGTGTTCCACACCTGGTATATCTATGGCATAGTAGCCGCCATATCATTGTGGATTGTCATAGTGGAGACCACCTTCAGGAAGCGTCTCTGGCCCACCTGGATAATCACGCTGGTGCTATTGCTCGTCAGCAGCGAAAGCAACTGGCAATTCTTCTGGTTCCCCATGCTCCTCGCCCTCCTCACCAGAAGCAACTCTAAATTTTCGGACAGGAGAACAGTAGAACATTAGAAGCGACCTCCTGTTCTCCTGTCAAAAGAAGTAGCCCGACAGTCCGACAACTCCGATATGTCCGATATGTCCGACAAGTCCGATAAAAAAGCCTATGAAGCAAGATAACGACATTGACCGCGAAGAGGTCCCCGTCGGCGAGCCCCTCGCCGACGCCCCCGACGAAGCCGCCGCAGGCGAAGTCGGCAACCTCAAGCGCCAGGCCGTCAATAGCGTCCTCTGGCGCATCTTCGAGACCGGCGGCCGCCAGGTGATCTTCTTCATCATCAGCGTCGTCCTCGCCCGCCTCATCCTCCCCGAAAGCTACGGCACAGTGGCAATGCTCACCATCTTCACCACCGTAGCCAACGCCTTCATCGACTCCGGCTTCTCCACCGCCCTAATCCGCAAGACCGACCGCACCCAGACCGACTGTAGCACCGTCTTCTGGTTCAACATCTTGGTAGCCCTTCTCTGCTACGCCATCCTCTTCCTCAGCGCCCCCCTCATCGCCCGCTTCTACGACATGCCCGTGCTCACCCCCGTGCTCCGCGTGTCGGCCATCTCTCTCGTGATTGGCTCCATCGTCGGCGTGCAGCGCGCTCTGCTCACCGCCGAACTCCGCTTCAAACTCCTCGCCAAACTCAACATCGCAGGCCTCCTCCTCTCCGGAGCCGCCGGCATCCTGCTCGCCTACCTCGACTTCCAGGTGTGGGCGCTCGTATGGAACGGCATCATCGGCACCACTGTCAGCACCATCCTCATCTGGATTTACGGTAAATGGCGCCCCACACTCGAATTCTCCAGGCAGAGCTTCAAGGAATTCTTCAGTTTCGGAAGCAAACTCCTCGCCTCCAGGCTCCTCGACACCGTTTACAATAATATCTCCGGCATCATCATCGGCAAGGTATACCGCGCCCGCGACCTCGCCTTCTACAATCGTGCCCAGAGCCTCGGCGACCTCACCTCCGCCATGCCTACCGGCGTGCTCCAGTCGGTCACCTTCCCCACCCTCTGCAAGATCCAGCACGACGACCGGTTGCTCGCCGACGGCTACCGCCGCATGATCCGCCTCTCCTGCTTCATCATCTTCCCCCTCACCCTCGGGCTCGGCGCCGTGGCCTATCCTCTCATCAACGTGCTCCTCACCTCCCGCTGGTTGCCCGCAGCCGCCCTGCTCCAGATCCTTGCCTTCAGCAAGATGACCTATCCCTTCCACGCCATCAACCTAAACCTCCTCGAAGTGAAAGGGCGCAGCGACCTCTTCTTCCGACTCGAGGTGATAAAGAAAATAATGGGCGTATCGATGCTCTTCATCACAGTGCCTTACGGCGTTGAGGCCATGATCTGGGGAGGACTGGTAACATCCGTAATCTGCATGGTGCTCAACTCATACTATACCGGCAAACTCATCAACTACGGATTCATCAAGCAACTCAAAGACATCTTCTGGATCTTCCTACTGGCCTCTGCAATGTATGCCGCAGTAAAAATGCTGACTATCTGGATGGGCAACGGCATCTGGTCGCTCACCGCCGGTATCCTCCTGGGCGTAGCCATCTACGGCGCCGGCGCCTACCTCTTCCGCATGCCCGAGCTCGCCGAGCTCCGCCGCCTCCGCAAATAGACAGTAGAACCACTTCAAATTTTAGACAGGAGAACAGTAGAACAATAAAAGGCTGCTGCGGGCGTCCCGCGAGAGCGGGCGGCCGGTTGAGCGGGGCAACGCTTGCGTTGCGCGCATAGCGACAGTAGAAGCGCTAATTTTTTTGGACAGGAGAACAGTAGAACAAACGTAGCAACCTCCTGTTCCTCCTGTTCTCCTGTCAAAAAGGGAGCAAAATAGAGTTCTACTGTTCTCCTGTCAAAAATAATAGAGAAGTTCTACTGTCAAAAAAGGAAGCAAAAAAAGTTCTACTGTTCTCCTGTCAAAATAATAGAGAAGTTCTACTATCAAAAAAGGAAGCAAAA
>CAJLTZ010000006.1 GCA_905209725.1 uncultured Muribaculaceae bacterium
GCATCAAAAATCGGTCGCCCCTGCATTAACATTTTTTATGGGATGGGGTCTAAGATTTTGGAGGGGATTTCTTCGATTGAGGAGGCAGCGACCTCCTGGTCGGTGCTGACGAAAGCGGAGAAATACGCCCAAAAGATTAATGAAGATTACCATAAAGTTTACACTTCTTCAGTAATTTTATTAAACGTAAATTAGTTTAAACAACTTCTATGTCAGAGAATATGCTTTTGTCGCGTCTTGAGGGACTTGACGCGAGATTTGAGGAGGTGTCAACACTCATCACCGACCCGCAGGTGATTGCCGACCAGAAGCGCTACGTTCGGCTCACGAAGGAATATCACGACCTTGAGGAGATTCTCAAGGCGAAGAGGGAATATGAGACTGCCCTGCGCTCCATCGAGGAGAGTAAGGAACTGCTTGCTTCCGAGAATGATGAAGAGATGCGCCAGCTTGCCCGCGAGGAGATGGAGGCTGCCGAAGCATCGCTTCCCCGAATCGAGGAGAGCATCAAGATAATGCTGATTCCAGGCGATCCCGATGATGCCAAGAATGCCATCGTGGAGATCCGTGGCGGCACAGGTGGCGACGAGGCTGCCCTTTTCGCCGGCGACCTATTCCGCATGTATCAGAAATATGCAGAGTCAAAGGGCTGGCAACTGGCCGTATCATCCGTGTCGGAAGGCGCCGCAGGCGGTTATAAGGAGATTGTCTTCACGCTCAGCGGCGACAATGTATATGGCACAATGAAATATGAGAGCGGCGTCCACCGAGTGCAGCGTGTGCCGGCCACTGAGACGCAGGGGCGCGTGCACACTTCGGCCGCCACGGTGGCCGTGCTCCCAGAGGCCGAGGAATTCGATGTGGAGATCCATGAAGGGGAAATCCGCTGGGACACTTTCCGCTCAGGCGGCGCCGGCGGCCAGAATGTCAACAAGGTGGAATCCGGCGTCCGACTCCGCTACAACTGGAAGAATCCCAACACGGGCGTTGTGGAGGAGATTCTGATTGAGTGCACCGAGACCCGCGACCAACCCAAGAACAAAGAGCGTGCCCTCTCGCGCCTACGCTCCTTTATATATGACAAGGAGCACCAGAAATATATGGACGACATCGCATCGCGCCGTAAGACAATGGTTTCCACCGGCGACCGCTCCGCTAAAATCCGCACTTACAATTATCCCCAGGGACGCATCACCGACCATCGCATCAACTATACCGTCTACAATCTGCAGGCGTTTGTGAATGGCGACATCCAGGAATGCATCGACCGTCTCATCGTGGCCGAGAACGCCGAAAAACTCAAGGCGGCGGAACTCTGATTCAGGTCGGAAGTCAGAAATCAGAAGTCAGAGGTACGAAAAGTGTTAAAGTGTTAAAAAATAGCCATTAACAATCTTTTTGGCCGCTAAAGGCGTTTTAATGAAAACAACACATTAAAAGCCATGAAATCATTATCAATTATATTCTATGTGATTGGCTCGATACTCCTTATAGTATCATGCTTCACAAGCGGAGTTACAGTAACGTGGATTCTCGGAGGGCTCTCGGTGGTTTTCCTCACAGTGGGATGTGTGTTCCAGTATTGTGTGAACAAGAACAATGTGAGGACTCCCAAGCATCATTATCCACAGGCACATTAAAAAATTTCAGATAATACCTGCTTCATTGGCCGCACGGAGAGTTTCCGGGCGGCCAATGTCGATTAACTGAAGACCATCCAGATATTCTTTCTCCATTCTGACTCCTTCAGGAAATGATAAGAAATAGTCCATTATCGGGAATTTGTCATCACCGATTTCCTTACCGTAATCCACAATGCTTGCCACCGCTTTAGGCGAAAGGCAATAGATACCGCTGAAGGCCTCCTGCGACAATTCTTGAATGCCGAGGCCTTCTCTGATACCCGCCGGCCGGAATTCGTCTGTGTTAAGATTGTGCCAACCCCTCAGAACGCCTTCTGCATCAAACATCAGTCGCCGGGAGGAGTCGCGGCCGCTTGTGACGAGCGTCACATCCCTGCCGGAAGTTTCATGACGATGCAATATCTCTTCCAATGGCGCATTGCTCAATATATCTACATTATGCACAAGGAGGGATGCGTCACCGAAAAGGGGAGCAGCCTTCGCGATGGCCCCACCGGTGTCGAGCAGGCGTCCGCTCTCGTCGCTCACCAATATCTCTACCCCGAAATCTTTTTCACGAATGAATTCAACCACTTGCGATGCAAAGTGATGCACATTCACCACAATCCTGCCGATGCCCTCACTGCGCATTCTGCCAATAACCCTTTCCAGCACAGGCACACCATGCACAGGCACAAGCGCCTTTGGATGCTCCAGAGTCCACGGGCGAAGCCGCGTCCCCAGCCCAGCCGCCATAATCATAGCCTGCGTTTCCATAATTCAAAATTCAAAATTCTTCTTGGATTTTCTGCTCCCGATGAATCACAATCACCTTGGCCTGCGGATATTCCTTGGCAAGCGCCCGGGCCACATAGTCGGCGCTATACACCGACCGGTGCTGGCCTCCAGTGCATCCGAAACCTATCTGAAGATTTGTAAAACCGCGTTTCAGATAGCGTTCCACAGTTGGCCTTACCATCCCAAGAGCTCTCTCGCAGAAGGGGTCGATCTCCCCTTTCTCCTTTAAGAATTCTATCACCGGCAGGTCGCGCCCTGTCAGCGACTTATACTGCTCATAGCGCCCGGGATTGTGCATAGCGCGACAGTCGAACATAAAACCGCCTCCATTGCCGGTGTAGTCGGCCGGATATCCACGCTTGTAGCTGAAACTGAACACAGTCACCGTAAGCGTTCCGGCAGAAGGCGTATCAAACCGCCTGTCTGCGGCCAACAGCCCGCACACCCGTTTCAATTCAGGATAACGGTCAGCCGCGCCTGTGATCAGAAGGTCTTCGAGATTTCGCAGCGCTCCGGGTATGCTCTCTATAAAATGTGCCCGCCGTTCCACAAGGCCGCGGAATCCATATGCACCGAGCACCTGCAACGTGCGGAAGAATGCGAAGGGCTTCACTCCGGCAAGTACCTTTTCCGCTCCGGGGAAGGAATTACTTCGAAGCGCCCCTGCATATTCCTCAAGCATCTGCGCACGGAAACCGTCGCTGAATCCGGCTTTGGCCTGCCAGAGGAATGAAACGGCGTCATAGACCACCGGACCGCGTCTCCCCCCCTGGAAATCAATCAACCAGGGACGGGCCTCTTTAATCATCACATTGCGGCTCTGAAAGTCACGATACATAAAACCCTGCGGCACATTTGCATCATCGGCAAGGTCGGCCGCAAAATGCTCGAAGTCATCCTCAAGCCGCTCCTCATCGAAGGGAATGCCCATCGGTTTGAGAAACTCATATTTAAAATAATTGAGGTCGTACATTGCCTGCCGCCGTGAGAACGGGGGATATTCCGCCACCCTCTCCCACTCTGCCTGCGGCACCGCCTGCATCCTTGCCAACTCACGCAGGGCCTGCGGTACATATATGAGGCGGTTTCCCTCATCACCGAGAAGAGAGAAAAGCGACACCCCGCCCAAATCCTGCTGAAGATACTCCATACCGCTGCCTGACACCGCAAGAATCTCCGGCACGTTTACCCCTGCGCTCCTGAAACAACGGCTCAAAGCCACGAAAGCACGGCAATCCGCGGCATTATCACCCTCCACGCCGATAGCCGATGGCCTATTGACGGCATGCATCCGCCAATACACACGGTCGCCACCTGCACCGGCAAGCCGCTCGCACGCTTCAGGCATCTCGCCGAACACTCCCCGATACAATCCCTTTAATATCTCAACTCGATTCATCTGTCTAATTCGGGTAAAATCCACTGCAAAATTACGTAAACTAATCCGGATTTGGCATAAACAGGGGGATAAAACCAAAAATAAAGGTGAATTATCGCCAAAATTTACTAAATTTGCACACTGGTATTAGATTTAATCGGTTATTAAAGAAGAGTCAGTGCGCGAGACACGCAAGGATTCCTTATTAAAGGTTTAATCTCAGATAAGCTATAATCAACACACATTAACGAAAACCCAAAACAGATAATAAAATGGCTAAGATTGAAAATTACAATTTCAAAGACAAGAAAGCCATCGTCAGAGTAGACTTCAACGTTCCCCTCGACGAAAACGGCAACATCACCGACGACACCCGCATCCGCGGCGCCCTTCCCACGCTGAAAAAGATCCTCAGCGACGGCGGTTCGCTGATCCTTATGTCGCACATGGGCAAGCCCAAGGGCAAAGTCAACCCCAAACTGAGTCTTCTTCAGATTCGCGACGCAGTGGCCAAGGCTCTCGGCCGCGACGTGAAGTTTGCCCCCGACTGCGCCAAGGCTTCCGAGGCTGCCAAGGACCTCAAGCCCGGCGAGGTGCTCCTGCTTGAAAACCTCCGTTTCTATCCCGAAGAGGAGGGCAAGCCCGTGGGCATCGACAAAAACGACCACGGATATGATGCAGCCAAAAAGGAGATGAAGGAGCGTCAGAAGGAATTCGCAAAGATTCTGGCAAGCTATGCCGACGTATATGTCAACGACGCATTCGGCACAGCCCACCGCAGCCACGCCTCCACAGCCGTTATCGCCGACTATTTCGACAAGGATTCCAAGATGCTCGGCTATCTTATGGAGAAAGAGGTTCAGGCCGTGGACAATATCCTCAAGGACATCAAGCGCCCCTTCACTGCCATCATGGGCGGTTCGAAGGTGAGCACAAAGATCGGCATCATCGAGAACCTTATGGACAAGGTGGACAACCTGATTCTCTGCGGGGGTATGACATATACATTCGCAAAGGCACAGGGAGGCAAGATTGGCGACTCCATTTGCGAGGACGACAAACTGCAACTCGCCCTTGACATCATCAAGATGGCCAAGGAGAAGGGTGTCAACCTCGTGCTCGGCACCGACTGCGTGGCAGCCGACTCATTCAGCAATGACGCCAAGACACAGATCTGCCCCGTAAACAACATTCCCGACGGCTGGCAGGGTCTCGATGCTGGACCCGACTCCATCCTGCAGTTCCGCGCAGCCATCGTGCCCGCCAAGACAATCCTCTGGAACGGCCCCGCAGGCGTATTCGAGTTTGACAACTTCACCGCCGGATCTCGCGCCATCGCAGAGGCCATCGCAGAAGCCACCGACAATGGAGCCTTCTCGCTTGTGGGCGGCGGCGACTCCGTGGCCTGCGTCAACAAGTTCGGCCTTGCCGACGCTGTAAGCTATGTATCCACCGGTGGCGGCGCTCTGCTCGAGGCCATCGAGGGAAAAACACTTCCCGGCGTGGCAGCAGTAAGCAAATAATCGACTCATCAATCATTATCTAAATAAGCGGGGTCGTGCCTATATAATAATAGGTACGACCCCGCTGCCTCTACAGCAGGGACTCACTCCTGGAAAGGCCTAAAAAGTGTTATAAAACATAATTTCTCATCAACAATTAAGTTCGATATCAAAAAAAATCCGCATAACACTTAAAATTTGCGAAAACAGCATTGCATTAAATAAAAAAAATAGTAATTTTGCGTTAGTATAACAGTGCGGACCAACCCACCGCGCCGATGTTGCCGGCCAAGAGTCAGCAACTGAAGGATAGGAACAGAAAAGGTAAAGAAGAAAATAAACCAAAATAAATAATCATTTAAACCAAAAAAAAAATCAGAACGATTATGGAATCTCAGAAACCTATGGCTCCCAAGCCTACGGCAGCGGCAGCAGCCGTAAAGAAAGAGGAAAAGATCAGCAACATCCGTGGCATCCGGAACGCATTTCTTGTGATCCTGGCATGTGCAGTGGTTGCAGTCTGCATCTTTATTTTCGGAATGGGCGCACCCGGCAACTTCGAGGGTAACGACCCCGCAGGCCACCCCATCAACCTTCTCGGCACCGTTTACAAAGGCGGTTTCATCGTGCCTATCCTGATGACCCTTCTTCTCACGGTTATCGTGCTCTCGATCGAGCGTGCTATCGCTATCAGCACAGCATCCGGTAAGGGCAACACCACCAAGTTTGTCGCTGACATCAAGGCTTGTCTGGCACAGAACAAGATCGACGAGGCTATGGACCGCTGCAAGAAGCAGAAAGGCTCCGTTGCATCTGTGGTTTACAACACACTGAAGGTCTACAAAGACATGGACCAGAACACAACTCTGAGCAAAGAGCAGAAACTCACCACTATCCGCAACGAAGTAGAAGAGGCTACAGCACTCGAGATGCCCGGTCTGTCGCAGAACCTCCCCATCATCGCAACCCTCACCACCCTCGGAACCCTCGTCGGTCTGCTCGGTACGGTTATGGGTATGATCAAGTCGTTCCAGGCCCTTGCAGCTTCCGGTTCGCCTGACTCCACAGAACTCTCCACCGGTATCTCCGAGGCCCTTGTGAACACAGCCTTCGGTATTATGACCGGTGCATTCGCCGTAATCTCCTACAACTTCTTCACCAACAAGATTGACAACCTTACCTACGCTATCGACGAAATCGGTTTCAGCATCGTAGCTACATTCGCAGCCACCCACAAATAATCAGGGGGTCAAGAGAACATTACAAACCGATAAAGTGAATAGCTAATATGGGAAGAGTAAAAATAGCAAGAAAGGACACATTCATCGACATGACGGCGATGAGTGATGTGACGGTGCTTCTGCTTACCTTCTTCATGTTGACCTCTACCTTCCTGGCAAAAGAGCCCGCCACTGTGGTGACTCCCCCCTCCGTATCTACGGAGAAAGTGCAGGAGACCAACTATGTGCAGGTGCTCGTGAATCCTGAAGGAAAGGTCTGGCTCACGATGAACAATGACACTTCATCCAACTGGAGCAACGACAAGATGCGCATGGCGCTCTTGGACAAAGTGAGCGAGATCTATAATGAGACTCATAAGAACAAGATAAGCTTCACACCGGAGCAGAAATACACATTCAGCAAGCAAAGCTCGTTTGGCGTGCCCCTGGCCAAGATGGGAGAGTTCCTCGACCTGGCCGGTCAGAATGAGGGACAGACTAAGATGGACAAATGGCTCGAGGGCGACGGCGACCCCGCACATCCCACGGGAATTCCCATCAGTTGGAATCAGAACGAGGCTATGCCCAATGAATTCCAGATTTGGATGAAGGCACTCCGCCAGACCGACAACACCAACCTTGCCGACAAGATCAAAGACGGCACAGGCGTTGCCATCAAGGCCGACCAGAACACCAGTTTCGACGTGGTACACATGGTGATGGATAACCTTCAGACCATCCACATGAACAAATTCACACTATTGACAGCCCTCAAGGGGCCTGAAGAATAAGAGACATGGCAGAAGTTCAACAAAGCTCTGGTGGTGGCAAAGGGAAAAGCCACCAGAAGAAGATGCATATACGCGTGGATTTCACGCCGATGGTGGACATGAACATGTTGCTTATCACATTCTTCATGCTCTGCACCACGATGATTAAATCCCAAACGCTGACAATAGCCCTTCCGTCGAATGAGAAGGTGACCAACGAAGAAAACATGTCGCAGGCATCGGCCGACGACGCAGTGACAATCATCCTCGATGCAAAACGCAAGGTCGGCTCCTTCGATGTAGATACAGTGAACGGCGAGGTTGTGCCTGTGGTATATTACTACTTCGGCAAGCCCGGCGGCGAAGCAGGCCTCGGCACCACACCCGAAAGCGTGGCAGCCAACAACAACCTGCAGGAATCTTCCTTTATGCGCAACGATGAGAAGAGCGGCAAGGCCCAGGGCATCCGCGAGATCATCCAGAAGCGTAACAAAGATGTACTTGACCAAATCAACAAGCTGAAAGAGAAATATGCCAACGGTGGCTTCGGCAACCTCGAGACAAAAGAGGGTCGAGAGAAAGCTCAGGCAGCGTATGATGAGGCAGCGTCAAAAGTCAGAAAAGATGAAAATCTGAAGAAACCGGTGATCATCATCAAGTCCACTCCCCAGGCCAGCTTCGGCAGCCTCGTGCAGGTGCTCGACGAAATGCAGATCAATTCGATTTCAAAATATCAGATTGACAACATGACCAAGGCGGACTCCACGATGGTGATTGACTACCAGAACCGTCACCATAAATGATAATGTCGGATTTATTAAATCAAGCAGAAAACAATGGCTAAAAGAAATGTAGATCTGACATCGGCGGAATGGCGTAATCTCGTCTTCGCCGACAAAAATAAGGATTTCGGTGCGTATGAAGTGCGTCAGAAGAGTGACAAGCGTCACAACATGGCGATGCTCTATATGCTGATAGGACTGGTGGTGATCTGTTTCATCGTATACGGATGGAGCAAATACTCCGACTATCGCGCCGAGCAGGAAGCGATTGCCCTTCAGGAGCAGCGTGAGAAGATGATGGCTGCACAGCTTGCCGCTGAGCAGCAGGAGGCCGAAGAGGAACCTGAGGTAGAGGAGCAGAAGTTTGAACAGCCCGAGGTGGAAGTGCCTCAGGAAGTTCTTGCCACTGTCCAGGTAACCCAGATTGCGATCGTCGACGCCGACAAGGTTAAGAACGAGGTGATGGACATGGATACCCAGAAGGAGGATAACACCGCACGTGGCGTTGTCAACCAGGAGGGTAGCAATGACGCCGACAAGTTCAAGGCCGTGCAGGAGCAGGTTGTCGTAAAAGAACCCGAGCCTGAGGTTAAGAAGCACGAGGAGGAGAAAATCTTCGTGGCTGTAGAGCAGCAGGCAGAGTTCCCCGGCGGTCAGGCCGCGCTCATGAAATGGCTGAACAATAACGTGCGTTATCCTGAAAGTGCACAGCAGAACGACATCCAGGGCCGCGTAGTGGTTCGTTTCGTAGTTGAGAAAGATGGTTCTATTGGCGCCGCCAACATCGTGAAGGGCGTCGACAAGGACCTCGACCGCGAGGCACTCCGCGTGGTGAAGAAGATGCCCAGATGGCAGCCCGGTAAGAACAATGGTGTTGCCGTACGAAGCTACTTCAACCTTCCTGTCGTGTTCAGACTCCAGAATCAGTAATGATGAGATTCCATATCCCGCAAGGGGACGGTCGTTTTGACCGCCCCCTTGCTCTTTTTTCCCCCTTACATTTATTCCCTACCCTCTTTATATCCGCTCTGCGTTTTTATCTGCATTTCCCGAAATATTTCTCTTTGATAATCGCTGCGAAATTATTAACTTTGAATCCGGAAAATGTGTGAACACGAAAGGCATATGAATTGTTAAATTTATATAACCCAAGCGGAGAAAGAGATTCGACGCGACTCTCCGATTCCACTTACAATCTACATTAAAGTTATGAATAATTACGACAACACACCCCGTCAACCGAAAGGGGCCCGTCTGGCATTCGGCATCATTATGATTCTGGTTTATCTTGGAGTTGGACTTCTATTCATCTTCAACGTGTTCAGCATCGATTCCCAGGCTCTCAGCATCGTGATAGGCGCTCTGCTCTGCGTGTATGGAATATGGCGCGGCGTAAGGCTCTACAAAGGCTGGGGATAATTTGGAAAAGGGGAAAGAGGATTATTGATGATATAATTAATGAATAATCTTTTTGAAAGTGAAAATACTTAAGAATACCTTGCTGGCACTCTCAGCTGTCGCGCTGCTGGGAGTGTCCATTTCATGCCAGGAAACCAAGCGCGGGGAATACGCCAAGGGAAGCGCCACAATGTTTTGCGATGATGGTTTCCGCAACATCCTCCAGGAGGAGATTGAAGTGTTCGAGTTCTCATATCCTGGAAGCTCCATCCTGCCCTTCTATGTAAGCGAGCAGGATGCCCTCGACACGCTCCTCGCCGACGGCACGCAGGGAATCATCGTGACCCGCGAGCTTACACCCGAACAGCGCGAATACATGAAGAAAAAATTCAAGCGTATCGTGCGCACGCACTGCATTGCCGTAGATGCCGTGGCTCTCATCACCAACAAAAAGAACAATGTGGAATCCCTCTCCATGACGGAAATCGGCGACATCCTCAACGGCAAGATCACCCGCTGGAGCCAGCTCGCCGGCAACGACACAACCACAATCAAACTCGTGTTTGACAATGTGGGTTCCTCCACAGTGAGCTACATGCGCGACAAGTTCATGCCCAAGGGCGCGAAGATTTCCAACAATCCCCACGCATATGCGCAGAAAAACAATGCGGGCGTGTTTGACGTAGTGAAAAAAGACCCCGACGCACTGGGCATCATCTCTGTGAGCTGGCTTGGAAGCGACCTCCAGAACGCCAAGAACGTGACCGTGGACAAACGCTTCGAAGACTATCAGAATCAAAACGATACGATAGCCACCGAACTCACCACCGAGGTGAACATAATCAAGGTGAGCAATCCCACAGAAAAGAATGATTTCAATCCTGTGGCATATAAACCTTATCAGGTATATATAAATTCGGGAGAATATCCGTTATTCAGAAAAGTGTATATGATCACCACCGCCACCAAGCACAGTGTGCTCAACAGTTTCTACTCCTTTGTGACAGGATTTGCCGGCCAAAAGATTATCAGCAAGACAGGCATCCTGCCCTATCACATGAGCGCACGGGTGGTGGAACTCAAATAAGGATTCAAATAGGAATAAACCTTGACCGTGGATTGCGGTCAAATCACGAAACGAAATCAAATAAAGAATAAAAGATATGAAACTCAAAAGAATCTTGACAATCTGTCTTGCAGGCGTGGCCCTCGGCGCAGCAGCGCAGACGCATGTGGAGGGCACGGAATATTACAAGGCCGACCAGATGGCCAATGCCAAGGATCTTCTGGAGCGCAGTCTCAAGAATCCTAATACCGACAAGGCCGTATCCGACTATTACCTTGGTCTGATTGCCCTGGAGAATGGCGACAAAGCCGGCGCCGACAAATATTTTGCCGACGGTATCGCCCAGAACGGCAACTATGCCTACAATTATGTAGGTCAGGGTCGCTTAGCCCTTCTCAACGGTGACGAAAAAGCCGCTAAGGAACTCTTCAAGACCGCTGAGAAACTGGCCAAGAAAGACGCATCGCTCGAAATTGCCATCGCACGCGCATACGACAGCGTTGATCCCGCCCTTTATGAGAAGCAAATTGCCAAGGCTGTGGAGAACGCCCGCAGATGGGACCTCCAGAACCCCGACATCTATATCTTCGAGGGCGACCAGTTCAAGGAGAAAAAGGAATGGGGCAACGCCGCCGCCAAATATGAGATGGCTGCAAACTATGACAAGAATGCCACGGCTGCCTATGTGAAGTATGCAAATCTTTTCACTATGGTCAATCCGGACTATGCCATCAAGATGCTCAAGGAACTTCTCACAGTCAATCCCACGTCGGCACTCGGACAGCGCGAACTCGCTAACGCTTACTATAACAAGAAAGACTATAAGAATGCTGCCGTGCAGTATGGCGCATACGTCAAGAATCCGAGCCACTTCAAGCAGGACGAGGACCGCTACGCATTCCTCCTCTTCTACGGCGGCGACTATAAGAAGGGTTACGACTACGCAACCGCTCTTCTGCAGCAGAACCCCAAGAACTTCACGGCTCAGCGCTATCAGTTCATGAACGCTGCCCAGATCAAAGAGATGGAAAGCCAGCTTCTCCCCCTTGCCGAGGCTCTTTACGCAGCCCACAAGGCAGACCCGAAGGCCAACAAGATGGCGTCCATCGACTATACTCTGATTGCTGATGAGTTCTCACGCGCAAAGCGCACCGACGAGGGCATCGCAGTGCTTGAGGAGGCTATCAAGGACCAACCCGAGAACGCCAACTTCAACAAGCAGCTCGCCATGATGTTCGTCGACAAGAACAACCTCGCCGGAGCAGCCGACGCCTACAAGGGATATCTCGCCAAGCTCGAGGAACCCGGCTACAACGACTTTATCCAGCAGGCTACATTCAGCTTCTACGCAGGCGTTGAGAACAAGAACAACCCCGAACTCCAGAAGAAATTCTTCGACGAGACAAAGGAATATGTCGATAAGGCTGCAAAAATTCTTCCCGACAATTACAAGCCGAAGAAATTCTATGGAGACATCGCCAAGCAGCTCGCCGACAAGGCTCACGTGGAGAGCGCCGCAGTTCCTTATTATGAGGAAGCAGTAGCACTTCTCGAGGCCAGCGCCGATCCCAGCCGCTACACTACAGATGCCAAAGAGATGTACAACTATCTCGGCAACTACTACCTCGATCAGAAAGACACGGCTAAGGCTAAATCCTACTTCATGAAATATCTGCAGTATGATCCCAACAACGCCGACTACCGTAAATTCGTAGACAGCCTCTAAGCAGGCACTCACAATATAGGTTCTCCTGTTCCTCCGTCGGAATCAAACGACGGGAGAACAGGAGAACTTTTTTGCGTAATTTCACATTTTTTTGTATTTTTGCAGTCATCAATGGGAGGGGCTGACGTCTTTTCAGGCGTTGGCCATGCATTCTATTAGAAATCAGCAAATAAGCAATATGGCCAGAACCATAAAAATAAAAAAGGGGCTCGACATTCCGTTGGCGGGAAGAGCCGAAGACACCCCCGTTGCCGACACGAGGAGCGAATGGTATGCTATCATGCCGGATGATTTTCCGGGCTACACATGGAAAGCAGCAGTGAAGGCCGGCGACAGCGTGAAGGCCGGCAGCGCGCTTTTCAGCGCCAAGGAGGATCCGGAAATGTGCCTCACAAGTCCTTGCGCAGGCACTGTGGGCGAGATTCATCGCGGCGAACGTCGCAAGATTGAATTCATCAGCGTGCATCGAGAGAGAGAGCAGGAGGCTGTTTCCTTCAAATGCGATGCAAAGCCGGAATCGATCATTTACGCACTGAAGCAGAGCGGACTTTTCGCCATGATGCGCCAACGTCCTTTCGACATCGTGCCCATCTCTATGACACCCCGCGACATATTCGTGACCGCATTCGACACCGCCCCACTCGCCCCCGAATTCAACTCCGGGCTTATCGGCAAATATCTCGAGGCAGGTCTTGAGGCCCTTGCCAAACTCACTTCAGGCAAGGTTTATCTTTCCGTGCGGGCAGGTTCAGGGCTGAACTCCAAGGCAGCCGAGACCGTGGAATTCGAAGGTCCTCATCCGGCAGGCAACGTGGGCGTGCAGATCGAGGCCATCAATCCTGTCAATAAGGGTGAGACCGTATGGACACTCAACGCTATGACCGCAGCCCGCATCGGCCGACTAGTGATAGAGGGTGTGGCCGACTATTCCGCACGGGTGGCACTGACTGGTCCCGACGTCACAAACCCGGGCTTTGTCGACACCCTCATAGGCGTGAGCCTGAAGAGCCTGCTCGAAGGGCGTCTGCGCAACGACGGCACCCATCTCCGCATAATCTCCGGCAATGTGCTCACCGGATGGCGCGTCAATCCCCAGGAGGGCTGGCTTCGCTACCCCTATCGCCAGATCAGCGTGATCGACGAGGGCGACCAGGCCGATGAATTCATGGGCTGGGCTTCGATGAACCCCGGCAAATACAGCGTAAAGAAAACATTCCCCGCATTCCTTCGCGGTCTGAAGAAACCCTTCAATTTCGACGCCCGCATCAAGGGTGGCCACCGCGCCATGATTCTCAGCGGCGAATACGACAAGGTGTTCCCCTTCGACATCTATCCCGAATACCTCATCAAGGCCATCATGGCAAAGGATATCGAGAAGATGGAACAACTCGGCATCTATGAGGTGGCTCCGGAAGACTTCGCTCTTCCCGAATTTGTGGACACCTCCAAAATCGAGCTCCAGAAAATCGTGCGCGAAGGTCTCGACTATCTGCGCAAGGAGACGATGTAACGCCACCACTCAGCCTACAACGAAATCGACAATAACGAAATTAAAGCTATAATTACAGCGTGAAAGGATTAAAGCAAAAAATCGACAAGATCAAGCCGAAATTCGACAAGGGAGGGACGTATGAGAAGTTTCATTCCGTGTTCGACGGCTTCTACACATTCCTTTTCACGCCTAACGAAACTTCGCGTTCAGGCGTGCATATCCACGACAGCAACGATTCTAAGCGTACGATGATCATGGTGGTCATCGCCCTGCTTCCCTGCTGCCTGTTCGGAATGTGGAATATCGGGCTTCAGCACTTTCTGGCGATAGGATCGCCGGAGCGCAATCTCTTCAGCCTCTTTTTCTATGGATTCTGGGCGGTGCTTCCGCAGATTCTCACGGCCTATATCGTGGGTCTGGGCATCGAGTTTGTGGTGGCGCAGATACGCGGCCACGAAATCCAGGAGGGTTTCCTTGTGTCGGGCATCCTGATTCCGATGATCTGCCCGGTGGACACTCCCTGCTGGATGCTCGCCATCGCCGTGGCCTTCGCAGTGATATTCGCCAAGGAGGTGTTTGGCGGCACAGGCTATAACTTCCTGAATGTGGCACTCGTCACCCGCGCCTTCCTCTTCTTCAGCTATCCTGCCAAGATGAGCGGCGACAATGTGTTCGTAAGCCTCGGCGGCTTGCAGGCTGTTGACGCCTATTCCGGCGCTACCCCTCTTGGTCAGATGGCAGCTGCCGGCACACCGGATGCCACTGTGTTCGGCGTCACCGGCGACCCCCTCTCCATGAGCGACATCTTCTTCGGCCTCTACCCCGGCTCCTGGGGCGAGACCTCCACTTTCCTCATCCTCATCGGCGGCCTCATACTGCTGCTCACCGGCACCTCAAGCTGGCGCATCGTGATATCCTCGCTTATCGGAGGATTCCTGATGTCGCTTGTGGCCCACAACTGGGCAAGCCCGCTTTATCCCTGCACATATCTTCCCCCGCTGGAGCAGATGTGCCTCGGCGGCTTCATGTTCGCAGTGATGTTCATGGCCACTGACCCCGTGACGGCATGCCGCACCAACATAGGAAAATACATCTACGGATTCCTCATCGGAGTGGTGGCGATCATCATCCGCTGCTACAACACCGGTTTCCCCGAAGGTGCTATGCTTGCCGTGCTGCTGATGAACTGCTTCGCGCCGCTTATCGACTGGTGCGTGGTAAATTCCAACATACGCCGCCGCATGCGCCGTCTTACAGCTAACAATTAACCGAATTGCCAGTACCGAATAAAATCAATCAAAGATGAATCGACAAGGAAACACATACACTGTGATTTATGCCGTGGTGCTGGTGGCTGTGGTGGGCGTTCTGCTCTCTGTGGTATATCAGGCCCTGCGTCCGCGTCAGGAGGAGAATATCGAGAACGACACCAAACGCCAGATCTTAGCCTCGGCGCTCATTTCACCCAAAGAGGGTGAGAGTGTGGCCGACCTCTATGCCAGCCATATACAGGAATCATATATCGTCAATAGCAAGGGAGAGATTGTGGAGAAGAGCGAGAACGCCTCGCAGCTTCCCGATGTCAATGTGGCACAGCAGACCAAACTCCCCGATGCTGAGCGCAAACTCCCCGTCTATGTATGCTCCACCGACAATGGCCTGAAATACATCGTGCCCGTATATGGCGCCGGACTCTGGGGTCCAATCTGGGGCTACATCGCGTTCGACGCCAACGGCGACACTATCTATGGAGCCTATTTCGCCCATCAGGGAGAGACTCCCGGACTTGGAGCCGAAATCGAAAAACCTGCTTTCAGCGACCAGTTCAAGGGCAAGGAGATCTTTAGCCCGCAGGGTGATTTCACATCTGTAAAGGTGGTGAAGAAGGGTCAGGAGGCATCAGCCGGAGATGGCGCCTGGGTGCATGCCGTGAGCGGCGGCACAATCACGAGCCAGGGCGTGCAGAAGATGCTCGCAAATTCGCTCGCACCCTACTCCGCTTATTTCAAAACGCTTAAAGGGGAAAAGGAGGATAAGCAATGAATCTGAAGAAAACGTTCCTGCCTTTCGTGAATCCTCTCTCGAAAGACAATCCCGTGATAGTGCAGGTGCTCGGCATCTGCTCGGCTCTGGCCGTGACGGCCAAGATGGAACCGGCTGTGGTAATGACCATCTCGGTGACGGCTGTGCTCGCGCTGGCCAATGTGATTATCTCTCTTATGCGCAAAACCATCCCGCAGTCTATCCGAATCATCGTGCAGCTGGTGGTGGTGGCAGCCCTCGTGGTAGTGGTCGACCAGGTGCTGAAGGCCTACAACTATGAGGTGTCAAAGGCGCTCTCGGTGTTTATAGGTCTAATTATCACCAACTGTATCATCATGGGGCGCCTTGAGGCGTTCGCGCTCAACAACCGCCCCTGGCCCGCCTTCCTCGACGGCGTGGGCAATGGCCTCGGATATGGAATAATCCTCATCATCGTGTCGTTCTTCCGCGAACTCCTCGGCAGCGGCACCCTCTTCGGCATGCAGGTGTTTCCGCAGGCATGGTATGACGCCGGCTATCAGAACAACGGCCTCATGATCCTTCCCCCGATGGCCCTGATAGTGGTGGCCTGCATCATCTGGGCGCACCGCGCTCATAATAAAGACCTTCAGGAATAAGAATCACCCCTCATCAAGATTAGAAGACAATTACAATGGAGAATCTAAATCTATTCATCCGGTCGATATTTATCGACAATATGATCTTCGCCTATTTCTTGGGCATGTGCAGTTTTTTGGCCGTGTCGAAGAATGTCAAGACAGCCTTCGGACTTGGCGTGGCGGTGTCGTTCGTGCTGATAATCGCTTTGCCCGTGACCTGGTGTATCAATCAGTATCTGCTTATTCCGGGGGCGTTGAGCTGGCTTGGCGCCGAATATGCCGACGCCGACCTCTCCTTCCTTGGCCTGATAATGTTTATCGCGGTAATTGCCGCCCTTGTGCAGATTCTGGAGATGGTGATAGAGAAGTATACGCCGGCCCTCTATAACTCCCTGGGTATCTTCCTGCCGCTGATTGCTGTGAACTGCGCCATCCTCGGCGCCGTGCTCTTCATGCAGCAGCGCGAATTCAACAATGCCTGGACAGCCACAGTATATGGCGCCGGCTCCGGCATCGGTTGGCTTCTGGCCATCACCTGCCTGGCCGCCATCCGTGAGCGCCTGAACCAGGACGTGGTGCCCAAGCCCCTCCGCGGAATCGGCATCACATTTATCATCACAGGTCTGATGGGCATAGCCTTCATGAGCTTCCTCGGAATCAAACTCTAATATCTTACGGAGCAGGATTCCATCAAAAAATAAAGAGCTAAGCATAAAGATATAAAGAGCTAAGCAAGATGTATATTCTCAATGTGATTCAATGGAACAATGTGATTGTGGCCAGTCTCATTTTCCTCATCATAGTGTTGGCACTCACCATCATTCTTCTTCTGGCCAAGCACTGGCTGGTGAATTCAGGCGAAGTGGCCATCTCGATCAATGAGGGTCAGAAGCTTCTGCACGCGCAGGCAGGCAAGACCCTCCTCGCCACCCTTGGCGACAATGGCGTGCATCTTTCATCGGCATGCGGCGGCAAAGGCAGCTGCGGCCAGTGCAAGGTGCAGGTGGTGTCGGGCGGCGGCGACATCCTCCCCACGGAGGCTGTGCATTTCTCCCGCAAACAGATCAAGGACCATTGGAGGCTCGGATGCCAGGTGAAGGTAAAGGGCGACCTTGAGATCAAGGTGCCCGAATCGGCGCTCGACGTCAAGGAATGGGAATGCGAAGTGATTTCCAATAAGAATGTGGCTACCTTCATCAAGGAATTCATAGTACGTCTCCCGGAAGGGGAACACATGAATTTCATTCCGGGAAGCTACGCACAAATCCGCATCCCCAAGTATGAAATGACCTACGACGGCGATATCGACAAGAGCCTCATTGGCGACGAATATCTTCCGGCATGGCAGAAATT
The DNA here is from genome assembly GCA_905209725.1 of uncultured Muribaculaceae bacterium. GTDB lineage: Bacteria > Bacteroidota > Bacteroidia > Bacteroidales > Muribaculaceae > Lepagella. The sequence continues at coordinate 17,750 of CAJLTZ010000006.1, forward strand.
CGGACTCTTCGGACTCAAGGCCAAGAATGACGAGGAGACAGTACGCGCCTATTCCATGGCCAACTATCCCGAGGAGGGCGACCGAATCATGCTCACCGTGAGAATCGCCACTCCCCCCTTCAAGCCGAAACCCCAGGTAGGATTCCAGGATGTGCCCTGCGGCATCGCCTCCTCCTATATATTCTCGCTGAAGCCTGGCGACAAGGTGCTTATGAGCGGCCCCTATGGCGACTTCCATCCCATCGTTGACTCGAAGGCTGAGATGATTTGGGTGGGCGGCGGCGCCGGTATGGCTCCCCTTCGTGCCCAGATCATGTGGATGACAAAGACTCTGCACACCACCGACCGCGTGATGCACTATTTCTATGGTGCCCGCGCCCTCAACGAGGTGTTCTATCTCAACGACTTCCTCGCTCTGGAGAAGGAATTCCCCAATTTCCATTTCCACCTCGCACTCGACCGCCCCGATCCTGCCGCCGATGCAGCGGGCGTGAAATATACCCCCGGATTCGTGCACGACGTGATGTATAAGACATATCTCAAGGACCATGAGGCTCCCGAGGATATCGAATATTACATGTGCGGTCCCGGCCCGATGAGCAATGCCGTGAACAATATGCTCTATGCCCTCGGCGTCGAGCCCGAAAGCATCCATTACGACAACTTCGGCGGATAAGCAGACCTGTTCCGGCTTATAATTCAAAGAATATATTACAAACAATAATACCAAGAACTATTATCATGAAAAGAGACAACAAAGTATTCGACATCATCGACCGTGAGCATCTGCGCCAGCGTCGCGGCATCGAACTGATCGCCAGTGAGAACTTCGTGAGCGATGAAGTGATGCGTGCCATGGGCTCCTGCCTCACCAACAAATATGCCGAGGGCTATCCCGCAAAGCGCTACTATGGCGGCTGCCAGATTGTAGACGAGGCCGAGAACCTCGCCATCGAGCGTGCCAAGGAACTCTTCGGTGCTGAATGGGCCAATGTACAGCCCCACTCGGGCGCCCAGGCCAATATGGCCGTGTTCATGGCAGTGCTTCAGCCTGGCGACAAGTTCATGGGTATGGACCTCAGCCATGGCGGTCACCTCTCACATGGCAGTCCCGTGAATTTCTCCGGTCTTATGTTCCAGCCCATCAGCTATACGGTAGACGCTGAGACAGGCCGCGTGAACTATGAGGAGATGGAGGAGAAGGCTCGCGCAGAACGTCCGAAACTCATCATCGCCGGCGCCAGCGCCTATAGCCGCGAATGGGATTACGCCCGCATCCGCAAACTCGCCGATGAAATCGGCGCAATCTTCATGGTGGATATGGCTCACCCTGCAGGTCTGATCGCCGCAGGTCTTCTCGAAAACCCGGTGAAGCACGCGCATATCGTCACCACCACCACCCATAAGACTCTCCGTGGCCCGCGAGGCGGCATGATCCTCATGGGCAAGGATTTCGACAATCCCTGGGGTAAGAAGACTCCCAAGGGCGAAATCAAGAAGATGTCGGCACTGCTCGACTCCGCAGTATTCCCCGGCGTTCAGGGCGGCCCGCTCGAGCATGTGATTGCCGCTAAGGCTGTCGCTTTCGGAGAGGCTCTCCAGCCCGAATGGAAGGAATATGCAATGCAGGTGAAGAAGAATGCCAACGCCCTTGCAAACGCACTCATCGCCCGCGGATACAAGATCATTTCCGACGGCACAGACAACCACTGCATGCTCGTGGACCTTCGCACCAAGTTCCCTGACATGAGCGGCAAGAAAGCAGAGCGCGTGCTCGTAGAAGCCGACATCACCGCTAATAAGAACATGGTTCCCTACGACTCACGCAGCCCGTTCCTCACCAGCGGTCTCCGCTTCGGAACAGCCGCCATCACCACCCGTGGTGCCAAAGAGGATCTGATGGAAACAATCGCCGGCCTCATCGACCGCGTGCTTACCAACGCCGATGATTCCGACACAATCAGTGCCGTGCGCCGCGAAGTCAACGATATGATGAACGAATATCCGATGTTTGCCTGGTAATCGCGCCGGGCAACATCCCACCCTATCATCACCCGGCGCATCCTCTTCTCGGGGGCGCCGGGTGATAACCATTTTACACCACACCACAAAAAAATCTTTGAAATGAAAATCGATTTCCCCAAGACTCTCTTCATCTCCGGCATCGACACTGACGCCGGCAAAAGTTATGCCACCGGTTGGCTGGCAAATCAGATTGCGGCTCAAGGCGAGAGTGTCATCACGCAGAAGCTCGTGCAGACAGGCTGTCATGACATGAGCGAGGATATCGAGATTCATCGCCGCATAATGGGCACAGGACTTCTGCCGGCCGACCGCCTGCATATCACTGCCCCGCTCATCTTCAGCTATCCCTGTTCGCCGGAACTTGCAGCACGCATCGACAACCGCGAACTTAACCTCGGTCTTGCCGATGAAGCCACCGAGACGCTTCTCAAGGAATACTCCCATGTGCTCATCGAGGGTGCCGGAGGATTGATGGTTCCGCTCAAGGGTGACTATCTCGCCATCGACTATGCACGGGAACGCGAACTGCCCGTGGTGCTCATCACCAACGGACGGCTCGGCTCAATCAACCATACGCTCCTATCCCTGAGCGCAATCAGCAATGCCGGACTCCGCCTTTTTGCCGTGATTTATAACGACTATTTCGACTATGACAAAATAATAGCCGACGATACACGTAATTATATCCGACACTGGCTCGAAGCATACTTCCCCGAAACCTTGATGCTCGAAATGCCTAAGCTTTAGGCATTATTATCACTATATGCTTTATATCAGAATAGTTTCTACAAATTTAGTTTAAACAACTGCAATCGATGAGCGAAACATTACTCCCACTGAAAGAGGCACTTTGGGCAGCAAGCATCACCAAAGAGAAGCTTGCCGAACTCCCGGCTGCACACTTCGACCGAAGCGTGGTGCTTGTCGACTCCGAAGAGGGAGCACGACGCGCCGCCGAAATACTCAGGCAGGAAACAGAACTCGGTTTTGACACTGAGACAAGGCCCTCCTTCCGCCGTGGGCAAAGTTTCAATGTGGCCTTGCTGCAATTATCCACACACTCCGTCTGCTTCCTTATCAGATTGAACAAGATTGGTTTGACGCCGGAGATTAAAAGCATTCTCGAGGATGAGAATATCCGCAAAATCGGCGTTTCCATCCACGATGATTTCCACAATCTCCACAAGATTTATTCTCTTGAACCCAAGGGATTCATCGACCTTCAGGGGTTTGTGAAGAATTACAATATCGCCGACAACAGCCTTTCGCGCATCTATGCGATTCTTTTCGGCCAGCGCATCTCCAAAGGGCAGCGGCTCACCAACTGGGAGGCATCACATCTTACGCTCCATCAGCAGGAATATGCCGCGCTGGATGCTCTTGCATGCATAAAGATCTACGACCATCTAACCACCGTAGGTTTTTCGGCCGTGGATTCTCCCTATTACCGCGACATCAATGCCACACCCGCACCTGCCCCCAAAGAGGAGCCAAAGAAGGCACAGGAAGCATCTGACACGGATGCTACTGCGGAACAGGCCACTGAGAATAAATCAACCCCATCAAAAAGAAAAAATGAAACATAGGAAAGGAATCAGGAGATCGGTATGGTTGCCGACGCTGATGATATTATATCTGATTGGGATGACCGCATATTTTGCACCGTCGCTGATTGCAGGCGGCGAAATCACACGTCTTGTAGTAGTCACTATAGTAGAACTCATAATCATCCTTCTTCTCTTCCTCTTCCTCCGCAAAAAGGAGCAGCGCGACCAGCAAAACGACCAGTAATCGGTCTTGCGCCATATACAACCGGCGTATAAATCCTCATCTCTCATCACTGCTCTTTCACGAGAGCAGCATCCAATTCCATAGCATAAAATCAAGTCTTATGCAAATGATTTTTAGCACAAATCCGAAATAGGCCAACAATAAGCATATCTGACCATTTGTAAACGGCCTCAAAATGCGCTACAATCTCCTTCCATTAATCCGCTTAAATACAACAACATACTAACCGCCCTTACAAATATTTCAAATTTTAACTTTTGCAATTGATTACAACTGAGAAGATTAGACATAAGTCTTACAAATAGGATTTGACGAATTATGTTGTACAATTTGCCGCAGATTCTGATGTATACTTATTGGCATATTCAGCAAGATATTTCTATAATGTCCGGCATTCTGCCTGCCAAAATTAAGTTTGTCATTATTCTTTAAGCGTGATTCATTGAGCGTGCTTTGAGAATATTTCTTTTTTTGCTGTGGACGACGAGGACGTCGCCCCTCCCGGACTTGTGGCTCAACCACTGCGACGCGCGGGAAGTGCAGGGGAATTTGATGGAATTTATATGTTATGCAACATGTTTATGACAAAATGTCAAAAAAACAGGTTGTTTAATTTGGTGGTCTTACAAAAAAAAATAATTTTGCAGTGACCTAAACAATCTTTTTTACCTTAAGATTTTTTACCTGTAGAAACTAATATAAAGGGCAAAGCCGTGAGGCCATGCCCTTTATGTTTAATACTTAAAACTATGGCTTATGACTTATGATTTATGAAGTTCGTGCAGGGTGAGGGAGGTACCGTCCCAAAGGGCGTAGCTGCAGCGGCGTATCCATTCCCCTAACACCACCATCTCCGCTTCCTTTGTCCCCTCTTTTGTCTGCGCTTGTATCTTCCGGCTCAGGAACAGATGAAGATGGCCATAAATGAAATAGTCAGTGTCGGGATGCTCTGCCAAATACTCGCTGCTGAAAAGAGTGATACTCTCCATCATGCGCTCTGCATCTTCCGGCGAGGGTCCCTCGAGTTTGCGGGAATGCCGGCTCCAATTATAGGCAAAAGGCACTGTCCAGCGTGGATGAATTCCGGAGAACAGTTTCTGACAGGTCTTGCTGCGGAAAAGACGCCGCAAAAAGCGGAAGGAAGGCTTCAACCGCCCCACCCCGTCGCCATGCGTCAAGTAAAAGGCATGCCCGTCGATTCGCTCCAGGAGACCGCCATCCACCACCTCCACTCCCAATTCACTCGGGAGATAGTCGAAAATCCAGATATCGTGATTGCCGATGAACCATACCACACGCACACCGCGGTCGGTGAGTTCGGCGATTTTGCCGAAAAAGCGCACAAAACCACGAGGCACCACATAGCGATACTCATACCAATAATCAAGGATGTCGCCGAGAAGATAAATCACGTCGGCATCATCCTTGATGGAATCGAGGAAATCCACCACGCGGCGTTCCTGCTCACGGGAATCCTCGAAATATGGAGCACCCAAATGCAGGTCGCTCAGAAAATATGCACGCATTATAGGAATCCGAGTTCGAGTTTGGCCTCTTCGCTCATCATATCCTGCGTCCATTCCGGCTCGAACACAAGGCGCAGATCCACCTTCTTGGGGCCTTCGATACCCATGAGTTTCTGCCGCACATCCTCCAGGATGAAATCCGCAGCCGGACATGAGGGAGCAGTGAGAGTCATATCCACATGCAGCGTGCTGTCCTCCTCAGTATACTCTATTCTATATACGAGGCCGAGATCATAGATATTAACCGGAATCTCGGGGTCGTAGACAGTCTTGAGCACCTCCACCGTCTTTTCAAGGATTCTCTGCTCCTCGCTCATCTTATCTTCTTTTTCGCTCATGAAATCAAAGTTTTATTTTCCTATCAGGAAAGCAAAGTCAATAAACCAGCCCTGAGTTCTGGCTGAGAAATTATCGAGTTTGATGGTGCGCACATCATATGTGAGTCCCCACATATATCCTCCGGTGATCTGCAGGCGGCGCCAGAGTTCAGCGCCGATGCCTACCTGTATGCCAACCGACCCGGCAGGATTCTCCACAGCCGGGCAATCCTTGTGGGAAAGGTTGAAATTAAAGAGAGGACCGGCAAACACAATCGGCGCCACATATTGCTCCACGCCGTTAAGGCGTGTATACTTGAAGCGCAGATTGAGGGGGATCTGCAGGGTGTGGAAATAGAGGTTGGTGGTGCCGATACCATCAACAGCCCAGATGTGCTGCTGGTCGAAATGAACCTTGCCTCCCCGCATCGTATAGCGCAGTCCGAAATCAAAGCCGAAGCCGATGCCCGGAATCATTACCTCTGCCATAAGGCCGGCGCTGTATCCGGGCAGCATCTGCGACTCCACAAGATCCTGCTTCCAGTAATAGTCGGAGAAATTCACGCCGACCGACGGCCCCCAGCGGAATTTCGCGCTGGCTCCAAGGGCTGTGCAGATGAGAAGGAGGGTGATTATTATCTTCCTCATGTTATGCTATATGAGTTTTACAACAGATATCAGTCAATCCGCCGGTTCTTCATCAGAAGAGCCATGCAGCCGACACCATCCAATAGTTGTTTTTCACCTTGATATCCTTGATATTGCCGGCCTCATTCGACTCCACAAAGTCTTTCACTATATTGTTGATGCCGAAAGTGTAAGCGCCGGAAATCTGGAGATGGTTGATGAGTTCCACGCCGATACCCACATTCCATCCCCACTGGCAAGTGCGGTCAACAAATGCATCCTTCTTCAGGAGAAGCGAGAGTGTGGGACCTGTGAAGATCATCGGCTTAACGATGGAAGCCACCATCGGTATGTTGACTTTGTATTTGAGGTTGAGAGGAATCTCCAGATAGTTGAGGCCCTTGTCGTATACTTCGCCTTCGGCATCGACCTTGAATTTGAGGCGGGAATACTGGAGGGAGAGGTCGGCACCCACGCCGAGTCCCGGAATCATGTATTCACCCATCACGCCCACAGTGAAGCCGCAGGAGTTTTTGCCATCGAAAGTTTTGCTGTTGAAGTGCATCTTTTCCACGTTGAGACCAACCTTGGGACCAATCTTGAAACCGGCCTGCGCAGAGAGTCCGGACACCATGACCACGAGAGCCACAATCAGTGCAATCTTAATTCTTTTCATAATCTTAAATAGTTTAAGCCACAAAATTACGAATTTATACTTAAAATCGCTAATTTTGCATTGTGTTTGCTGAAATAATTTTGCCATTACCGCTCTATGGCACGTTCACATATGCCATAGGAGAGGATATTGCGGGCCGGATACAGTCGGGCTCGCGCGTGCTCGTGCAGTTTGGCAAGAAGAAATATTACACCGGAATTGTGGAGCGAGTGCACCACGACGCGCCGACATATGAAGTGAAGCCGATAATGGTTCTCCTTGACGAGCGCCCTATCGTGCGATACCCTCAACTGAAATTCTGGAACTGGATTTCGGAGTATTATCTGTGCTCGCCGGGAGAGGTGTTCAAGGCTGCCGTTCCCACGGGTCTGAAGCCCGAGAGCGAAACTTTTGTGACACTCAATGAGGACTATGAACCGCAACCGGGATTTAAACTGACGGAGCGGATGGCGATGGTGGTGATGCTGCTGGAGGAGCGCAAAAGGATGCGCATCTCAGAAATCGAGACAGAGACCAAGTTCAAGAACTGCGGCCAACTGATGGCTGCGATGCTTGAGCATGGGCTGGTGGAGATTGACGAGAAGGTGGTGGAACGCTACAAACCTAAGACCGAGTGTTTCATCGAACTTTGTGCCGAACGTGGCGACCACGATAAGATACATGAGTTTTTCGACCTTACCCGTCGCTCGCGCAACCAGGAGAAGGCGCTCATATATTACCTCGACAGGTCGGGCTGGATGCAGACGGGAGCAAAACTGCGCGAGGTGAAGCGCAAGAATTTCGCCGATGAAAATGTTGCTTCACCCGCTGTGGTGAAGGCTATGATCGACAAGGGGATTTTCCGTGTGGAGCGCCGCAGCGTGAACCGCTTCAACAATCAGGAAGAGAAGGGAGATATCAACTTAGCTAAACTCAGTGAGGCACAGGATGAGGCGCTTCACAGGCTTCTTGACTCTTTCAAAGAGAGGAATGTAGCTTTGCTTCATGGCGTCACCGGCAGCGGTAAGACCGAGATATACACCCATCTTATCTCCCGTGCTCTCCACGACGGCAACCAGGTGCTCTATCTTGTGCCGGAGATATCCCTCACCACGCAGCTTACTGACAGGCTTCGCCTCGTGTTCGGGCAGCGCCTCATCGTGTATCATTCCAAATTCAGCGACAATGAGCGTGTGGACATCTGGCGCCGCCTTCTCTCGAGCCATGAGCCTCTGGTGGTGCTCGGTGTGCGGTCATCAGTGTTCCTGCCTTTTCATAGGCTCGGTCTTGTGGTGATTGATGAGGAGCATGAGAGCAGCTACAAGCAGTATGACCCAGCTCCGCGCTATAATGCCCGCGATGCGGCGATAATGCTCGCCACGATGCATGGGGCGAAGGTACTGCTCGGTTCGGCGACTCCCTCCATTGAGACATATTACAAAGCCCTCCACGGCAAATATGGACTTGTTTCGCTCAAGGAACGTTTCCGAGGAGCGGTGCTTCCCGACGTGGAGATTGTAAGCATGCCGGAACAGCGCAAGAAGAAAATTGCCCGAGGCACACTCTCCCAACCATTGAGGGAAGCGATGGCTGAGACTATTCGCGACAAAAAGCAGACCATCCTTTTCCAGAACCGGCGTGGATTCGCTCCGGTTGTGGTGTGCCAGCAGTGCGGCTGGGTGCCGAAATGCGACAATTGCGATGTGTCGATGGTATACCACAAGAATGCCGCGCTTCTGCGTTGCCATTATTGCGGCTTCACACGGCAGTTGCCTTCGGTGTGCCCGGCATGCGGCAGCAACGCCATCGGAACATTTGGCTATGGCACCGAACGAATCGCCGAGGAGATAAAGGAGCAGTTTCCCGATGCCGGCATCCGTCGTCTCGACCTTGACACCACCCGCAATAAGGATGCATATCAGGAGATTATCGAGGGCTTTGCCAGCCACGACACCGATATTCTTGTGGGGACGCAGATGGTGTCGAAGGGTCTGGATTTCGAGGGCGTGGAGACGGTGGGGGTGATCAATGCGGACACTTTGCTGAATTTTCCGGACTTCCGGAGCAATGAGCGCGCCTTCAACATGCTGGAGCAGGTGGCAGGGCGCGCCGGACGCCGCGAGCGCAAGGGGCGGGTGATAATTCAGACTTCACGCGCCGACGACCCTGTGCTTGCAAAAGTGCGCGAGCATGATTACACGGGATTCTATGAGATGGAGATTGTCGAAAGGGAGAAATATGGTTATCCGCCTTTCACAAAGGTGATCAATATCTTCGTCCGCAATAAGGATTCCCGGCTTGCTGATGCGGCCGCCGTGACTTTCGCTTTGGCTTTGCGAAACACTTTAGGCGCACGAGTGCTCGGACCTGAGAAACCATTTGTGTCGAGGGTAAATCTCTGGTATGTGCAGCAGATAATGCTGAAGGTGGAGAGCGGAGCCTCGATGAAGAAGGTGAAGAATCTCCTGAGGGCCATCTATGAAAGCCTTGCCGCCCGCCCGGAAATGAAAGCCACCCAGATTCAATACGATGTGGATCCGGCGTAAGATAAGTTATAAGTTAGAAGTAATCGGTAATAAGTGGGGGATGAATGAAGGGTGATTTGTGGAGAGTGAAAATTTGACTTGATATGATACCTGAAAACGAAAAGGATAAAGACCTGACAAATCCGAATGTGGATAGTTTCGACCGGGACCATCTGTGGCATCCCTATACGAGTACTCACAATCCGCTACCCACATATAAGGTGAAGAGCGCCCGTGGGGCGGAGATTTATCTCGAGGATGGCACCACGCTTATCGACGGCATGTCGTCATGGTGGTGCGTGATTCACGGCTACAATCATCCGGTGCTCAACGAGGCGGCCCGCGCCCAACTCGACCGCATGTCGCATGTGATGTTTGGCGGACTTTCTCATGAACCGGCAATTGAACTCGGCAAACTCCTGCTCTCCATCCTGCCGCCGAAGATGAATCATATTTTCTATGCCGACTCGGGTTCTGTGGCCACAGAGGTGGCGATGAAGATGGCTGTGCAGGCCTGCAACGACCCGGCTAAGACGGATTTCGCCACCATCCGCAACGGCTACCACGGCGACACATGGAACGCAATGTCGGTGTGCGACCCAGTGACTGGCATGCACGGGGCTTTCGGCAAGGCTCTCCCTGTAAGGTTTTTCGCTCCTGCTCCGCAATGCGGATTCCACAACGAATGGAATCCGGAGGATTTCACTCCAATGCGCCGACTTATCGAGGAGCATCACAAGAGCCTGGCGGCTGTAATCCTCGAACCGATTGTGCAGGGCGCCGGAGGCATGAGATTCTATCATCCACAGTATCTGAGGGAATTACGCAAAGAGTGCGACAAATATGGCATACTTCTGATTTTCGATGAAATAGCCACGGGCTTCGGCCGCACAGGGCGTCTCTTCGCATGGGAACATGCCGGCGTCCAACCCGACATAATGCTGATAGGCAAGGCAATCACCGGGGGATATATGACCTTCGCGGCTGTGGCCACCACAGCCGAAGTGGCCGACCGCATCTCGGCTTCGCAGAGCGGTTGCATGATGCATGGTCCTACTTTCATGGGCAATCCCCTTGCCTGCGCCATAGCCGTGGCCTCCACAAAGTTGCTGCTTTCGCAGGACTGGCAGAAACGCGTGAAGGAGATTGAGGCAATCATGGAGAGGGAATTGGCACCGGCCCGCGAACTCGGTTTTGTGGATGATGTAAGGGTACTGGGCGGTATCGGCGTAATACAGGTGAAACCAATAGTGGACACGGGCGAATTCCAGAAACATTGCGTGAAACGAGGAGTATGGATCCGTCCCTTCGGCCACAACGCATATATCATGCCCCCCTACCTTGCCGTGAGCGACGAGCAGGTGGTGAAACTGTGCCAGGAACTGATTGCCATATTGGAGGAGATGTATGGAGAATGATCCTTTGCAGGAGTATGGTCGTCGCCTGGAGGAGTACCGCGACGAGGGACGGCTGCGGGTGATTCCACACCACCGCGCCGATGGCGGCTTTGTGGATATGGTAAGCAATGACTATCTGGGTCTTGCAGAGCGTCAGGGGGAATTCATGGATGGTTTTCTGAAGCGCTATGGCAGATTTCCGATGTCGGCTTCGGCATCAAGACTTCTGGCGCAGCATCAGGGTGCGTTCAAGGCTCTCGAGAATAGGCTCGAACAACTCTATGGCCGCCCTGCCCTGCTGTTCAATTCCGGCTGGCATGCCAACACCGGAATAGTCGGCGCACTCGCTGTGCCCGGAACTCTTTTCCTTGCCGATAAGATGGTGCACGCCTCGATGATTGACGGGCTCACGCAGCGCGGCTGCGAGTTTGAGCGCTGGCGTCATAATGACATCTCATCCCTGCGCAAACTTATCGATAGAAAGGGTAAGGAATATGAAAGAATTGTGGTACTCGCGGAGTCAATCTATAGCATGGATGGCGACCTTGCACCCATCGAACAACTTGTGGCACTTAAAAAGGAGTATCCTCAGATTATCCTTTATATAGATGAAGCGCACGGATATGGAGTCCGCGGTGAGCAGGGGCTTGGTCTGTGCGAGGAATGGGAGGTGATCGATGAAGTGGATATCATAATGTGCACATTGGGTAAGGCCGGCGCTTCGGCAGGTGCATTCGCTGTGACTTCACCGATGATGAAATCATATCTAATCAATGCGTCGCGAAGTCTGATTTTCTCCACATCGCTTCCTCCGCTGCAGGCTGCATGGTCGCTGACAATGCTTGAGGCAATATTGGGGATGAGGGAGGAAAGGGAACGGTTGGCGCATCTTTCCCGCCGATTCAAGGAATTATTGGCAGACGCCACCGGGAAGGAGATTCCGGGCGAGTCGCAGATTGTGCCTCTGATTGTGGGAGACACTGCGCGCTGCTTCCAGATTTGCCATGCGTTGGAAGAGGCCGGGATTGCGGCGTTGCCTATCCGCCACCCTACCGTGGCACGAGGCACTGAGAGAATCCGCTTTTCACTGAACGCTGCACTGCACGATGAGGATCTGGTGAAGACGGCTGATGTGGTCAGACACATTTTCAATGAGGACAACTGATAAAGCGTTGATTGTGAAATGAAATTTAAATATCTTCAGAAAGAGGAGGGAAATACGCGGTTGATATTGGTGTTTGCAGGATGGAGCACACAGCCCCATGATTATGAGGCCATGCGCCGCGAGGGATGGGACCTGCTCGTAGCATATGATTATGACAATCTGGGTGTTGACCCTTCTTTCCTGAATGAGTATTATACCATATATCTGTTCGCGTGGTCGTTAGGCATTTTCTGCGCGGAGATGGTTCTTCCTGCGGAGCGAATCACCCAAGCGTTCGCACTGAATGGTACGCCGCAGCCGGTAAGCAACCTATATGGCATTCCCGAGGATATCTATTCAGGAACTGCCAGGGGTCTCGATGAACGTAACCTGAAAAAGTTCCGTCTGAGGATGATGCCTGATAAGGAAACATTCCTGAGATTTTTCGAGGATGCGGATTCGGAGCCTGATGATATTGAGTCGCTTCGCAATCAGCTTTATGCGATTTCAGAGGCTGCACGAAAAGATTCTGAAAAATTAGCTGGCGTAATAGAGATGCGTGAGGCGGCTCGCCTCCCCTGGGTAAGGGCTTATCTGAGCAAGGGTGACAGGATTTTCCCCTACGAGTCGATGAAACGCTATTGGGAGGGGGAGTGCGAAACCGAGATTGTCAGTCTCGATGGGGCACATTATTACCCGCTTGATCTCATCAGCCGCAGTGTGATTCCTGACACTCGTAAGGTATCGGAACGTTTCTCGAAGGCTTGGGGGTCGTACGATACCCATGCCATTGCACAGCATAGTGCGGCAGCGCGACTGGCGCTGATGCTTGCTGATTATACGCCGGAAAAGGGTGGAAGGGTGCTTGAGATTGGTTGCGGGTCGGGACTTTTCACCCGTGAGTATAAGGCTATTCTGGAACCTTCGGAGGCTGTGTTCATCGACATTGCGGAGTGCGGACCTTTCGGGATTTGCGCTGAAGAACGTTATGTGAAGGGGGATGCGGAGCGCTGGCTGGAGGAGAATGCAGGTAAGAAGAAGTTCGACTGCATTTTGTCGGCCTCTGCCATTCAATGGTTTAGCGACCTGCCCCGATTCCTGCACAATTGTAGCCGGATGCTGAATGAGGGTGGAATTTTCGCAGCCTCTACATTTACGCCGGGAAACATGGCAGAATTGAATGAGTTGCGTCCATCGCCATTGATCTATCCGAAGGCGGAGAGTCTGAGGGAATGGCTGGAAAGGGATTTTGCAGATGTCATGGTTGAGGAGGATATTATCCGTGTTGAATTCCGGAGTGCGAGGGAGATGCTGATGCATCTGAAGCATACGGGAGTGGCGGGATCGGCGCCCGACACAGGCCTTCCGCTTAGCGCGATGTCTCATCTCCGCACTCTCACCTATTGCCCCCTATACCTCCTCGGCCGCAAACAATAATGTTGGCAATTAGCCAAACATCTCTTTGCGGAGAGCCTCGCAGGCATTATATCTGTCGGTGAATTGTTGGCCATCGCGCAAATACCAGGGGATGGCCGATTTGACTACTTTAGATGGCACTCCTGCCACTATGCTGTCTCCAGGCATATCCTTATTCGTAACTGAATTGGCTGCAAAGCGCACATTGTCACCAACTTTTATACTTGAGATTATTTTTGCACCCGTGGCTATATAGGCTGCATTGCCAATCACATTTCCTTGACCAGTAACACATGTTGAAGAATGGACTACAGAATAGTTGCCTATTCGACTATCCCCTCCCACTACTATTGTTCCATAATGGGGTATGTTGGCTCCATATCCAAGCGATTGATATCCGATTGAGAATCCTAAGAAATAGCCAAGTTTTCTATGCCTCAGGAAATGATATAAGTATTGACAAGCCCAAATCGGCGATTTACTTTTACTATTCGTCAAATACTGCATATATCGGAGATGCTTAAGATAGAGTAATATATAATCAGGCGCAACAAGATGCTTCAACCGGTCTTTCCACGACCATTTGAATTTGCCACGGTTCATCATCCTGTCAGCAGCAATATAAAACTTCAATTCCTTTCTGGAATGTATCCTATTCAATGCATCTCTTTCCATATATACGATTCAATTATTCAATAAGTCGACGCCAAGACGCAAATATTAAACGCAAAAACATGCAAGAAATTACTGGCACAATTAGCAATATTGCAAGAACTGATTTACCGGAAGGCGCGGAGCGCAGGGACGTATTCGAAACCGGCGGCGGCGAGGCGCTGTTTGAGGTCGGCCTCGTCGATTCCTTCCGCGGCACACAATTCTTCAAGGTTGGAATAGTCGTCGCGCAGTTTGGTGTTTACTACACTCATCAACATGAATGGATCTTTGGGTAACATATCTTGTCCTAAATAATTGCTATTCAATTCCTAATGATGGTTATTCAAATGCATTTAATGCGGCGATGATTGAGGTCACCTCCTCATCGGTAAGCGTCTGATTGCAAGGCAACGACAACTCCTCTTCATGGATACGCTCTGTGATTTGTAGTTTGTCGGGAAATTTCAGAATGCCTTTATCTCTATAGCATTCCTGACGGTGAGGCGGAATGGGGTAATGAATCAATGTGCCAATGCCTTTCGCATCCAGATATTCCTTAAGCCTGTCGCGCTCACCGCAAAGTATGGGGAAGATATGAAACACATGCTGCTTTTCGTCTACAAGAACCGGCATTGAAATCCCGGGGTTATTCACTTCCCGGATAAATCTAAGCGCCACCTCACGCCTGCGCTGATTGTCGTCATCGAGACGCGGCAACTTCACTCTCAGCATGGCAGCCTGAATCTCATCCATACGAGAATTGCGGCCCACGTAATCAAACACATACTTGTGCGAGCTGCCATAATTGGCAAGCGAACGCACCATGTCGGCAAGACGCTTATCATCAGTGGTTACTGCGCCGGAATCGCCCAATGCTCCAAGATTCTTTCCCGGATAAAAACTATGACCCGCTGCATTGCCAAGCGAACCGGTGCGGCGATTATCATACATGCAACCATGCGCCTGCGCATTGTCCTCAACAAGCAGAAGATTATACTTGCGGCAAATCTCAGCGACCTTCTCCGAATATGCGCAACGGCCGTAAAGATGCACAAGCATGATGGCGCGGGTGCGGGGTCCGATGGCCTGTTCGATGCGGTCGGGGTCGATATTAAGCGTGTGGATATTCGGCTCCACAAGCACCGGCACCAGCCCATTTTCCGAAACAGCCAAAAGTGACGCCACAAATGTATTTGCCGGACAAATCACCTCGTCGCCACGCTTCAGAAGCCCCATTTCTACATATGCCCGGAAAATCAGGGTCAACGCGTCGAGTCCATTTCCCACTGCCACACAATGTTGCGTGCCGATATAGCGAGCATATTCCTCTTCAAATGCCTTTGTCTCCTCTCCAAGCAGATAGCGCCCCGACGAAACAACACATGAAGCTGCGTTTTCAAGCGCACCATCAAATGAGGCTGTAACGGCCTTCAGGTCAAGATAAGGTATCTTTATATCAGACATGATTATCTTTGGTTTCGGAAGTCTTTATCTCCAAAAACTTCTCATATGATTTAATATGGTCGGCGGGGTCGAAAGTGTCGGAGGTCATCACCAGCGCGATTGCTCCGCCGGAGAAATCCTCAAGTGTGAGCCATATGCCCGGCACCACAAGCAAGCCCATGTAGGGGCGGTTGAGCATCACGGTGCGGCGAGCCTTACCGTCGTCGAGCGTCACAGTGAAGCTCCCCGTGGCTGCAACTATGAATTCATAGACGGCGATATGCGCATGGCCTCCTCGGCTCTCCCCTCCAGGCACATCATATATATGGAACACGCGTTTCAGGGGGAAAGGGAGCGTGACTCCACTCTCCACCACGGAAAGATTGCCGAGACGCGGGCTGTCGTGGCGCGGGAGCTCGATAAGGGAGCAGTCGTATACGGTGTTCTTACGCATCGCTATCATTTTTAGAGAAAACATAGTCCTCCTCGTCGTAAGGACGGGAGGCGAGCACGAGAGCCACAGAGTTGGTGGAAAAATCGCGGATCTCACGCCATGTGCCGGCAGGCACATAGAGGCCCTCATAGCATCGGCTGAGGCGGAATACCGACTCCTCCCCCTCAGGCGTGGACACGCACACCTCAAAAGATCCCGAAAGCGCCACAATCAATTCTTCATTCTGCCTGTAGGCATGTCCCTCGCGGCCGTCGCCGCCGGGCACGTCATAGATCCAATAACATCGCTCTATGCGGAAGGGCACCTCCTTGAATTCCTCAATCACCGAAAGATTTCCCCGGGGGTCAAGATGACGCGGAAGTGTAACTATATGTGGCTGCATATGGGTCATTTTATTTGCGATTTTCAATCCTCTGCGGGCGATTTACTATCATCCTTTGCAGGGATGCCGACACAAAATTAATAAAATAAATCGATAAAAAAAGGGTGGAAATTTGGATATTTACGAGTTTAGAATTAATTTTATCCGCTGAATGCTTTTTACAAACGCCAACATGTTTGGTCTAAGATGGAAAGCGACCGGTTTTTCAATTTTTCACCAATTGTGAAAGCCGCAAATAAACGAGAGTAAAAAACAAAATAAAAAACATTAAAAACCGCAATAACATGAAAACACTTTCTAAAATCATTGCTCTTGTAGCGATTCTGCTCGGGAGTGCATTCGGAGCCGACGCACAGCTTCCTTCAGTACAGCTGAAAGATCTGAACGGCAAAGTGGTAGACACATCTACTCTTCAGAACGACGGCAAGCCCTTCATCATCAGTTTCTGGGCCACATGGTGCAAACCCTGCCGCCGCGAGTTGAAGGCCATCAATGAATATTATCAGGACTGGCAGGATGAGACCGGCATGAAACTTATTGCCGTATCCATCGACGAGGCTCAGAATGTGACGAAAGTGAAACCGGTGGTAGATGCCAGCGGCTGGGAATATGAAGTGCTTCTCGACCCTAACGGCGACTTCAAACGTGCCATGGGCGTGCAGAATGTGCCTCACACAGTGGTGGTGGATGGCAAAGGAAATATCGTGGAGTCGCATCAGGGCTACACAGAGGGTAGCGAGGAGCATCTCATCGAGCTCATCCGCAAGCTCAATGCCGAAGCCAAATAATATGCACTTACATTTCTAAACTAACTGACATCAGATCATACACTATAAACAAACTGACATCAGAATGAAACGACTGAAAACAGCCGGAATATTGATAGTCGGTGCGGCGCTTCTTTCACCGGCCGCCATGGCCGAGAAGAAGGTGGCGGTGCACGGTTCGGTGCAGGCCGACATTGTATTTCCGGAGGTGGACGATGAAATCAATACCGGCACCTATGATCATAAGATTCTCTTCAACACCTACGCCGACGTGAATCTGGCGAGCAAATATGTTGATGCAGGCTTACGTGCTGAATTCATGAAATGGCCTCTTCCGGGCTATGAGAATGATTTCGCAGGCTGGGGTCTGAGCAATGTCTGGGTGAAGGGCAAATACAAGGGCTTCGAACTCACTGCGGGCGACTTCTACGAGCAGTTTGGCAGCGGGTTCATCCTGCGCACATATGAGGAGCGCTCTCTGGGCATCGACAATGCCATCAGAGGAGGACGACTTAACATTACGGCAGTAAAGGGCCTGAGACTCACACTTCTCGGCGGCGTGCAGCGCCGATATTGGGACTGGAGCAAACACAGCCAGGTGTATGGCGCCAATGCCGAACTCTATATGGAGCAATACATCCCGGCCTTACAGCGTCATAACGCCAACTGGATGATCGGAGGCTCCTGGGCGCTCAAGCATGAGGACAATCCCGGAATTGATGTGCCAGGAACAAGATATATGCTTAACGTGCCTAAATTCGTGAACGCATTTGACGTGCGGAGCACATTCTCCAGCCACGGATGGAACGTACTTGCCGAATATGCATGGAAGGGCCAGGATCCCTCTTTCGACAATAACTACACCTACGGCGACGGACATGCCGAAATGCTGAGCGTGAGCTATTCGCAGAAGGGTTGGAGCGCATATGTGCAGGCCAAGCGCAGCGAAAATATGAGTTATCGCTCTCAGCGCGACATGAGCGGAGTATCGGCATTCATCAACAATATGCCAGCATTCACTTATCAGCACACCTACTCATTGGCTGCCATGTATCCCTATGCTACCCAGAACGCTCCCGGCGAATGGGCTTTCCAGGGATCTTTCTCCTATAATTTCAAGCGCAAGACTCCGTTAGGCGGCAAATACGGCACTAAACTTACCATTAACGCCAGCTACATCAGCAGCCTCGCCAAGGGACCGGAGCCCGAGGGTATCAACGGCACACCGATGGGAACTGACGGCGCAAGCCTTCCCAAGGGTGGCGCTTTCCCATATTTCCAGATGGGTCAGGCCAACTATTTCGATGTCAACGTGCAGGTGGAAAAGAAATTCACCAAGGATTTCCAGATGACTTTTATGTATATGAACCAGTTCTTCAACAATAATGTGCTGAAGATTGTGGAGAAGGATGAGAAGTATATCCATGCCAATGTGCTTGTGGCTGACGCGAAATACCGTATCAACCGCAAATGGACAGTGCGCGGCGAACTCCAGTATCTATTCAGCAACCAGGACCAGAAAGACTGGGCCTATGGCCTGGTGGAGGTAAGCTGGACTCCCTGGCTCATGCTCAGCGTGAGCGATATGTGGAACTGTGGCGACACCGGTACTCATTATTATATGTTCGGTCTCACGGGTACTTACCGCAGCAACCGTCTGATGGTGTCCTACGGACGCACGCGCAAGGGCTTCAACTGCTCGGGCGGTGTATGCCGCGAGGTGCCGGCAATGCACGGCTTCCAGATTGCCTATAGTTATAATTTCTAAAATCTTCCTTCATAGAAAAATCATATGATGAAAACTATATTCAAGGCCACATTGGCCACAGCCGCGGTAATAGCCACGGGGTTGGCTTTCACAGCATGCGATGATGTGAAGGAGGGCGACCGCTATATCTATCTCGGTGAACTCAAAGCGGAGCGCAATGTCCTTATCGAGGATTTCACAGGTCAGTTCTGTTCAAATTGTCCCGATGCACATCATATCATCGAGCAGCTCGAAGCGCAATATGGCAACGACAAGGTGATTGCTGTCAGCATCCATTGCGGTGGATTGGGACTGTCAAAGCAATATACCGACTTTCCCTCTGGACGAATCGGACTGATGACCGAGGAGGGCAATACCATCATGTCTACCTACGGCATCAAGGAATGGCCTATGGGCTCGGTGAATATGCAAAAGGCCACCGACCGCTTCCAGTGGGCCGGACAAGTGCGCACAGCACTTGAGACCCCAACGGATGTGAATATTAACCTTACCGTAGGATTCGAGGCAGACAAATCGGATCCCAAGGTTGGCACTATCAGTATGAAGGCCGATGTGATGAGCAGCTCCGACAGAAATGCCAAGGTGCAGTTCTGGGTGGTGGAAAGCGGCATTGTGGCGCAGCAGCGACTTGAGAATGGCACTACCGACAATAACTATGTGCACAACAATGTGTTCCGCGGCATGGCGTATGATCTGAACGGATATGCAGTGGATTTCAAGGCCGGAATCGAGCAGACTGTAGAGACCAGCATGGAGGCTGTATGGAACGGTCAGGAGCACTGGCAGGTGGAAAACCTTGCAGTTGTAGCAATCGTGTTCGACGGCAGTGGCGTGCTTAATGTGGTGCGCAAGCCGGTGATTCCACAATCGGAAATTGGTGATTAGGAATTGGAAATTTGTAACAAATAAAACTAAATGATATGAAGAGACTTTTACTTGCGGCTGCGCTCTTCGCAGCCATCGGCGCTCAGGCGCAGACCCTCTCGCTAACATGGGGTGCAGACAAAAAGGCTGCCGCCCCCGGGGAGTCAATCCACTACACGGACGTTCAACCTTTTAATATGTTCAACTGCGACATCTACGTGACAAGTTCGGAAACCACCACAATCGACGCGACATTAGCAGCGAATGGGAAGGATGGATTCCAGATTTGCGCAGGCGGTCAATGTGAAACTGTAGGCGGAATGTTTAATGCTGATTATAAGGTGACAAAAGCGGGGCTTTCTGTCAAAGCCAATGAGCCCTTTAATCTTGACATTGAGGTGTTCTGCCCTAACGATATCGAGTATCTTGTCGGAACCCTTACAATTAATGTAAGCGGCAAGCCTGAGACAAGCCAGGAATACATCATCGTGGTGAATGACAATACCAATGGCGTGTCGATGATTGCAAAGGATGCCGACCTCACATTTGAGAATGGCATGCTTGTATACAACCTTGACGGGGCTGCCACTATCACTCTCTACGACCTTCAGGGACGTGCTGTGCTCATTGCCAATGCCGAGGGGAACGGTAGTGTTTCCACAGCCAATCTTCCGGCCGGCATCTACGCTTATAGCGTAGCTGGATGCACGAATAAGAACGGTAAGATTTATGTAAAATAAATTAACAATAAACAGGAATATCATGAAAAGAAGTATTCTGGCTCTTGCAGGCGCAGCATTGCTTGCAGCAGGCGCAATGGCAGTTCCGGCGGAGAGAGGCACACTCAGCCCTGACGGCAGATTCACCGTATCCGATGCTCTGACTCCAAATACATCGCTCGCAGTGCCCCAAAAGGCGGCAACGCGCGCAGGAACATATACTATGGGATATTGCGGAGAGCCCGCCGACGGCGGTCTCTATCTGACAAACGCCCAACTCAACAAGTCGATTGTATATATCGGTCAGGAATTCCGCGCATCAGACCTCAGAAGTCTTGTCGGTTCCAAGATTGTAGGTATCAAAATTGCATCTCCGACCAACAACAATGGCGGCAATCCATGTGTAAATATTTCCGCGTGGCTTACAAAAGATTTAAAAGAACGCATTACTCAGGTAGACGCCAAACTCAGCACAACCGCACATGCATGGAACACCATTATGTTTGAGACTCCGTATGAAATTCCGGAGAATCCCGAAAGCATATATGGCGGCTTCTATTTCCGCGTTCCTGCCTCAGAGTGTTATTACATTGTGGTGGACGGAATGCCTACTCCCGAAACTGTAAACAATGGTATTGCAGGACTTGGCACTGGAAAAGCATTTCCGGCAAATTTCGCTGACGGCGGCGGATTCTCCAGTATGTATGGTTCGATCTGTATACAGCTGATTATCGAGGGTGACAACCTTCCGGTGGACATGGCAACTCCCTCTGCCATCGAGCTTCCGCAAATCAAACCGGGTGAGAAGAGTGAGTATAAACTCACTGTAGCCAACCGTGGTTCAAACGCCATTGAAAGCGTGACTATTGAGACTGCCTTGACAAATGCCACATCCACACAGGAGATTAAACTTGACAAGGCACTCGAGAACGGTATGAACACGGTTATCACCGTGCCTTTCACAAGCGAAACCGCATATCTTGGAAATCTTACCTCTACCATTACCAAGGTTAATGGCAAGGATAATGTTTACTCTGTAAAGAGCACATCTGCAATACTTACCTGCTATGCGGAAGGCTTCAAGCGTGTGACTGTGATGGAAGATGCTACCGGCACATGGTGTATGTGGTGTCCTTATGCTATTGTGCTTACAGAGATGGCGAATGAGAATTATCCCGACCGAATCATCCCGATTGCAGTGCATTACAACGATCAAATGGCATGTCAGTCATATTCAGACTGGTATACAGCAATGCAATTTACGGGAAGCGTTCCATATTACATCTTTAACCGCATGATTTCCGGCGGTGCCTATCGGAATTACTATGACAAAATGGGCAAATATCTCGATGACGTCATGGCTCTCTTCGGCGATGAATCCTATTGCAAGGTTGAATTCGCCGAGGCTGCAGGCTCCGGAAATAATAATGAGATATATGTTGAAACCAACACCACTTTCAGCGTAAACACTGAGATACCCCACAATATCACATACGTAGTGCTGGAAGACAATGTAGGGCCCTACACGCAGCAAAACGCATATGCCGGAGGTGCTAATGGAAAGATGGGCGGATTTGAAAACAAGGATCAAAAAATTGAAGGATATATGTACAACGACGTGGCCCGCTACATCGACAAATACCCCGGCAACTCTTTCCCCAACAAGATTGAAGCCAATAATCCTCTCAATAGTTGGGAAAATATCGCTGTTAAGAATGTGAAGGGCGACGACATGCGTGTTGTGGCTATCGTTACAAATGCCATAACAGGTGAAATCGTAAATGCCGCTCAGAAGTCATTGAAGAAATCCGGTGTGCAGAACGTGATTGATTCAGAGAATGCAGTAAGCGTATACGGCGGCAATGGCGAGGTAATCGTCAAGGGGTCCGACAACGCTGAGGTATATACTCTCGACGGCCGTCGTGCTTCCACCACCGGCCTTGCATCCGGCCTCTACATCGTGCGTGCTGCAGGCAAGACCTTCAAGGTAATGGTGAAATAAGTCAAATTGCGCAAGCTCAACTTGAAGTTGAGAGTTGAGAGTGGAGAGTTGTGAAGTCAATGCACAATGCGACAATATCCACATTAAACTCCTAAACGATAAACGATAAGTTGAATTTGCGAAATCTAAATGCAATAATCCTATTATCAGGACAATAAGAAACTCGAAATACTTGGAGTGGCTGCGTTTTTACGACGCAGCCATTTTTTTAACACTGCTTTTTGAGCAGTAATGTTGTATGGTTATAAATTTTCACTTAAATTTGCACTAAGTATGACCCGCAAATTAGTTAATGCATATTTTGAGTGTATTTTCGAGTGATTTGTGTGAGTCTGAGAAGGAGCGATGCGGGCATCGTGACTGATCAGAGTCGCACAAAGCGCCGAAAAGACGCCAAAAGATGCTTTGACTAATCAATACATTAAATAATTTCGGTGTCATACTTACCTTATCTGATACCGAAACAAAGCAAAGAATCACTCATAGTGAAAACTAACCTAACATTAGCAGCAGTTTTACTCACAACTGCAATCAGTTCACAGGCAAATGCAGCCGAAACGGAGTATGAAAACGGAGATCTTCTCAATATTTCCGCAGAAGCACGTATAGATTTCCAGCAGGACTGGAATGATGATGGCCACACCGTAAAATCGAACTCCGGCTTTACCCCCAAGTATCTAAATTTTCGCATAGATGGTTCCATTGTGCCGGATCTCACCTATTCCTGGCGCCAGAGAATCTACAAGCCCGGCATTGACAATCTTTTCGATGCCACCGACTGGATTTACCTGCAATACCGACTCAAAGGATGGAGTTTCTCAGCCGGCAAGGAGGTGGTGAAAATCGGAGGATTTGAATACGACCGCGCCCCTATCGACATTTACAGCGGAAGCGTGTTCTGGAACAATATCAATTGCTACGAGCTGGGAGTGAGTGTGGGATATAACGTAACTGCCAACGATATGCTGAGCATACAGGCCGTGCAAAGCCCCTTCTATACGAAGGAAAACAAGACAATGTATGGCTACAATCTTATGTGGACCGGCCAGCACGGTTGCTTCTCGGCCCTTTACTCGGCCAATCTCTTTGAATATCTCCCGGGTAAATTCATCAATTATCTGGCATTGGGCAACCGATTCGATTTCGGCCCCGTACGGCTGGAATTAGATCTGATGAACCGTGCCGCCAGCGGGCAGACATTTCTTTTCAAGGATTGTTCCATAATGGCAGACCTTGCCTATACCCCCGCCCCGCGCTGGAGAGTGCATGGCAAATTCACATACGACGTAAACAAAAGCGGCACCACGAAGGATTTCACCGTGGCCAATGGCACCGAACTCAAAATGGCCGGC
The DNA here is from genome assembly GCA_905209725.1 of uncultured Muribaculaceae bacterium. GTDB lineage: Bacteria > Bacteroidota > Bacteroidia > Bacteroidales > Muribaculaceae > Lepagella. The sequence continues at coordinate 41,578 of CAJLTZ010000006.1, forward strand.
GCCGGTGTGGAGTTCTTCCCGCTGCTAAAGAAACGCACCTCACTGCGTCTGCATGGAAATTTCTATTATTCCTGGGGACATAATGCCAACAGTGCCGATGTGATGCAGCACAACACATGCTTGCTCGATTTCGGCATCACCTGGGACATGAACATATTCTCTCTTAACCGCAAACACTGACTTTAACAATGCACATAAATCAAGAATCCGAAGTGATGGAACCGATTACTTCCGACAATCGTCCCGACCCGGAAGAGCTTAATGAATCCCCCGCGATTTCAGGGACAGCGGATGGCGTCGGTGGCAAAAAGATTTCAGAGGCCATCAATGCAGAAACCGCCACACTCGCTCAACCCGAAAAAAAACGAAGCCTGCTGAGCCGCATTCTTCCTCCTGGAATTCCATGCCTTTTGATAGTGGGTGGACTATTCTGGTATCTTGGAAGCCGGATGGGCACCGCCAATATGCTCAACACCGTGATGCACACCGCCCACGATCTGCTTATCAACACAGTGTTCTATCTTATGGGCATCTGTGTGATTACCGGCGCGCTGGGCCGCATATTCGTGGAATTCGGAGTGGTGAAACTTCTGGAACGCATCTTGCGTCCACTCATGAAGCCGCTCTTTAATCTTCCCGGCGTTGCCTCGCTTGGCGCCGTGATGACATTCCTCAGCGACAACCCCGCAATTATATCGCTTGCCAATGACAAGCGCTTCGCCCAATATTTCAAGAAATATCAGTTTATCTCCCTCACCAATTTCGGCACCGCCTTCGGCATGGGTCTGCTGGTGATGGTATTCATGATTGGTCAAGGATACTTCTGGGAACCGGTGGTAGGCCTTGCAGGCGCATTCTGCGGCTGCATCGTGTCCACTCGCTTGATGCAGCGATTCGTGGTGAAAAGTTATCCGCAGTATGCCACAGAGGTTGTGGTTGAGGCTGAAGCCATCAAGGAGGAGGAGAAGAAAGACAGCGGCCAGTCGGGCTTCATCCGCGTGCTCAACGCGCTGCTCGACGGTGGCCGCACAGGTGTCGACGTGGGTATCGCCATCATCCCCGGCGTGCTTATTATCTCCACCCTCGTAATGATTCTCACATTCGGAGCATCTCCGTCAGGTGAATACACCGGCGCGGCATATGAGGGTGTGGAACTTCTTCCCTGGCTTGCCGGAAAGGTGGACTTCATCTTCAAATGGCTTTTCGGCTTCAACGACCCGCATCTTGTGGCATTCCCCATTACAGCCTTGGGCGCTGTGGGAGCTGCGCTGAGCCTCGTGCCAAATTTCATCACTTCAGGATGGGTTGACGGCAACGCAATCGCAGTGTTCTGCGCCATCGGAATGTGCTGGAGTGGATATCTGAGCACTCACACCGCTATGCTTGACTCCCTCGGCTACCGCACGCTTACTCCCAAAGCAATTCTCGCGCACACTATAGGAGGCTTCGCCGCCGCTATCGTGGCCCACATCCTATACATGCTTGTAACTCTTATATTCTGAACTTCTTGCTACGCAAACATGGCTCACTGAACCAAGAGGCACATCACATATATCAAATCAAATAACTCACGGAGGCTACACCGACAATTCGGCATAGCCTCCGCTTATTTATAATGATGAGGTATTCTTGTAATTTTGATCGCCTGCTATATTAACAGGAGGAACTGCAATATATCAGAAGTTATAGCCGACACCGATATTGAATGTCATCGTGTGCTGACCATGGGCAAGACGCATGAAGTCGGTGCCGAAACTCATTCCGGCATAGAAGGCAGAATAGTTGAAGCCAAGGCCGATGTGCCAGCCCAACTGGAACACGTTTGCATCATAGGGATCATCGAAGAGATTGTAATCGTGGTCTTTGTATTCGCCGTTATAATAGCAGTTGAACTTGAAGTTGAAGCCTGCATATGGCACAAGCGACATAGCGTGTCTGGGAAGTTGAACACGGTACGCCACATTGAGAGGAATCTGCAGATTAAGCAGCGTGTAATCCACATCATGCTTTGTGCCCCAGCCTGTTGCGAATTTCAGTCCGGTTTCCAGATAAACAGGGACTCTATTTGAGAGACCAAAGCCATGGATATAACCCAAACCAAATCCATTAAGGTTAAAGTCATGGCCATCTCCATCCACCATCTCGCCCTCATAAGTTACACCAATCCGGTTGTAATCCTTAGCCTGCGTCGGCACAGCCGCGCCAAAGAGAATGGCTACAGCACCAAGAAGTGCATAAATCTTTTTCATAGTTTAAAAGTGTTAAATCGTAAATACTCAGACGGCCATATGCGCAACATGAAATACACATTTGGCTTTCTTTACTTATTAACACTTATTCACTGCTTTTGGTTTACAATCCGCCTATTCGCGGCTTAGCCGGTCTTTGCCAATTTTAAGTTTGTCTGCGATTACAAGGCCACCTACAATCAATATGCAGCCCACATATCCAAGCATATACACGGGTTCGCCGAAAAGCAGATAGGCGGCTACCATAGTGACGAGTGGCTGCATGTATAAATAATTGTTAGCCGTTACCGGGCCAAGGCATTTCATCACTTCATTCCAGAGCAGGAAAGCTACCAGCGAGCAGAACACCACAAGGAACATCATATTGATGAAATATTTCGGCTCGGCGAAACTGAAGAGTTCGGCGATATGTAGCGGTTCTTGTTGGAAAAGAAGTATTGGAATTGCAGTAAGTACGCCGTAAAAGAAGAGTTTTCGCGTGATGAAAAGACTGCTGTAAATGGGTAGTAGTCGTTTCACGGCGATTGAATATATGGCCCAAGCCATAGCCGTGGAAAGAGCCAGAAGGTCGCCCGCAGGTTTGATTTCGAATGAGTCGCCATGACTGAAGATAATGCATCCCACGCCGGCGAAGGCTATCAGCGAACCGAGCGCCACGCCCGGACTCAACCGCTGTCGGAACACCACCGCCATCAGCAGCGTGGTGAAGATAGGCGACATAGATGAAAGAAGCGATACGTTGGCTGTGGTAGTAAGCTGCAGTGCGTAATTTTCAGCCAGGAAATATAGGGAACCGTTGCAGATGCCGCAGAGGGCAAGCGTCAGTTCATCGCGCCATGTGTGGGTGCGCAAATGCTTAAGGGTGAATAGCAACAGCACTAAATAGGCAAGTGAAAAGCGATACACATAGACCTCGACCGGAGTGAAACCGCCATCTATCATCAAGACTTTAGTGCTCAGAAAGGATGTGCCCCACGCCGTCACAGTTACTAACGCGGCGATGTGGGCCAATATGATAAGATATTTGCTCTTTACGGATTTCCCGGATTTCATGGTGTTCAAGGTTTCGATTTTCCGACTGCAAATATACGAATTTTTTCTCACGCGCCCCAAATAATCTCAAAAAAAGCGCCTCCAAAAGGGAGGGCACTGAAAAAGTCCTCTGCTGGCCGAAATCCTAAAATCAATCTGCACATACCAGGCAAAACGCTTGCGTAT